>NZ_CP072156.1:0-445000 GCF_019355735.1 Rhizobium sp. B230/85
TGAGCGCGTTGTTCGGCATGCCTGCCTGGCTCACCCGCGGGCTGCTTGCCGTGGCCGGCATCATGATGCTGGTGGGCGGCGGCATGGGCGTCTATCACGCCGGCGTCGAATGGAACTTCTGGGAAGGGCCGTCTTCCTGCACCGGGCCGGCCTTCTCGTCCACGACCCCCGCAAGCGGTGGCGTGCTCGGCAGCCTCAACAAGGTGCATGGTCCGTCGTGCTCGGTGGCTGCACTGCGCGTGCTCGGCCTGTCCATGGCCGGCTGGAATGTCATTGCCAGCCTCATCCTCGCCGCCATCGCCGTTGCCGGCTTCCGCAAGGCGGCGTAGGCGAACCGCAGCCGTCAGGGCTGCAGTTCGGTATCCCAGTAGAGATAGTCGAGCCAGCTTTCGTGCAGATAGTTCGGCGGAAACAACCGGCCGTTATTGTGCAGGTCCTGCACGGTCGGCTGGTACGGCTTCTGCGCCGGGAACATCTGTGCCTGCTTCGGCAGCTTGCTGCCCTTGCGCAGATTGCAGGGCGAGCAGGCGGCAACGACATTCTGCCACGTCGTTTCGCCACCATGGGCGCGCGGGATGACGTGGTCGAAGGTCAGATCGTCATGGGCGCCGCAATACTGGCATTCGAAGCGATCGCGCAGGAAAACGTTGAAGCGCGTAAAGGCCGGATTGCGGGACGGCTGGACATAGCTCTTCAGGCAAACGACGCTGGGCAGGCGCATGGAGAAGCTCGGCGAAGAGACCGAGTGGTCGTATTCCGCGATGATATTCACGCGGTCTAGGAAGACGGCCTTGATCGCGTCCTGCCAGGACCACAACGACAAGGGATAATAACTCAGTGGCCGGTAGTCGGCGTTCAGGACGAGCGCCGGCAAGGCCTGGGGCGAAACTGCAATCGTCAAGGAAATCCTCCCGGTCGATTCATCTGCAGCACCATATTAGGCCTGTTGTTACAGGAATGTGAAGTCCAATAAATTCAGTGCAGAGCAGCATTTTTGGCATCCATTGGCCGATCACCCGACGGGCAGAGCGACATGCGCCGTGCGAACCGCGTAAAATGCCCAGAAAAGCCGCGCCGCCACCGACCGCCACGGCGCCCACGCCGTCGCCACCTCAGCCACTTGCCTCGCCGATGGGCGCGCTTCCATCCCGAAAGCCATGCCGACTGCTGCCTGCAGCGCGATGTCGCCGGACGGAAACAGATCGGCATGGCCACAGCAGAACATCAGGTAGACCTCCGCCGTCCACGGGCCGATACCTTTCACCGCCATCAGCCTGGAAAGCCCCTCTTCCGGGCTTTTCGCACCGAGATCCATGAGGTCGAGCCGGCCCTCCGCCACCGCTGTTGCCACTCTCGACAGCGTCTCGGCCTTGCCGCGCGACAGGCCGAACGCGCGCCAGGCATCGGGCGCCAGTGACACATACGCCTCGGCGGGCGGTGGGCCTGCGGCCGCGCACATCCTTTCCCAGATCGCCTCGGCGCTCGCCCGCGACACCGCCTGCGAGACGATGACATATGCCAGTCCGGCAAAACCGGGTTCACTCAGCCGCAACGGCAGAGCGCCGCACAGTGCGGCGATCGGGCGCAGGCGCGGGTCGCTCTCGAGCAGCGCTTCGAGCCCCTCCGCGATGTCGCCGGCGTCGCGGATTATACGCATGGATATTCACTCCTGTTGGCCGAAGCCCGGAAATCGTGGCAGAAGAAAGCATGATCGACCCGCCCCGTCAAAAGCCGACCTTCCGCTTTGCACCGAGCCCGAACGGGCCGCTGCATCTCGGCCACGCGCTGTCGGCGATCCTCAACCACGACATGGCGAGGGATGCCGGCGGCCGTTTCCTGCTGCGGATCGAGGATATCGACCTCGCCCGATGCACGCCGGAGCTGGAAGCCGCAGTCCTCTCGGATCTCGACTGGCTGGGGCTCGACTGGGAACGTCCGGTGCGCCGGCAATCGGAACATTTCGACAGCTATCAGGGCGCCCTGTCCACGCTCATCGGGCGCGGCCTTGTCTATCCCGCCTTCATGACGCGCGGCGAGGTTCGCCAGAGGGTCCGCGAGGCCGAGCAAGCCGGCCGGCCCTGGCCCCGCGATCCCGATGGCGCGCCGCATTACCCGGCAGACGACCGCGACCGAAGTGACGCCGAACAACGCCGCCGGATCGACGCCGGCGAGAAACATGCATGGCGGCTGGACATGACGAAGGCGCTTGCCGTCGTCCCGCAGACGCTGTCGTGGATGGAAAGCGGCGACGGCCCGCGCGGCGAGATAGCGGCCGAGCCCGGAGTTTGGGGCGATGTCGTCCTGTCGCGGTCGGATGCGCCGTCCAGCTACCATTTGTCCGTCGTGGTCGACGATGCCGCGCAGGGGATAACCCATGTGGTGCGCGGTCTCGACCTGTTCGCCGCGACCTCCATCCACCGCCTGCTGCAGGCCCTGCTCGACCTGCCGCAGCCGCTCTACCATCATCATCGGCTGATCACCGATCCCGATGGGCGAAAGCTGTCGAAGAGCTTCGGTGCCGTCGGTCTGGCAGCGCTCAGGGAAGAAGGCCTGTCACCGGCGGATATCCGCCGACGGATCGGGCTTTGAGGGGCTGCCGGCATCCAGCCCGTAGTAATTGCGCGCAATCATCCGGCGGACGCGAAATTTCATCAGCGCCGCGTTGATCTCGGCACCGATGATGAAGATCACACCGACCATGTAGAGAAACACCAGCACGATCATAACAGACGCCAGCCCCGCATAGGTGGCGGTGTAGTTGGCGAAGGTCTGCAGATAATAGGCAAAGATCAGCGCGCCCGCGAGCCACGACAGCAGGGTCAGAAGTACGCCCGGTACGACATCAAGCACCTTGCGCCGCCCGGCCGGCAACCAGAGATGGACGATCAGCAACCCGGCGGTGAGCGCAAACAGCGTGCCGTAGATGCGCCAGCTGGCTACGATATCCAGCGTATCGGCAAGCCAGGGCAGCTTGGCCCGGATGTAGTCGAGCACCACAGGCACGGCCAGCAGCAGGATGCTGATCGCCGCAAAGATCAGCACCGCAATCAGCACATAGCCGAGGCTGGCGAGCCGGGTGAAATACCACGGCCGCGTTTCAGGCACGCGGTAGGCGCGATTGAGCGAGATGCGCAGCGCCTCGACGCCGTTCGAGGCGAAATAGGCGGCGGCCAGCACGGAGACGGTCAGCAGCCCGCCGCGCGGGATCGTCAGCACCTGCAGCAGCTGGTCGGCGAGCGGCTTGGCAATGGTCTCGGGCCAGGTGTCGAAGATGAGATGGATGGCCGTGCCGGAAAACTGGCTCGCACCGAGAAAGCTCGCCAGCGCGGTGCCGAAGATGAGAAAGGGAAAGACAGCAAGAAGCGTCGACAGGGCGACGTGGCTCGCCATCGCAAAGCCGTCGTCCTCGATGAAGTGAAAGATCGCGTCGTAGACCACCTTGTAGAGCGTACGAAGAACCGTCTGCATTCCATCTCCGCAGTGCCCGGTCGGCGACCGTGGGTGAGTTGATTGTATCGTCGCCGCGAATATGGGAAACGACGAATGCTTTGTACAGGAATCATTGCATGATGGATCACCGCGTCATCATCATTACCGGCTGTTCGACCGGTATCGGCGCCTATTGCGCCCGGGCACTGAAGGCCGATGGCTGGCGGGTCTTTGCGACCGTCCGGAAAGACAGCGACCTTGCCCCGCTCGAGACCGACGGCATCGAGGCGCTGGTCATGGACTATACGCAGACCGCAACCATCACGGCGCTGGTTGAAACGGTCGCCGCGCGCACCGGCGGACGCATCGATGCGCTGTTCAACAATGGCGCCTATGGCCAGCCCGGCGCGGTCGAGGACCTGCCAACGGACATATTGCGGGAACAATTCGAGACCAACCTGTTCGGCTGGCACGAGCTGACGCGGCAGGTGATTCCGCTGATGCGCCGGCGCGGACAGGGTCGCATCGTCCAGTGCTCGTCGATCCTCGGCCGCATCCCCTACCGGTTTCGCGGCGCCTACACGGCCTCCAAATTTGCGCTGGAGGGACTGAGCATCAGCATGCGGATGGAACTGCAGGGATCGGGCATCCATGTCAGCCTGATCGAGCCCGGGCCGATTGCCTCGCAGTTCACGGCGACGGCGCTGGCGCGCTTTGAAGCCAATATCGATATCGAGGGTTCGGCCCATGCAGCCGAATACCGCCGGCAGCTGGCGCGACTGAATGGCACAGGCCCCGTCAATCGTCACAAACTCGGTCCCGAGGCCGTTTATTCTGTGCTAAAGCATGCGCTGGAGGCGAGGAGGCCTCACCCGCATTATCTGGTAACGACCCCTGCCAGGCAGGGAGCGTGGTTGAAGCGGCTTTTGCCGGCCGATCTCTTCTACCGCCTGATGCGTCGGTTCGATTGAGGAGGGAGGATCAGTTCGATGTCTACTTTTACCTATGTTCTTGCGATCATCTTCATGGGCCTCGTCGCCATCGTTCTGGTGCGCGGCCTGTTCAACATGACGCGCGGCGACAATCCAAGCCTGTCCAACCGGTTGATGCAGATGCGCATCCTCCTGCAGGCAGTAGCGATCATCCTGATCATGCTGACCCTGTGGCTGACCGGCGGCGGGCGACCTACCTAAGGCGAAAACCATGGTCAAACTCAACAAGATCTACACCAGGACAGGCGATGACGGCACGACGGGACTGGTCTGCGGACCGCGCCGGCTGAAGCACGATTTGCGCGTAGAATCCTACGGCACCATCGACGAAGCCAATTCGGCAATCGGCATCGCAAGGCTGCACAGCCACACCATGCCTGTGCTCGACATGATGCTGATGGCGATCCAGAACGACCTGTTCGACCTCGGTGCCGACCTGTCGACGCCGGAAACTGACGAGCCTCCGGCATGGGAGCCGCTGCGCGTCATCGATACGCAGGTCGAGCGGCTGGAGCGCGACATCGACTACCTCAACGGCGAGCTTCAGCCGCTGACCTCGTTCGTACTGCCCGGCGGCAACGCGGCAGCGGCCCACCTGCATCTCGCCCGCACGATCGCGCGCCGGGCAGAGCGGCTGATGGTGGAGTTGGCGCACACCGAGGGCGAGCGCGTCAGCGCCCCGGCGCTGCACTACATCAATCGTCTCTCCGATTTCCTGTTTGTAGCGGCAAGGCACGCTAACGACCACGGTCGTGCCGACGTGCTCTGGATACCGGGCAAGAACCGCTGACGGCGGTTCCCGCATCCGCTCCGCCGCGACGATTTCGCAAGCCTTGCAAAATCGACCTATTGCGGCGGGCAAGCGTTGTATTTGGAGAAAAAACGCGTATCGATGTCGCCAATCGACAAATGGATTGGCGCTAAAAAGCGCATTTTCCGGGCGACCAGTTGAAGGAAGGATTGCATGAAAATTCTCGTAACCGTGAAGCGGGTTGTCGACTACAACGTCAAGATCCGCGTCAAGCCGGATGGCACAGGCGTCGAGCTTGCCAACGTCAAGATGTCGATGAACCCGTTCGACGAAATCTCGGTCGAGGAAGCGCTCCGCATGCGCGAGGCCGGCAAGGCAACGGAAGTGGTCGTCGTATCGATCGGCCCGGCCAAGGCCGAGGAAACGCTGCGCACGGCGCTCGCCATGGGCGCCGACCGCGCCATCCTGGTCGAGACCGACGATGCCGTCGAGCCACTGAACGTCGCCAAGATCCTGAAGGGCGTTGCCGAAGCCGAGCAGCCCGGCCTGATCATCGTCGGCAAGCAGGCAATCGACGACGACAGCAACCAGACCGGCCAGATGCTGTCAGCCCTGATGGGCATCGCCCAGGCAACCTTCGCGTCGAAGATCGAGATCGGCGATGGCAAGGCCACCGTCACCCGCGAAGTCGATGGCGGACTGCAGACCATCGACATCAAGCTGCCAGCCGTCGTCACCTCTGACCTTCGCCTCAACGAACCGCGCTATGCCTCGCTGCCAAACATCATGAAGGCCAAGAAAAAGCCGCTCGACAAGAAGACGCCAGCCGATTTCGGTGTCTCGACTGAAGCACGCCTCAAGGTGTTGAAGACGGAAGAGCCCGGCGGTCGCAAGGCGGGTGTCAAGGTTGCCTCGGTCGCCGAACTGGTGGACAAGCTCAAAAACGAAGCCGGCGTGCTCTAACTTACGGAAAGGACGATCCAAAATGGCCATTCTTCTTCTGGCTGACCACGACAATGTCAGCCTTTCCGACCAGACCGCCAAGACCCTGACCGCCGCGGCTAAAGTCGGCGGCGACATCCATGTGCTGGTATCAGGCAAGGGCGCCCGGGCTGCGGCCGACGCTGCTGCAAAGCTGTCCGGCGTCTCCAAGGTACTGCTCGCCGAAAGCGACGATCTCGCCAACAATCTTGCCGAACCTCTGGCTGACCTGATCGTCTCGCTGGCCGGCAGCTACGACACGATCATCTCGGCTGCCACCTCGGTTGGCAAGAATGTCCTGCCGCGCGTTGCAGCGCTGCTCGACATCGCGCAGATCTCGGAAATCATCGAGGTCGTTTCACCGGATACGTTCAAACGGCCGATCTATGCCGGCAATGCCATCCAGACGGTCCAGTCGACCGACGCCAAGAAGGTGATCACAGTGCGCACGGCATCCTTCGCTTCGGCGGAAGAAGGCGGCTCGGCTGCGGTGGAAGCCATCTCGGCTGTCGCCAATCCCGGCCTGTCGAGCTTCGTCGGCAATGCGCTGTCTTCTTCTGACCGTCCGGAACTGACCTCGGCCAAGATCATCGTTTCCGGCGGCCGGGCGCTCGGCTCGGCGGAGAAATTCCGGGAAGTCATCCTGCCGCTTGCCGACAAGCTCGGTGCTGCCGTCGGCGCATCGCGCGCTGCGGTCGATGCAGGCTATGCACCGAACGACTGGCAGGTGGGACAGACCGGCAAGGTCGTTGCACCCCAGTTGTACATCGCAGTCGGCATTTCCGGCGCCATCCAGCATCTCGCCGGCATGAAGGATTCAAAGGTCATCGTCGCCATCAACAAGGACGACGAAGCACCGATCTTCCAGGTGGCCGATTACGGTCTCGTCGGCGATCTGTTCGAGCTTCTGCCGGAACTTGAAAAGGCGCTTTGAGCCGACCGGAGCCCGTTTGTCCTATGCGGACGACTGGAAACTTCGCTCTTATCAGTCTATCAATAATGCCGGGCTAGAGATGGCCCGGCATTATTTATAAACGGACGGGCCGCATCAATGAAATGCGCCGACCAAGGAGTGGGCGATGAGCACGATTTTGAACGCGATCGGTATTGTCGGCGCCGGCCAGATGGGCTGCGGCATCGCTCAGGTTTCCGCAGTTGCCGGCTACAAGGTCCACATCTACGACCTTTCGCAGGAGCGCATCGAAAGCGCGCTGGCGACCATCAACGGCAACCTCGCCCGCCAGGTTTCATCGGGCAAGCTGACCGATGACAATCGCAAGACCGCGCTGGCGCTGATTTCCGGCTCCGCCGATGTCAACGATCTGGCGCCCATGGATCTGGTCATCGAGGCTGCCACCGAGGAAGAAAGCGTCAAGCGCAAGATCTACACACAGGTCTGCGCCGTGCTGAAGCCGGACGCCATTCTCGCCACCAACACCTCGTCGCTGTCGATCACCCGGCTTGCCGCGTCTACAGACCGCCCGGAACGCTTCATGGGTATCCATTTCATGAACCCGGTCCCGGTGATGAAGCTGGTCGAACTGGTGCGCGGCATCGCCACGGAAGAAGCGACCTTCAAGGTGGCGCGAGACTATGTGAGCTCCCTCGACAAGACCTTCACCGTTTCGGAAGATTTCCCCGCCTTCATCGTCAACCGCATCCTCCTGCCGATGATCAACGAGGCGATCTACACGCTCTATGAAGGCGTCGGCACCGTCGATGCCATCGACACCGCGATGAAGCTCGGCGCCAACCATCCGATGGGCCCCTTGCAACTGGCAGATTTCATCGGCCTCGACACCTGTCTATCGATCATGCAGGTGCTGCATGACGGCCTGTCGGACTCGAAATACCGGCCCTGCCCGCTACTGGTGAAGTATGTCGAAGCCGGCTGGCTCGGCCGCAAGTCAGGCCGCGGCTTCTATGACTACCGTGGCGAAGTGCCGGTCCCGACGCGCTAGGAACCATCCGCTGTCTCAGGCGATAGCTGGTCTCCCCGTCATAACCCGGTACTCGCTTGCCCGCCGCTCCAGTAGACGCTCGAAGGCGGCCTTTATCGCCAGCACGTAGGGCGTCTTGTATTCGAACCCCGGGTTGTCGTTATGGATCAGCATCGAGGCGTTGACCTCGAAGACGACCACCCTGCCCTCGGCATCGAGCGCACAGTCTATGCCGCAATAATCGAGACCGACCTGCCGGCGAATGGTCTCCAGTGCTGCCATACCCGATATTCCGAAAATGCTGGCCGGATCGGCAAGGAACGCCTGCTCTTCCATCCGCATCCACTCCACATCGCCCATCCGGGTCGACGCATGATGCACCTTCCAGCCATCGCCGATTGCCAGGTGGTAGGGAAGAATTTCATCGCCGACGAACAGGAAGCGATACTTCCGGAACAGTCCGTCGGCGGAGCGGTAGTCGACATAGTCCGTCAGGTAGAGCATGCGCTCGCCGGCTTCCTCGGCAAAATCCAGCAGTGCTTCCGGGCTGTCGACAAGCTCCATCATCTCGCCGCCATGGGTGGTCGCGTGGCGGACGATGACCGGTAGGGATGGCGTGGCCTGGTCGCGCACGCGGCGGCAGAGATCGCCGGCATCGATGCGCACCGTCGCCGGCATCACCGTATCCGCAACATGGACGAGCCGGCGCGAGATCGATTCGCGATCCGTGCCCAGGATCAGCCGGGGATGGTTGACCACCGGCCTCTGGAGCGAATCCGCAAGATCGATGGCGGAGGCAATGACATCGAGACCGAAATCCGTTTCGGAAACGAGGTTGACGACGACATCGACGCGGGGGTCACGGACATCGGGATCATTGCGATAGCCGCGCAGCACCATGATCACCTCGCTGTCGAAGCGCCCGCCATTGATCAGATCCTCGTAGGGCGTATTGCCGGCTTCGGGCGAAAACAGCATGAGGATGCGAAATCTGGCCGGCTTCTGCGCGGCCGGATAGTTGCGCACCACTCCCTTCTCGGCAACGGTGAGGAAGCAGGCATGGGCTCCCGCCGCATTGCCGAGCCTTAGCTCGAAAGTGCCGCACAGAAGCAGCGCCTCCTGGCTTTCGGGATCGAGACGCAAAGCCGCCTGTGCGGTCTCCAGCGCCTCCAGCCTACGGCCAAGTTGCTCGAACGCCTGCGCCTTGTTGCAAAGGCATTTGATGTGGCCGGGCAAGCGGGCCAACCCCTTGTCATAGGCCTCGATAGAGAGGGCGAACTGTCCCATTCGCTGCAGAAAATTTCCGCGTTTCAACCATGCAGCGGCCTCGTCCTCGGCAGACAGGCCGATCATCGGTGCCATGATGGTAGAAACGTGCTGCGAAAAATCCGCCTCGGGCTGGCTCATCGGTATGGCTCTCAACAAAAGAAAATGACGGGCAATGCCACGACTTTAAAGAGCGGGCCTTACTCCAGGGTGATGCTATCGATGATAGAGCCCGACCCGCAGCGCAGGCGGATCAGGAGCCGGGCAAGCCTTTTGCAGATACGCTTACAAGGCTGTAGCGGCCTTGATGAGCCCCTTGGCGTCTTCGCTGTCCCAGGCGGCCGGGCCGTTCATGGCCGACACCAGGCAACCCTTGCCGTCGAGAAGCAATGTCACCGGCAGGCCGAAGGCTAGGCCCTGCTTCTTCAGCGCATTGAAGACGCCCATGCTGTTGTCGCGGTAGTAGCCGAGCGTATCGATGCCGTTGTCGCTGCGGAAGGTCTTGGGCTTCTCGTCGTCGCCGGTGTCGATGTTGACAGCCACGACCTCGAACTTGTCGTTGCCCATCTGCTTTTGAAGCGCGTTCAGCGCCGGCATCTCCTCGCGGCAGGGAACGCACCATGTGGCCCAGAGATTGAGCAGCACGGTCTTGCCGGCAAAATTCGCGACCGACAGCGGTTGGCCGTCAGTCCCCTTGAAGGCAACGCCTTGCAACGACAGCGGCTGCTGGGCTCCCACCATCGCCGCGACCTGGCCCTTGGTGAAGGGGGTCAGCGCAGCACCCTTGGCCTTGGCCGGCTGGCAGTCGCCGGCAGCGGCGGTTTCGGTCGTCCCATTGCCAGACCCCGCCTGCTTCACGTATACCGCTGCCGCACCCGCGACGACGCCGGCAACGGCTGCGATCAGGACCAATTTCAAAGACGGCAGACCGAACGGCTTTTTTGCTGTCATTTCGTTCTCCAGATAGGCATCTCATGGCTGACGACACCAACGACACCAGCGCCTCCAACCAGATGTGGGGCGGACGTTTCGCGTCCGGTCCCGCCGCCATCATGGAGGAGATAAATGCATCCATCGGTTTCGACAAGAAGCTGTTTGCGCAGGACATCCGCGGTTCTGTCGCCCATGCCACGATGCTTGCCCATCAAGGCATCATTTCGACCGAGGACAAAGACAAGATCGTTCACGGCCTGAACACGATCATGTCAGAAATCGAGAGCGGCAATTTCGAATTTTCCCGCAAGCTCGAAGACATCCACATGAACATCGAGGCGCGGCTGGCAACGCTGATCGGCCCCGCTGCCGGCAGGCTTCACACCGCCCGCTCGCGCAACGACCAGGTGGCGCTCGATTTCCGCCTCTGGGTGAAGGAAGAGCTGCAGCGTTGCGAACAGGCGCTGACCGGCCTGATCGCCGCCTTCCTCGACCGCGCCGAAGAACATGCCGATACCGTCATGCCCGGCTTCACCCACCTGCAGACCGCGCAGCCTGTGACATTCGGTCACCACTGCATGGCCTATGTCGAGATGTTCGGCCGTGACCGCTCGCGCGTGCGCCACGCCATCGAGCACATGGACGAATCGCCTATCGGCGCTGCGGCGCTAGCCGGTACCGGCTTCCAGATCGATCGCCACATGACAGCCAAGGCACTCGGTTTCCGCGAGCCGACCCGCAATTCGATCGACACGGTCTCAGACCGCGACTTCGCGCTCGAATTCCTGTCGATTGCCGCCATCGCCGGCATGCACCTGTCGCGTCTGGCCGAAGAAATCGTCATCTGGTCGACGCCGCAATTCGGCTTCGTGCGCCTCTCCGACGCATTTTCAACCGGCTCGTCGATCATGCCGCAGAAGAAGAACCCCGATGCCGCCGAACTGGTGCGCGCCAAGACCGGCCGCATCAACGGCTCGCTGGTAGCCCTGCTGACGATCATGAAGGGCCTGCCGCTCGCCTATTCAAAGGACATGCAGGAAGACAAGGAACAGGTCTTCGACGCCGCCGAGAGCCTGGAACTGGCCATTGCCGCCATGACCGGCATGGTCCGCGACATGACCGTCAACGTCGCCCGCATGAAGGCGGCGGCCGGCTCCGGCTATTCGACGGCCACCGATCTTGCCGACTGGCTGGTCCGCGAGGCCGGACTGCCGTTCCGCGACGCCCACCATGTCACCGGCCACGCCGTGGCGCTGGCGGAAAGCAAGGGCTGCGAACTGGCGGAACTTTCGCTCGACGAGCTCAAGGCCCTGAACGCGGCGATTACGGCCGAGATTTTCGACGTTCTGACCGTCGAAGCCTCGGTTGCCAGCCGCAAGAGCTTCGGCGGAACCGCGCCCTCCGAAGTCCGCAAGCAGATCGCCTACTGGCGCGCCCGCAACTGACTGGACGGTCGCAAGCCGCAACGCAACAATCAGGGTGCACAAAGCACTGAAACTTCGCTATGAAGGTCTGCCTGCCCGACGCCGCGCCTCAAGAGGAAATCGATGCAAATCAACGTGCCGCACATCATCCGCATGACCCTCGTGCTTTCGCTCATGGGTCTCGCCACCGTTGCGTGCGGCCGCAAGGGCGATCTCGATCCGCCGAGCGTCAACGCCACCAAGGGCGGCGACACCTCGAAGCCGACCAAGCAACCGGGTACGGCCGACAAGCCTTTCATCCTCGATCCGCTTCTTTAGAACAGGCCACCGCCGTGAACCATTTCCAGTATCGCGACGGCGTTCTCTACGCCGAGGACGTTGCCGTTTCGAAGATCGCCGCGACGGTTGGCACGCCTTTCTACTGCTACTCCACGGCGACGCTCGAGCGGCATTACCGGGTGTTTTCGGAAGCGTTCCACGGCGTCGATGCCATGGTCTGCTACGCGATGAAGGCGAATTCCAACCAGGCGGTGCTGAAGACGTTGGGCCGCCTCGGTGCCGGCGTCGATGTGGTATCCCTCGGCGAGCTCACACGGGCGCTGGCCGCCGGCATTCCGGCGGAACGCATCATGTTTTCCGGCGTCGGCAAGACCGCGCCTGAGATGGATGCAGCTCTCGAGGCCGGCATCTACTGTTTCAACGTCGAATCCGAGCCGGAACTGGAAGTCCTGAACCAGCGCGCCGTCCGCGCCGGGAAAAAGGCGCCGGTCTCCTTCCGCATCAACCCCGATGTCGATGCGCGCACCCATGCGAAGATCTCGACGGGCAAGAAGGAAAACAAGTTCGGCATCTCCTATGAGCGTGCCCGGGCTGTCTATGCCCGCGCGGCCACCCTGCCGGGCATCGAGGTCACCGGTATCGACATGCATATCGGCAGCCAGATCACCGAACTGCAGCCCTTCCAGGCGGCCTTCAAGCTGCTGCGCGAACTCGTCGAGACGCTGCGCGGCGAAGGCCATGCCATCCACCACGTCGACGTCGGCGGCGGGCTCGGCATTCCCTACCATGACGACAACAATCCGCCGCCATCGCCTGACGCCTATGCCGAGATCGTCAAGAACGAGCTGAGCCAGCTCAATTGCCGCATCGTCACCGAGCCGGGCCGCCTGCTGGTCGGCAATGCCGGCATCCTCGTCACCGAGGTGATCTATGTGAAGGATGGCGGCGAAAAGAGCTTCGTCGTCGTCGATGCCGCCATGAACGACCTCATTCGCCCGACGCTCTACGAGGCCTATCACGAGATCCGCCCGGTCGTCGTCACCGCCGCCAGCGCGCCGCGCATCAAGGCCGATGTCGTCGGCCCAGTCTGCGAGACCGGCGACTACCTGGCGCTCGACCGCGAGATGAGCATGCCGAAGCCCGGCGACCTGCTGGCTGTCTCCTCCGGCGGTGCCTACGGTGCCGTGCAGGCCGGCACCTACAATAGCCGGCTGCTGGTGCCCGAAGTGCTGGTCAAGGGCGACGAATTCCATGTCGTCAGACCGCGCCAGACCTATCAGGACCTGATCGACCTCGATTCCCTGCCGGCCTGGCTTGCCTGATCCCGTCTTCGAATTAAAGCAAAGACGCATGGAAAAACCGGCTTTGTCGTCGCACGCCCTCGTCTTCGCCACAAAGAATGCTATCCTTCCGCAAGCGCTGCTTCCTCGGAGGCGCCGGACCATGGGCGCCGCCCCCTGGGAACGGCGATGACGATGTGGGGCGTTTTCAGGCGGCGCAGGGTCGCCGGAGCAAATCTTCGCCCCGGGGATAAGCGTCGGCCAGCAACACCAGTTCGGGGAACAGCGAACCGATGACCAATGCCAGCAAAGACAGGAAAGGCGCTTTTGCCTCCCGGCCGGCGCTCGCACGCCTGGTCGCGACCAAGCGTTTCCTGGCAAGAGCGGTACTCGTCTCCGAGCAGTTGCTGCCGATGTTGCTGCCCCTGGCATCAGTGGCTGCCCTCTATGTCTCCGCCTCATGGTTCGGTCTGTTCCGTATCTTGCCGACTGTCCCGAGGCTGGCGCTGCTGGGCATCTTCATCATCGCGCTCGTCGCCTCCTTCATTCCGTTCCGCCGCCTGCGCTGGCCGACCGCTCTCGATGCCGACCGGTTGCTCGAAGAGCGCAACGGCCTGTCGCATCAGCCGGTCGCGGTGCAGGAGGACGAACCTGCCTTCGAGACGCCGTTCGCGCGAGCCCTCTGGCGCGAACACCAGACACGCATGGCGGAACGGATCGCATCCCTCGATGCCGGCCTGCCGCGCCCCGATATCGCCCGCCACGACCCCTATGCGTTGCGTGCCCTCCCGGCCCTGCTGCTGGCGGTGGCCTTCGGCTATTCGATGTCGAACAGCGCCGGCACGCTGGGCGACGCCTTCGACCACCCTCTGGCGTCAACCAACGCCCCCGACCTGCGCATCGACGCCTGGGTGACCCCGCCCGCCTACACAGTCCAGCCGCCCGTCTACCTGACGGGCACGGCAGCCACTGCCGCCGGCGCGATCTCCGTCCCGCAATTTTCCGAACTGACAGTCCGCGTCACCGGCGGTGCCGGCAGCGAAACGGTGCTGTTCCAGGACACCGGTAGCAAGAGCGGGACCGAGGTTGCCTTGCAGGAGGATGCGCCGGCTGCCAAGGCGGGTTCGCCCGCGGCTCAAACGCCGCCTGCCGCTGCCGATACCACCGAAGCTGCGGCGCGGACCCATCAGATGAAGCTCGACAAGGGCGGCACGCTCTCGGTCAACGGCCGGCAATGGGCGTTCAACGTGCTCGCCGACAAGCCGCCGGAAATCGTCTTCGACGGATTGCCGCACGCGACCGTCAACGGAGCCCTCGAAATCGGCTTCAAGGCGAAGGACGACTACGGCGTGGACGAAGCCCACGCTGAAATCGTACCCGTCGATGCCGACCCGCAGGCAACGCCGCTCTATGCGGCGCCGGACTACAAGTTCGAGTTCTCCCGCCGCAATCGCAAGGACGTGAAAGGGCTGGGCAGCCACGACCTGACCCAGGATCCGCTGGCCGGAAAACGCGTCTGGATCACGCTGGTTGCCCGCGATGGCGCCGGCCAGACCGGCCGCAGCCCGCCGCACGAGATGACCATGCCGGCCCGCAACTTCAACGAACCGCTGGCCGGTGCCGTTGCCGAGCAGCGGCAGGTGTTCACGCTCGACACCCGCAAGATGCCGGATGCGATCCAACTGAACGAAGCGCTGACGATCCGCGCCGACGAGACCGTGCCGAACCTCACCCACTACCTGCTGCTGCAATCGGCGCAGGCACGCATGCGGCTTGCCCATGACGATGCGTCTCTGAAGGATACCGCCGACTATCTCTGGCAGATCGCGCTCGGCATGGAAAACGGACAGCTTTCGGATGCCGAGAAGCAATTGCGCGACGCCCAGCAGAAACTCTCGGAGGCGCTGCAGCGCAACGCTCCGGATTCAGAGATCAAGAAGCTCACCGACGAATTGCGCAAGGCAATGGACGGCTACATGAAGGAGCTGGCGCAGCGCATGCAGAACGCGCCAAACCAGCCGAACCAGAAGAATGCGAGGGTTTTGCGCCAGCAGGATCTCGAGCGGATGATGGACCAGATCGAGAACCTTGCCCGCTCCGGCAACCGCGATGCGGCCCAGCAGATGCTGTCCGAACTGCAGCGGATGATGAATAACATGCAGGCAGGCCGACCGCAGCAGGGACAGCAGCAGCAAGGCAAGGACGACAGCAAGGGCCGCCAGCAGATGGACAAGCTCGGCCAGATCCTGCGCGAGCAGCAGAAGCTGATGGACAAGACCTTCAAGCTCGACCAGGCCATGCGCAACAAGATGCAGAGCGGCGATCCGAACGAGGATATGGACCCCTTTGCCCAGCCGATGCCGGGCCCGCAGGGGCAGCCGCCGCCGGGACAAGAGCAGCCGCAGCAGGGGCAGCAACCGCAGGATCCACAGCAAGGCCAAGGCCAGCAGAAGTCGCAATCGCCGGAAGACGACATGACGGAAGACCAGCTGCGCGATGCGCTGAAGGCCCTGAAGGACCAGCAGAACGCTCTGGAAAAGCAGCTCGGCGAATTGCAGAAGGGTCTTGAGGAGATGGGCGTCAAGCCGGGCCCGGGCTTCGGCCAGGCACAGCGGGAAATGCAAGGCGCCGGCGGCGCACTCGGCAAGGGCGATGGCGAGAAGGCGACGCAGGGCCAGGGCCGTGCTTTGGAGGCGCTGCGGCAGGGTGCCCGCGACATGCTCAACCAGATGATGCAGGCGCAACAGGGACAAGGCCAGGGGCAGCAGCAGGGCCAGGGTCAGGGCAATCCGGGAGGCCGGGATCCGCTTGGGCGCGCCACGGCAGACGGCAACGGTCCGCTCGACGACGGCAACACCAAGATCCCGGACCAGATCGACGCCCAGAGGGCCCGCGAAATCCTCGACGCGATCCGCCAGCGACTCGGCAACAATCCGACCCAGGAAGAAGAACGGCGCTATTTGGAGCGGCTGCTCGACATCCAGTAGAAGACGCGACCCTCACCATGCGAGCCGATATCGGCCTCGGGGGTGGCGAGGCGTGGCGTCAGGCGGCAAGCGCCAGCGCAACGGCCTTGCGGATGTCCGGAAGGGCAAAGGGCTTGGAGACAACGTCGACGATCTTTTCCATCAGGTCGTCGGCGCGTTCGCGCTGTTCGGCATAGCCGGTCATCAGCAGGATCTTCATGTGCGGCCAGTGCGAAGACGCCTGGTGGGCCAGCTCTATGCCGTCCATTACCGGCATGCGGATATCCGACAGCAGCAGATCGAAGCCGCCGCCCTGCAGCTTCTCCAGTCCCTCGGCGCCATCGGCCGCTTCTTCCGTTTCGTGACCGTCCATGCGCAACGCGCGGGCGACGAACCGGCGCAGCGAATCTTCGTCTTCGGTGATTAGAATTCTTGCCATGTGCATCGCTCCGTCGGACGGTCATGTCCCTGGCAGCGAAATCACCAGACTTTCCTTTGCGATCGGTAAACGGCACGTCGAAGAACCGGTCGCATGGTTAACAAGGCGTCTGTGACAGGCGCCCCGAAATAGCTCAGGCGTCGCCGGTAACGACACCGACGAAAGGCAATTCGCGGAAGGCATAGGCGACGTCCATGCCGTACCCGACAACGAAATAATCCGGGCATTCGAAGCCGACATACTCGGCCTCGATCTTTTCCTGGCGCTTGACGCTCTTGTCGAGCAGCACCGCCACCGAGACGTTTCTGGCGCCACGCTCATAAAGCATTCCCTTGGCGAACCGCAGCGTCCGGCCGGATTCGAGGATGTCGTCGATCAGCAGCACGTCCCGGTCGCGCACGTCGCTGTCGATATCCTTGACGATCCTGACACCCTGCGACACTGTTCCGGTGCCGTAGCTGGAGAGGGTGACGAACTCGACCTCGGGCGCCAGCCCGGTATCGTGCAGCGCCCGCAGCAGGTCGGCGGCGAAGATGAATGAGCCCTTGAGGATGGCAATGACCAGCAGGTCCTTGGTCGGTCCCTTGGCGATCTCGGCGGCCAGTTCGAGATTGCGTGCGGCAATCTGCGCGGCGGTGAAAAGCGGCTCGATGTTTTTTCCGCGAACGACTGGCATGGTCGGCAGGCTCCCTGGGCATCATCGGCGGAAGGCCCGCCGGTTCGAGCAACAGCCGTTAGCACAATCACCGCCCGTCGGCACCCGCCTGGACAAAGGAAAGCCGAACCTCTGGCATTTTTTCCCCTTGGTGCGGCAATCGCGCCGAAAAGCCACGGCTCTCGCCTCCGCCGATCCGCTCGCTGGGTGGCGCAATCATCACGCTCGCCAGCAACTGGTTGCCATCATAGAGATCGGCCCGGATTTCCGGCAAGGAGCGACCGGCGGCGGTGACATTGTCGATGATGCCATTGAGCACGAGAATATGCATGCCGTTGGCATCGCGCGGCGTCAGCGAGACATGGGTGAACTGCAAGGGTGATGCAGCGATCGGCGGGACCCGCACCGGCGCTTCCGCCAGGCCCGAAAAACCGCCGACCAGACCGAACACCAGCACGAAAAGCGCCACGATCAACACCGCGAAGCTGCGACCGGACGCCCGTTGCAGCCAGCTTTCGCCGGCGCGCAGGAAATAGACGACCGCCGACAGGAGGGCGGCAGATGCCATGCCCTTGCGCGGCTGCGGATAATGGCGCCTGTGATTGTCGTTACCGCTGCGGGCCGTAAAGTTGCTGCCACGACCCGGCTGGACGATGACGAATTCGGCATCGACGATATCATCCGACCGCTCGAAACGGCGAAGTGATCGCGCTGGCTGTTGCGCCTCGGGCGGGATCAGATCATAAGCCAGTCCCGTCTGATGGTGGCGATTGCGAAATGCGCCCATGGTGACGTCCTCTGTGGTGATCCACATCGTTTCATCGGCGCCGGCAAACGGGCCATTGAAAGGAATCCCACCTAGAAGTAAATTTGAATGGTTAATGCTTCGCAAAGATGGTCGCCGAAGCAGCTTGGGGCCGGCAAACTTTACGGTCCGTTAACCCTGTTGGTTAACAAGTCAGCGATCGAAACCGCGGAAGACTGGGCTGCCCGTTGATTCATTTTGAAAACGTCGGTTTGCGATACGGCATGGGCCCGGAGATTCTCCGGGACATGACCTTCGACATTCCGAAAAAGTCCTTCCAGTTCCTGACCGGCCCCTCGGGCGCCGGCAAGACGACGCTGCTGCGCCTTCTGTTCATGTCGCTGCAGCCGACACGCGGCCTGATCCGCATGTTCGGTCGGGACATTTCCGCCATTCCCCACAGCGAACTGCCGCTGCTGCGCCGACGCGTCGGAATCGTGTTCCAGGATTTTCGCCTGCTCGACCATCTCACCACCTATGAGAACGTGGCCCTGCCCTTGAGGGTGCGCGGCAAGGACGAGAGCTCCTATCGCAACGATGTGCTCGAATTGCTGAAATGGGTCGGGCTCGGCGAGCGCATCAACGTGCTGCCGCCGGTTCTGTCCGGCGGCGAAAAGCAACGGGCCGCCATCGCCCGCGCACTGATCGACCGGCCGGAGATCCTGCTGGCAGACGAGCCCACGGGCAATGTCGATCCGCCGATGGCCCGCCGGCTGCTCAATCTCTTTCTCGAGTTGAACCGGCTCGGCACCGCCGTCGTCATCGCTACCCACGACCTGACGCTGATGGACCAGGTCGAGGCGCGACGCATGATCCTCTCCGAGGGGCATCTCGACATCTATGATTGAACCTGATGTCCCCAGCAGACAGGCGCGTCCGGACGCGCAGACGCCAGCCGAAGCGAGGCGGCCGGCAATGCGCGTGCGCCCGACTGGGCCGATCGTTCCGTCCTCGAACATCCAGGGCAATGCGCTGATGGTGGTGATTGCCATCATGGCTTTCCTCGCCTGCCTGACACTCGGCGCCGTCAGCATGGTACGCTCGACGGCTGCCAGTTGGGAAAGCCAGATCGCCCGCGAAATCACGATCCAGATCAAGCCTGACGACGACCTCGACATGGAGAAGGCGCTGGTCAAGGCCCGCGATATCGCCATGACCTTTGTCGGCACCAAGACCGGGCAGATCGTCGACGAGGCCGCGACCGCCCGCCTGCTGGAACCCTGGCTCGGCTCGGGTCTCGACCTCAAGGAACTGCCCGTGCCCCGGCTGGTCATCGTCACCATCGACGAAACCCACCCGCCGGATTTCGAGGCGATGCGCGCATTGCTGAAGGACTCGATCCCGCAGGCCTCGCTCGACGACCACCGCACCTGGGTCGACCGGCTGGTGTCGATGGCCCACACCACGGTCATGATCGGTACCGGCATCCTGCTGCTGGTGTTCACGGCTATGGTGCTGACGGTGGTCTTTGCCACCCGGGGCGCACTGTCCGGCAATCGTCACATCGTCGAGGTCTTGCATTTCGTCGGCGCCGAAAGCGCTTTCGTTGCCAAGGAATTTCAGAAGCATTTCCTGAAAATCAGCTTCAAGGGCTCCGCGGTCGGCAGTGCCCTGGCAGCGCTTTTCTTTGCCGCCGCAGGCTTGCTGCAGAGCCACACGATCGCCACCCCGCAGACCGACCAGGCCACGGCGCTGTTCGGCACCTTCTCGGTCGGCGCACTCGGCTATCTCGGCATTTTCGCGACCATGGTAATCATCGCACTGCTGACGACGGTCACCGCGCGGTTTACGGTGATGCGAACCATCTACGAGATCGACCAGATCCGATCGGACCCGAGCAGGAGCGATAATGCGACCTGAGCTTAAAACTATGACTGATCTGCCATCAAACGGCCCGGACACAGCCCTAGTCTGGCGGAACTGACGTTTGGCAACCATGGAACAGATGACACGAAACACGCTCGATCCGGCGACGATGCAGCAGGCAGCAGGTGGTGAAAATCCCCCGCGCCGCAGCGTTTTCCGTCGGATTATGCGGTGGACGGGCTTTGCCACCATTCTTGCCGGCGCCATCCTTTTCGGTGGCTTCCTTCGCTTTGCTGATTCGGTCACCACCCTACGGCCGCCACTTGATCCAAAGGCCGACGCCATCGTCGTGCTTACCGGTGGCTACCAGCGCATCGACCAGGCGATCGAGCTTCTGCGCAGCGGCGCCGGAAACCGGCTCCTGATATCGGGCGCCTATCCCGCCACGACCCGCAAGCAGATCGCCAAGGCCACACAGACGCCGCCGGATCTCTTCGCCTGCTGTGTCGACATCGGCTACGACGCCATCGACACGATCGGCAATGCCAGCGAAACGGTGAAGTGGATCCATGCCAAGGGCTACAAGAGCGTGCTGGTGGTCACCAACAACTACCACATGCCGCGCAGCATAGCGGAACTGCGCTATGCCGACCCGGAAATGGATTTCATTCCCTATCCGGTCGTCAACTCGGACCTGAAGACCAAAGCCTGGTTTACCGACCCGAATGCGCTTCGCACCATGCTCTCCGAATACGCCAAGGTACTGTTGACCGGTGGCCGCAATCTGTTCGGTTTTGCCCGCCCGGCAGGCCTTCGCTCGCAGGAGCAGGACGACGCGCAGCACAAGGGCTAGCATCGGCGCCTGCCGTCTTTTTATTGAGATCGATATCGTGTAGGCACGGGATCAGACGCCGTCACCAGGCGTGTCGGGACAGCTTCATGATCACCCTTCGTTCGATCCTCTTCAATGCCGCCTTTTATCTGAACCTGATCATCCGGATGATCGTTCTTTCGCCCATCTATTTCCTGATGCCGCGCAAGGCCGGCTATGCCATTCCCAAGGCCTGGGCCACATCCAGCGTCTGGCTGATGGAGAAAATCGTCGGCACCACCTTCGAGATCGAGGGCCTCGAGAACATTCCGAAGGGCGGCTACATCTTTGCGCCAAAACACCAGTCGTTTTGGGATACGTTTGCGCTGCTCCCCTACCTCGACGATCCCGTCTATATCCTGAAGCGCGAGCTTTTATGGATCCCGCTGTTCGGCTGGTATGCCAAGAAGCAGCAGATGATCCCGGTCAATCGCGGCGCCCGTGGCAAGGTGATGGTCGAGGTCCTCAGGCGCACCCGCGAGGTTCTGGCGGCAGGCCGACAGCTGATCATCTACCCCGAGGGCACGCGCCGCCCGCCCGGTGCCGAGCCCGTCTACAAATACGGCATTGCCCGCATGTATCGCGATCTCGATGTGCCGGTGGTGCCGGTCGCCATGCATCCCGGATTGTTCTGGCCGCGCCGCGATTTTCGTCGCTATCCCGGCCATTTCAAGGTCCGCATCCTGCCCCCGATCCAGCCGGGCATGGACCCCGATGCCTTTTTCGCCCACCTGATCAAGGTGACCGAGGCTGCCAGCGACGAGCTGCTGCTGGAAACCGTGGCCCGCAATCCGGACCTGCCGCTACCGCCAACAGCCATCGAAAGACTGGCAATCCTGCGCAGTTCCACGTCGGCAGAGGCCAGCGGCTGAACTCAGGCAGCGCCTCGCAACCGCAACACTTCTTCATTGACGCTCTCGAGCCAGGCATCGCGGATACCAGCCTCGCGGAGATGGGTGAGCGTATTGAACACATAGGCATCGTTTGGCCCGGACTGGCCGACGGAGACATCGACGATGCGGGCAGCTGTCAGCGGATCGAGCGCGCCGGCATATTGCCTGTGATGGCGGTCGACCACATAAGCCACGGCGGTAACCCGACGGCCGTCTGCAAGCCGGATCGTAGCGAGGCGCTCGAGATAGACCTTGGTCACCAGTTCCCGCTCCCTGAGGTAGGAAAGCACTGCATCCCGATCCGTGTCGGCTACCCGAAACGCCACGCCACGGCAGGCGCCACCACGGTCGAGGCCAAGCACCAACCCGGGGCTGGCCTCGCTGCCGCGATGCACCCAGGAATAAACACAGAGCGAACGGCGATAGCCGAAAATGACGGCATCCGCTTGTTCCAAAAAGGCGAAACCCGGATTCCACATGAGCGATCCGTAGCCAAACACCCAAAATTCGTCCATATCCAAAGCCATACTCACATCAGCATTGCTGTGCACCATTGGAGAACATCATGTCAGCGTCAAGCCAGAGCGAGCGATCCGGCAGAGGCTTCAGGGGGATGTTCATCCTTTTGGGGATCATCGTCCTGCTGGCCGCAGTCTACACCGCCGGCTGGTTCTATGCCGCCTCGGCGCTGAAGACCAATGTCCTGCGGGCGCTGGGCAAACAGGATGCGGCAGGCTTTACCGGCCAGTGTACGGACCTCGACCAGCAGGGCTTTCCCTTCCGCATCGGCCTGACCTGCTCCAAAGTCCAGGTCGACGACCACACACGGGGTGTCTCCGCCACCTTCGACGACCTCAGCGCCTCGGCTCACGTCTACGCGCCGGGCAACATCGAGTGGCAACTTAATTCCCCGGCAGAGATCCGCACGTCGCAGGGGCTGACCATCTCCTCCGAGTGGGCAGCGCTGCAATCCACCATGGTCACCCGGGGCAACGGCATTGAGCAGGGCGCCACCACCATCAACGGCCTCAAGACCGCCGTCGTCTCCTCGGCAACCGGCCAGACGGTGAATTTCACTGCCGACAAGACGGAGATCCATGTCCGCCAGAACGGCGAAGACCTCGAAGCCGTCTTCGAGGTGAAGAACTCCAACGCCGTCATCAAGGATTTCCCGCAGCTTCCAGCACTCGCCGCAGAGATCGATGTGACGCTGACCGGCAAGGCAGGACTGCTTGACGGCAGCGAAAAGGACGGGCGCGGCCTGTTTGGCGCATCGGGTATCCTGCGCAAGGTAACGACCGACATTGGCGACGGCCGTATCATGACCCTGTCAGGGCCATTCTCTTTCGACGACGACGGCTTTCTCTCCGGCCAGTTCAAGCTGGAGATCCAGCAGATCAGCCATTGGCGCGACAGCATCAAGCAGGCGATCCCTGCCGCCAAGCAGACGGTGGACATGGCCGGCAAGCTGCTGAAGGCGCTCGCCGCCGGCGAGGACAAGGTGTCCGTCGATCTCACCGTCGATCACGGCGCGGTCACGCTTAGCGGCTTCATCCCGGTCGGCAAGATCCCGCCGATCTGAGGCGGTACGCCTTGAGACCGAGCGTCACGGCGCTTTCGGATCGAGCGCGTGTCGGCCGAAATCGGGGGCGTCGACATCCTGGCCGGCGTCGATGATCGAGCGGCGGACGGCGCGGGTGCGGGTGAACAGTTCCATGATCTTGTCGCCTTCGCCCCAGCGGATCGCCCGCTGCAGATAGGCGAGGTCTTCTGAAAACCGCGCCAGCATCTCAAGGATCGCATCCTTGTTGTGCAGGCAGACATCGCGCCACATGGTGGGATCGGAAGCCGCCAGGCGGGTAAAGTCGCGAAAGCCGGAGGCGGAATATTTGATGACTTCCGACTGTGTCACCGTCTCGAGATCGGCTGCCGTCCCGACGATGTTGTAGGCAATCAGGTGCGGCAGGTGCGAGACGATGGCCAGCACCTTGTCATGGTGTTCGGCATCCATTTCGTCGACCCTTGAACCAAGTGTCTCCCAGAAATGCCGGAGCGTCTTCAGCGCCGTCTCGTCGGTGCCTTCAACGGGTGTAAAAATGCACCAGCGCCCCCGGAAAAGACCGGCAAAACCGGCATCTGGGCCTGATTTCTCCGTGCCTGCCAATGGGTGGCCCGGAATGAAATGCACGCCCTCCGGAATATGCGGTTGCATCTGCGCAATGACCGAGGCCTTGGTCGAGCCGACATCGGTGACGATGGCACCCGGCTTCAGATACGGGGCAATCTCGATGGCGACACTCTCCGAGGAACCCACAGGCACCGAGACGATTACGAGATCGGCACCCTTGACGGCCTCGCCCGACGACAGCGTGTAGCGGTCGCCCAGCCCCAGTTCCTCGGCCCGCTTCAGCGTCGCCGCGCCGCGCGTCGCGATCACGACCTCGCGGGCAAGACCGAGCGCGCGAATGTCGTGGGCGAGAGACGAGCCGATCAGTCCGATGCCGATCAGCGCGATCCGGTCGAACTGGACATCGCTCATGCCTTGCGTCCCATGAATTCGCCGAGTGTCTCGATGACACCGCGATTGGCCTCTTCCGTGCCGATGCTCATCCGCAACGAATTGGTGAAGCCGTAGCCGCGCACGGCACGCAGGATATAGCCCCGGCTGGCCAGCAACTCGTCGGCATCGGCAGCGCGCTTGCCGTCCACATCCGGGAAGTGGATGAGAACGAAATTGGCAACCGACGGCGTGACCTTCAGCCCGATGGCTTCAAACGCCGCAGTCAGCTTGTCCAGCCACATCAGATTGTAGGTGACCGCCGTCTCGACGAACGCCTGGTCGCGCATGGCAGCGGCTCCGGCGGCGATTGCCGGGGCATTCATGTTGAACGGTCCGCGAATACGGTTCAGCGCATCGACGATCTCCGCCGGGCCGAACATCCAGCCGACGCGAAGCGCCGCCAGACCGTAGGCCTTGGAGAAGGTGCGGGTCATGACGACATTGGAATTTGCCGAGACCAGTTCGATGCCGGCCTCGTAATCGTTGCGGCGGACATATTCGGCGTAGGCGGCGTCGAGCACCAGAATGACGTTCTTCGGCAGCGCCGCGTGCAACCGTCTGATGTCGCTGACCGGGACATAGGTGCCTGTCGGATTGCCGGGATTGGCGATGAACACCATGCGGGTCTTTTCGTTGACGGCGGCAAGGATCGCATCGACGTCGACGGTGCAGTCCTTTTCCTTGACCGTAACAGGCGTCGCCCCGGCGCCCATGATCTGGATCTTGTAGACGAGGAACCCGTGTTCGGTGATGACGGCCTCGTCGCCCGGTGCCAGGTAGACGTGGCAGAGCAGGCCGAGCAGTTCGTCGGACCCGTTGCCGCAGAGGATGTTTGCCGGATTGAGCCCGTTAACGTCGGCGATGGCCTGCCGTAGCGCCAATGCCTGCCCGTCCGGGTAACGTTCCAACTCGTCGGCCGCTGCCTTGAAGGCGGCGACGGCCTTGGGGCTGGCACCGAGCGGCGTCTCGTTGGACGACAGCTTGAACACACGGGAAAGACCCGGCGCACCTTCCTTGCCTGGCACATAGGCAGCGATGTCGAGAATACCGGGACGCGGGACGGGCTTGCTGATTTCGCTGCTCATGGGATCGACCTTGGACAAGGGCCGGCATATCCGGCTTCAAACATCCCGTGGCATTAATCCGGAATGACGATTTTGTCGAGTAAGAAGCCGGCAACACTCAGCGCTTCGGCTGGGTTTCCTCACGCGTCGTGGGCACGCCGCGTGGCGCCAGCACGGGCACGAACACACGCCGCGAGGCGCGCACCGCGACCGGCAGGCCTTGATAAAGCCGTTTCTGCGCCTCGACGATGATGACGCCTGAGAAGGCCGGCCACAGCGTCCTGCCGATACGCTCGAAGGCGCGGCGCAGCCTGAGCACCGCACGCAGCTTGGAGGGCGGGAAGAACAGCGCTTCGGCGGTCGCTCCCGGCGTGAAATTCGTCTCGCGCAACAGCGCCGTCAGCTGGCCGCGGGAATAGGGCCGGCCCGAGCCGAATGGCGTATGCTCCATCCGCGCCCAGACGCCACGCCGGTTCGGCACCACGATCACCAGCCGCCCGCCGGGCGCCAGCACCCGCCAAAGCTCTTTCAGCGTCTCGCGCGGGCTTTCGGCAAATTCCAGCGAATGCACCAGAAGAACGCGGTCGATCGACGAATCGGGCAAGGGCAGTTCTTCGTCGAAGATCAGCGCCGTCGACGACGCCGATCCCATCGGCCAGTTCACCGCCCCCTGCCCCGCCGGCATGAACGCGAAGGTCCGCTCGGTATCGGCGCGAAAGCGGTCGAGATACGGCACGGAATAGCCAAGCCCCACCAGCCGCTCCTCCGGCAATCGCGTCCAGAGCGACGACAGCGCCATGGCGATCGATTGCTCCGCCAGCCGGCCGAGTTCGGAATGATAGAATTGGCGAAGGTCGACGATATCGGCATGCATACCGGAAATCTTATCAGCCGGCGGTTGGACTTCAAGGCCGCAGCCTCTACATTCGTGTCGACCGACGAAAGTTAGGACATTTGAGCCATGCAGCCTTTGGAACTCGACGTATTTACCTGCCGCACCGACAATTACGGCGTTCTCGTCCACGATCCGGAGACAGGCCTCACCGCCTCCATCGATGCGCCGGACGCAGCAGCGGTTGCCGCCGCAGCGGGGCGCCGTGGCTGGAAGATCAGCCACATCTTCACCACCCACCATCATACCGACCATGTCGAAGGCAATCTGGCGCTGAAGGAGCAGTTCGGCTGTCACATCTTCGGCCCGCTCAACGAGGCGGTTGCCATTCCCGGCCTCGACCGCGCCTACGGTGACGGCGACAGCTTCAAGTTTGGCAGCCACACCGTTGGTGTCATCGAGACCCCAGGTCACACCGCCGGGCACATTTGCTACCACTTCGAGGACGACAAACTGCTGTTTGCCGCAGATACGCTGTTCGCGCTCGGCTGCGGTCGGCTGTTCGAACGCCCGGCCTCGGACATGTGGGCTTCGCTGCAGAAACTTGCCGTGCTGCCCGACGAGACCGCCGTCTATTTCGGCCATGAATATACGCTGGCCAACGCCCGTTTTGCGCTCACCATCGATCCGGACAACGAGCGCCTGAAAGCCCGGGCTGCCGATATCGAGGCGATGCGCGCCGAAGGCAAGTGCACCATCCCGACGACGCTGGCACTGGAGAAGGAAACCAATCCGTTCCTGCGCCCCGCCGATCCGGCCATCCGCCGCAACCTTTTGATGGAAAGCCGCACCAACGAGGAAGTCTTCACCGAAATCCGCAAGCGGAAAGATAATTTCTGATGCGGCCGGAGGACATCATCCGCGAACTCGGCATGCAGCCCCACCCGGAAGGTGGCTGGTATGTCCAGACGTTCCGCGACGGCACGGGCGAGGCGCGCGGCCATTCGACGGCGATCTATTACATGCTGCAGTCGGGAGAGCGCTCTCACTGGCACCGTGTGCGGGACGCCGCCGAAGTCTGGCACTACTATGCCGGCGCTCCCTTGGCGCTCGACATCTCGCAGAATGGCGAAGGCAAGACGACAATCGTCCTCGGGACAGATTTCGCGAGCGGCGAACGGCCACAGGCGATCGTACCCGCCGACTGGTGGCAGGCGGCGGAAACAACCGGCGACTACACGCTGGTCGGCTGCACCGTCGCCCCGGGCTTTGAATTTTCGAGCTTCGAAATGGCGCCTCCGGGCTGGAAGCCTTCGGACGCCTGATGCCTATTCGGCAATGGCGACATCCGGCGCTGGCGGACGGCGCAGGATCATTTTATGGGCGGCAAGCACGGCGCCGCCGGTCACCAGCAGGCAGGCGCCGGCAATT
The DNA here is from genome assembly GCF_019355735.1 of Rhizobium sp. B230/85. Lineage (NCBI taxonomy): Bacteria > Pseudomonadati > Pseudomonadota > Alphaproteobacteria > Hyphomicrobiales > Rhizobiaceae > Rhizobium > Rhizobium sp. B230/85. The sequence continues at coordinate 27,598 of NZ_CP072156.1, forward strand.
CCCCAGCTCGGCTCGGCAAAGCCGAACAACGTCAGAATCAGTGTCGACAGCAACGGCGCCGCATAGCTGGCGGCACCGAGGATCTGGATATCGCCGTTCTTGACACCATAATCCCAGGCGTAGAAGGCAGCCCCGACCGGCAACAGCCCGAGACCGGCTATCGCCGCCCATTGAAAGCCTGTTTCCGGCCAGACACTCCTTTCCAGCCCCAGATGGCAGAGCAGCGAGAGGATGGACGTCGCAAGGCAGAAGCCGGTGACGACATCGGTCGAGACGGCATCGAAACGCCGCGTCAGCAATGAATAGCCTGACCACGTGAAAGCGCAGAGAACGGCCGTGCCATAGCCAAGCCCATAGGCCGCATCGAAATGAAACCCGTTGCGCCCGACGATCAGCACCGTCCCGGCGAGCCCGGCAAAGGCGCCTGCGATGTGATACCAGCGCAGCCGTTCGCCCGGCAGCAGAGCCGAGCCGACAACGATGAGCAACGGCCAGAGATAGGCGATGAGACCGGCCTCGACCGCCGGCGCATTTCTAAGTGCCGTGAAATAGAGAAAATGATAGCCGAACAGCCCGGCAATGCCTGTGATCCACACTTTCGCCGGCTGACGCAGCAGCTTTATCCGCTCCGGCCTGAGGATCAGAACCACGATGCCCGGGATGCTGCCGATGGCAAAGCAGATGGCCGAAAGCTGGAAGGCCGGCATTGTCCCGGAGGCGGCGGTGAACAGCGCCAGGAAGGACCACATCAGGATTGCCGAAAAACCGATCAGCGTTGCCCGCAATGTCATTCTGCCCCCTTTGCGACACCGCGCCGGTGTCAGCCGGAGGAGGTGCCGTTAACTGCCGTACTTGACCGCCGTGATTGTCACCGTGCCGTATTTGGTCGGTATACGAACATAGACGGGAGCATATACCTTCATGGCGTCCGCCTTGGCAAACCAGATCTCCATGTCGTTGCTCTTGCTCAGGTAGTCGAAGTCGGTGCGGCTCTTCTTGTAGCCGCCGAGAGCTGTGAAGTGCACGCCGCAAACGATCGCGTCACCCTTGAAACCCTCGGTCGAGAACGGCTTGGAGCCCTTCGGAGACAGTTTCAGGTTCATGCGCGTCTCGCCGTCGTAGATCGGCAGTGTCTGCGCGCAGACGTTGGTGTTTGCCGGGAAGATCAGCCCCGACACCGGATCGAGAACGGAGCGCAGGTCTCCCTCGGCAACCGGGATCCAGTTTTGCGGCCGGTGCGGCTCCGGCGTCGTGGTTGACGATGTGACGTTGCCATCGCGGTACAGGACGTCATAGGTGTGCTGCTTGCGACCGCTCTTGTAATTGAGCGTGTAGCGCGATGTCTCGAGCTTCCGCGGCCCCACGACACCGGCAACATCGGCTTGCGCCGAGATCGTCGTCACGAGATCGGCGAGGCCCGAGGAACTGACCGTGCCCTTGATGGTGAAATGCTTGTCGATGACTTCGGTCTTGAAATCGGCGTGCGCGATCGGCAGTCCGGCCAGCGCCACGCGGTATTCGGTTTCATGCCGCATGTCCTCGGCATGGCCGATAGCCGGGAGCGATCCGGCGATAGCGGAGACGAGAAGCCATTTTCCGAGATATGACATCGTGATTGCCTTCATATGAGTGGTAGTACCCTATATAGACACTTGTGACGATGTCTGCGATGGCAACAAGCACGAGCTTTTTGGCGGAATTGCGGGAAATGCCAAGGTTTGGCTTGACTGCCAAGGCTGCGCTGACTATAGAACCGCAACTTTCCAATCATGGCCTGTTGGATTGCGGAACCGGTTTTGCCGGCAAGGCTCTCCGATGGCAGACAAAAATAAAATAGGTGTACCATGTCCCGCATGTGCGAATTGACCGGCAAGGCCGTCCTGACGGGTAACAATGTCAGCCACGCAAACAACAAGACCAAGCGCAAGTTCCTTCCGAACCTGTGCCAGGTAACGCTGATCTCCGATTCGCTCGGCCAGCGTTATCGCCTGCGCGTTTCGGCTGCGGCGCTCCGCACTGTCGAACACCGTGGCGGCCTCGATGCCTTCCTCCTGAAGTCCGACGAAACCACGCTGAGCCAGCGCGCTCGCCTGCTTCGTCGCCAGATCGTCAAGAAGACCGCGGAACTCGCAGCGACCGCTGCCTAAGACTTCCTGATCTGACTTTATACGTGCTTTCAAAGGCTTGACGGATAATATCCGCTCAAGCCTTTGCTTTGACCGGCCCTTCCCTCCAACTGGTGGCATCACCCAGGATAAAAAAATGCCCAACCCGCGTTTTCTGCTGATCTACGTTGCCCTGATGACGCTGGTCGTCGTCGCGTCCAATTTTCTCGTCCAGTTCCCGCTGAACGGCGAGATTGCCGGCATCAAACTCGGCGACATCCTGACCTGGGGTGCCTTCACCTACCCGGTCGCCTTTCTCGTCACCGACCTCACCAACCGCCAGTTCGGCCCGACCATCGCGCGCCGCGTCGTGCTCGCCGGCTTCGTCGTCGGTATCGCCATGTCGTTCTTCTCGTCAGTGCCGCGCATCGCCATTGCCTCGGGCGCTGCCTATCTGGCAGGCCAGCTGCTCGACATCGTGCTTTTCAATCGCTTGCGCCGCCAGGCGTGGTGGCGCGCGCCGCTGGTTGGCTCCCTGCTGGGCTCTCTGCTCGACACCGTGTTGTTCTTCTCGCTCTCCTTCGCCGCCTTTTTCGTATTCCTCGGCGACAACACGCCTTTCGCGCTGGAACAGGCGCCGATCCTCGGCATCTTCACGATGGAAGCGCCGCGCTGGATCTCCTGGGCCATCGGCGACTTCTCCGTCAAGCTGATCGTCGGCTTGGTAATGCTGCTGCCCTACGGCGCCCTCATGAACGTTCTGAAGCCGGCGCAGCTGGTTCGGGGCTGAGGTCACCTGGACTGACTGTCCCTGAGAAACCGGTAGCGGTTTCTCACCGCAGCAGCCGGAATTCCAGCATCAGGTTGCGCTGCAGGATCGAGTGATTGTCGTCTGAGACCATGATCAGGTGGATCGTTCCGTCTTCGGCGCGGAAGGCGTCTATGCCTTCCATGTTGTCGATCTGCTCGTCGGCATTGGCCTCGAAGATCACCGTTCCATCAACGACGGCACCCGGCTTGATGTCGCCGCCGGCAATGCGGCGCAGGCGCATGCCGATGCCGTGGGCGAAGTCGAAACGCCGTTCCAGAAGCAGCATGTCGCCGTCCGGGAGGAACACCCCGTCGCTGACATCGTAGTCGTCGTAATGGCGGACGGTGAAGCGGCCTTTCAGGGGGCCGTCGAGAATGGCGGCGAGCATGTTGCCGTCCTTGTCCAGGCTGCGTTCCGTTACCAGCACGGCATTGCCGGCAAGCGGGCTGCCCGGCGGGCCAATCATCAGCGCTTCGAGGCTCTGGTTGCCGCGCAACGCATTGCGGTTCATGAGGATAGGGATCGAGCCCGAGGGCTTGGACGTCTCGAAGCCGGGATCGGGATAAACGTCGACGCGGTGGTTCTGCTCGTAGCTGACAAGCACGGTGTTGCCGCGCAGCGCAACGCCCTCGGCATCCATTGCGCCCTTGCCTTCGTGCGTCTGGCCAAACCGGTCGATCATCGGCGTGATGACCGCCTCGGAGATGCCCTGCAGCTTGCCATCGGCATCGCGGTCGATGGCGCCTATCCACCAGTGCCCGGTATCGAGCACGGAGACGAAGTGCCGGTGGTCTGGCCGCAGGCGAATGGCCGAGGCGGCGCCGAACAGATCGTTGCTGGAGGTCATCTGCAGGCCGCCCAGAAACTCGAGATCGCCGAATTTCGTCACCGTCGAGCCAAAACGGAAAGCGGATATCTTGCTGGCACGGATCTCGGCAGGTCCGCCGGCGGAGGGATCGCCGGCAGACACACAGCCGGCCAGCAGCGCGGCCAGCAGGCAGACGCGGGAAAGTCGCTTCATCAGGCCCTCGGATATCAGGGAACAGCCGTCGGCGAAAACCGGCGGCGCGTTGTCAGCCAGCCCGGCGCCGCCGGCTGCCGCGCAGCTGCGTCTGGTCTTCGAACAGCGATGCCAGCTGCTCCGTCATGGCGCCGGCCAGTTCGTCCGCATCGACGATGGTGACGGCGCGACGATAATAGCGCGTTACGTCGTGGCCGATGCCGATGGCGAGAAGTTCGACAGGCGAACGGGTTTCGATCTGCTCGATGACGGCGCGCAGGTGACGCTCTAGATAATTGCCCGGATTGACCGACAGCGTCGAATCGTCGACCGGAGCACCATCCGAGATCATCATCAGGATCTTGCGCTGCTCGCGCCGCGCCAGCAGCCGGTTGTGGGCCCAGATCAGCGCCTCGCCGTCGATATTTTCCTTCAGCAGCCCTTCGCGCATCATCAGCCCGAGATTGTTGCGCGCCCGACGTAGAGGTTCGTCGGCCGACTTGTAGATGATGTGGCGCAGGTCGTTGAGGCGGCCCGGCGTCTGCGGCTTGCCGCCGGCGAGCCATGTCTCGCGAGACTGCCCACCCTTCCAGGCCTTGGTCGTGAAGCCGAGGATCTCGACCTTGACGCCGCAACGCTCCAGCGTACGCGCCAGGATATCGGCGCAGGTGGCGGCAACCGTGATCGGCCGTCCGCGCATGGAGCCTGAATTGTCGATCAGCAGCGTCACCACCGTATCGCGGAACTGTGTGTCCCGCTCCATCTTGAACGACAGCGGCTGCATGGGATCGATGATCATCCGCGTCAGGCGGGCCGGGTCGAGATAGCCCTCTTCCAGGTCGAAATCCCACGAGCGGTTCTGCTGCGCCATCAGGCGGCGCTGCATCCGGTTGGCGAGGCGTCCGACGGCACCCTGAAGATGGGCCAGCTGCTTGTCGAGAAACGCCCGCAACCGCTCCAGTTCGGAGGCATCGCAAAGCTCCGACGCGCTGATGGTCTCGTCGAAATCCTCGGTGAAGACGTGATAGTCGACCTTTTCGTTGAAATCGGAGAAAGGAGTGTTCGGGCGGCGCGTCTCGCCGGGCGTTTCGGAATCGTCCTCGCCCTCGTCGGTCATGTCGTCGTCGGAAATCTCCGCGCCGTCCATCTCGCCGTCGTCCATCTGCTCGTCGGCCTGCTCGCTGTCTTCGGCGGGCGCGGCGTCGGCGCCGGCATCTTCGTCGACCTCGTCCTGGTCCTGCTCGTCGCTGCGTGGCTGGTCTTCCTCGGAGGTGCTGTCCTCGTCGTTCTGCTCGGTCTCGTCGTCGCCGTAGTCCTCGGCCATTTCCATGGCTGAGAGGACGTGGCGCATGGCGCGGGCAAAGGCCTGCTGGTCGTTGATCGCAGCCGGCAGCGCATCCAGAGCGCCGGCGGTCTTTTCCTCGATGAACGGACGCCAGAGATCGAGCACCTTTCCAGCGCTTTCCGGCGGCTTCTGGCCGGTCAGCTTCTCGCGGATGATCATCGCCATGGCTTCGCCGAGCGGCGCATCTTCCTGACGCTCGACACCGGCAAAGTTCGCCTTGGCGTATTTCTCGGTATTCATCGAGTAGATGTTGGCGGCAACGCCATCCATCCGCAACGTGCCGATCGATTCGACGCGCGCCTGCTCGACGGCATCGAATATGGTGCGGGCGTCGGTACCCTGCGGCGCCATCGTCGCGTGAACGCGCGCATCGTGACAGGCAAGACGCAGCGCCATGGAATCGCCGAGCCCGCGGGTGACCGCAAGCTCATGCAGCGTCGGCCGCTTCGACATTTCCGGCAGGCGGATGCGCTCGCCGCTCATGCCCGGACGTTCGTTGGCAAACGTCACCTCGACTTCGCCGTCGCCGGCAATCGAGCGCACGCAGCCAGTGATCGCCCGACGCAACGGCTCCATATCGACCTGCGTGTTGGGCTTGCCTTTCAGATTGTCTCCACGACCTGCCATATGACTTCAGTCTTTCCGAGCTATCATGTCGAGCATGAAATGCTCTAGGCCTCGAGAACGATGTTGGCGGCGCTTTCCTTAAGCTCCACACCGAAGGCGCGCTGATAGTGCTCGGCCACCAGCGGACGCTCAAGCTCGTCGCACTTGTTGAGGAACGTGACGCGGAAGGCGAAGGCGACATCGCCGAAGATCTCGGCATTCTCAGCCCAGGTGATGACCGTACGCGGGCTCATGACGGTCGACAGGTCGCCGTTCATGAAGGCCGCGCGCGTCAGATCGGCAACCCTTACCATCTTCGAAACAGTCTCGCGGCCGGCCGTCGTGCGGAAGGATTTGACCTTGGCGGCGACGATGTTCACTTCCTGCTCGTGCGGCAGGTAGTTCAGCGTCGAGACGATCGACCAGCGGTCCATCTGCGCCTGGTTGATCTGCTGCGTGCCGTGATAAAGGCCCGTCGTGTCGCCGAGGCCAATGGTGTTGGCGGTGGCAAACAGGCGGAAGGCGGGATGCGGGCGGATGACGCGGCTCTGGTCGAGAAGCGTCAGGCGACCCGACGATTCCAGCACGCGCTGAATGACGAACATCACGTCCGGGCGTCCGGCATCGTATTCGTCGAACACGAGCGCGACATTGTGCTGGTAGGCCCAGGGCAGGATGCCGTCCTTGAACTCGGTGATCTGCATGCCGTCCTTGACGACGATGGCATCCTTGCCGACAAGGTCGATACGGCTGACATGGCTGTCGAGGTTGATACGCACGCAGGGCCAGTTGAGCCGCGCGGCGACCTGCTCGATATGCGACGATTTGCCCGTGCCGTGATAGCCCGAAATCATCACCCGGCGATTGTGGGCGAAGCCGGCGACGATGGCGAGCGTCGTGTCGCGGTCGAAGAGGTAGTCCGAATCGAAGTCCGGAACATAGGCGTCGCCCTTGCTGTAGGCCGGTACGCGCATGTCGGAATCAATACCGAAGGCTTCGCGCAGCGAAACCGTGGTGTCGGGCAGCTGCGAGATATCAACGTCAATCTTACTCATCATGTCTCCAAGGCGGGTGGTCGCACCCGGCCGCATTGCATGTTCTTTGTCGCGACTGCTTCGCCACCGAAGATGGCCGCTCATCTCGAATGGTCAAGACGACGGCGATTCTTCTCCGGGACTAAAGCGAAATCTCTGTGCGACCGGGCTGTGCCGGAGAGCATGACAAGCAAAGTCCCGGACAAGAAACGCCGCGCCCGGAGTGTCGACCGGAGATCGCAGCGACAAACGCGCGGGATACGCCTTGGCCGCCCGGCTGTCCCGGTCGATCTGGACCATACCTCATCCGATTTCGAACTCAAGGAGACGGATTAACAAAAACCGTTCTGCTTCAACAATTGATAGGCCTGAACGACAGCCCGGAAGCGGTCTTCGGACCCCCGGTCGCCGCCATTGGCATCCGGGTGATGTTTCTTGACGAGCTGCTTGTAGCGGCTCTTGATCTCGGTCGCCGTGGCGCCGAAGGTCAAATCCATCGTGTCGAAGGCCTTGGCCTCAAGTGTTTTCAACTTGCGCGCCGGCGCTTCGAAACGGGGTCCCCGACCGAGCCCTTCCGCCACGAAGCCGAATGGATCGCGCATCCTCGGATGGGCGCCGGAGCGGACCTCGGAATGCAACGGGCTGTTTCGCGCTGCCTTGTTGACGCCGACGCTCCAGGTCGGGCGGTGACCGGTAATCGCTTCCTTCTGGTAGCGGGCGATCTCGCTGTCCGACAGGCCGGAGAAGTAATTATAGCCCTTGTTGTACTCGCGCACGTGCTCGAAGCAGAACAGGAAGAATTTGCCTTCGGCATTGCGGCCGACCGGCGCGCGATGGACACCCTTCTTCTCGCAGCCGTCCCATGTGCAGATGGGGTCGGCCGGCGTCTCGTCCGGTACCTTTCTACGGCGTGTCCGGATGCCATCGAAGAATTTTGAGTCTAGTCCCATGGGGCTAATTATGGGACGTCCGGCGGCCTACAACAAGAATTGACAAACCGGAATCTTGCAGGCTTTGTGATCCGTTTTCTTGAAACCGAAGCAGGCTGCAGATCATGACCGTTCAATCGCGCATCGAAGAAACGCTGACGCAGAATTTCGCGCCCGAGCGCCTTGCCGTCATCAACGAAAGCCACCTCCACGCCGGCCACCATCCCGACATCACCGGCGCCGGAGAAACCCACATGCGGGTTCGCATCGTGTCCCAAAAATTCGCCGGCATGCCCCGCCTCGCCCGCCACCGCGCCATCACCGCCCTCCTGAAACCCGAACTCGACGCCGGCCTCCACGCCTTGGCCATCGAGCCCGCAGCCCCCGGCGAAGAGATCGCCTGGTAGGTCTGGCCGGGGTTTCGGCAGCCGGCTGATGAACCAGCGTCGCGCTTCAGAGGCGGGGTTACAGCCAAAGTTAGAGCGCCACTCTCTCCGCCCTCATCGTGTGCTCGTCACAGGAATCCAGTGCGCCCAAGTCCTTGGGCGCGACAGAACTCTCCACCTTAAGTGCATCTTCTCGCCGCGCAGACGCGCGACGGCTGGATCCCTGTGACAAGCACAGGGAAGAGGGAGGTGAGTTTTGTCGCGTTATCAAACGGATGAGCAGGGTGCCGCAGATAGCACCAAACGCGCGTCGGACGGCGACTAAGCCCGCCTCAGCCCTACACAGGGTCCGTATCGGCGGCTTCGGCCGGGCGGATGCGGAGCTTGGTGATGCGGTTCTTCTCGCGCTTCATGACAATGAAGCGCTTGCCGTAGAAGGTGAAGGCCTGGCGTTCCTCGGGGATGGTCATGGATTCGTGGATGACCAGGCCGGCGATCGTCGTTGCCTCCTCGTCCGGCAGGTTCCAGTCGAGGGCCCTGTTGAGATCGCGGATCGGCACCACGCCATCGACGACGATCGAGCCGTCCGCCTCCTGCCGCACGCCCTGGATATCGAGATCGTGCTCGTCGGCGATGTCACCGACGATCTCTTCGAGGATATCCTCCAGGGTGACGATGCCCTGCACCTCGCCATATTCGTCGACGACCACGGCAAAATGCTGCTTGCGCCGCAGGAAGGCGTTCAGCTGGTCCTCGAGATTGGTGCTATCGGGCACGAACCACGGCTTTTGCGCGATCTTGGCGACATCGAGGTTCTCCGGCTCGACGTTCGGCTCTGCCAGCGCCCGCAGCAGGTCCTTGGCATGGATGACGCCAATGATATTGTCGGTCGTCCCGCGCCATAGAGGCATGCGCGTATAAGGGCTTTCCAGCATGGTGCGGACCACCGCCTCCGGCGCGTCGTCGGCGTTGACGGCCCGCATCGACGTGCGGTGAACCATGATGTCGGACAATTCGAGCTCGCTGAGGTCGAGGACGCCGCCGAGACGGTCGCGGTCGGCCTTCACCACCGATCCCTCGCGGTGCAGGAAGTCGACGGCGCCGCGCAGCTCCTCATGGGCCGACAGCATCGACACCTCCTTGGAAAGGTTGATGCCGAACAGCGCCAGGATCTGCCGGACGATGACATTGACGACGCTCGACAGCGGCCCGACGACAGCCACGAACAGCTTGACCATCGGCGCGACATAGAGCGCGAAACGGTCCGGCGCCGAGATCGCCCAGCTCTTTGGCAGGACTTCGGCGAAAATGACCAGGATGACGGTCATCGCCAGGGTGGCCAGTGCCACGCCCGAGCTGCCGAACAGCCCGAGAAACAGGCTGGTGGCAATCGATGAGGACAGGATGTTGGCAAGATTGTTGCCGATCAGCAGCGCCCCGATCAGCCGGTCACGACGCTCGATCAGCCCGTTGACGACAGCGGCACGGATCTCGCCATTGGCCTCGAGCGTGTGCATGCGGCTGCGCGATGCCGCCGTCAGCGCCGTTTCGGAACCGGAAAAGAAGGCCGAGACCAGAACGAGCAGGACGATGGACAGGAACTGCGGCCAATATTCCGCAAGCGCTGCAAAGGTGCCTTCGATGGTCATTGCGGGTGATTTTCCTTGAGGAAGCTCAGCACTTCCGAAGAGGGAACATCGTCGGCGACGAAGGACTGGCCGACGCCGTGCGTGAGGATGAAGGTCAGCTTGCCGCTCTTTACCTTCTTGTCCTGGCCGATGGCTTTCATCAGCATCTCTGCTGGTGGCAAGGCGCCCGGGATATCGCTCATGCGCGTCGGCAGGCCGACCGCCTTCAGGTGTGCCTCGACCCGGGCCGCATCGTCGGGGCTCGCCAGATTGAGCCGGGCGGAAAACCGATGGGCGAGCACCATGCCGATGGAGACGCCCTCGCCGTGCACCAGCCGGCTGCTGTCGTAATTCGTGGCTGATTCCAGCGCGTGGCCGAAGGTATGCCCGAGATTGAGCAGCGCCCGCGCGCCGTTTTCGTGCTCGTCGGCCACCACCACATCGGACTTAGCCTGGCAACTGGCGGCAATCGCCTCGATGCGGGACGGGCCACCCGCAAACACGTCACGCCAGTTGGCCTCGAGCCAGGCAAAGAAGTCCGGCTTGTCGATCAGCCCGTATTTCGCGACTTCGGCATATCCGGCCCGGAATTCCCGTTCGCTCAGCGTATTCAGCACGTCGCTGTCGGCCAGCACGAGGTCCGCCTGGTGAAAGACGCCGACGAGGTTCTTGCCCTGGCGGGTGTTGATGCCGGTCTTGCCGCCGACGGAGGAATCCACCTGCGACAGCAGCGAGGTCGGCACCTGAACGAAGCGTACGCCACGCCGGACGATACCGGCTGCAAAGCCGGCGAGATCGCCGATGACGCCGCCGCCGAGAGCGATCACCATGTCGTTGCGCTCGACGCGGGCTTCCAGCACCGCATCGCAGACCGCCATCAGCGGCTCGAAGCTCTTGGTCTTCTCACCGGCCGGCAGCACCAGGCTGGCGACAGCGATGCCTGATGCCTCGAGGCTGGCTGTCAGGGCGGCTAGATACAGCGGGCCGACATTTTTGTCGGTGATGACGGCAGCCCGCCGACCCCTAAGGCGCGCGGTAATCTCCGCACCGGCGCGCGCGATCAGGCCGGGGCCGATCAGGATATCGTAGGCCCGTTCGCCGAGCGGCACGTGGACGAGACGCTCGGACACGTCAGGAATGGCACTCATGATACTTTACTTTCCTGGCTTGTGCGGAGGATCGCCGCCAGCACGTCCCGGGCAATGATATCCTTGTGGACATCGCGCGACATGACGGTGAGATCGGCCTCCGCATAGATCGGATAACGCGCCTTCATCAGGCCCTCGAGCGTCGCCTTGGGGTCCCCGGTCTTCAACAGCGGCCGACTATCGCGCTTGTTGACTCGCTCCCAGAGCACGTCGAGATCGGCCTTCAGCCATATCGAGAGACCTTTGCGCTTGATATGCCAGCGCGTCCGATCGTTGACGAAAGCACCGCCGCCGGTCGAGACGACACGCGGGCCGCCTTTCAGCAGCCTCTTGATCACCCGCGTTTCGAGCGACCGAAACTCTTCTTCTCCATAGGCCGTAAACAGTTCGGATATGGTCATTCGCGACACCCGCTCGATCTCGGCATCGGCATCGACGAAGGGAATTGCGAGATGGGTTGCAACGAGCCGACCTATCGAGGTTTTGCCGGCACCCATAAGACCGACGAGGATAAGATTGCGCTGACCGAGCGCCGCTCGGGCTCTGTCTTTGAGGCTTTGCGCAAGGGTTAGGACAGGTTCACACATCGGGCCATTCATAAATTGTTTGCAAAGGGTATCGTCAAATGCGCCCATAGCGTCAAGTCGCCGCAGTATAAACACCTCTGCAATACATCTTCGCTAACGCTGGCCTTGCCGAAATGCCCTTGGCCTCTTGCCGCACACCCAGGAGACTGCATGCCCACACTGTTTCGCTTCCTTGTTTTCTGCGCGGTGATAGCGGGGACGGTCTATGGAGCGATGTGGGCACTGGCCGTTTTCGTCGAGCCTAAGCCGCGCGATATCACAATCCGCATCCCGGCCGAAAAGCTCAATCCGCCATCGACAGGCACGATCAAGCCATGAGAGATCTCGGACGCGCCCACATGGAAGCTTTCCTCGAAATGATGAGCGCCGAGCGCGGTGCGGCGCTCAACACGCTGTCGTCCTATCAGCACGATCTCGACGACCTGCACGGCTTCCTCAAGGCCCGTGCCGTCCGAATGACGGAGGCGGCGTCCACCGATCTCGGTGCCTATCTCACAGGCCTCTCGAACCAGGGCTTCAAGGCATCCTCGCAGGCCCGCCGCCTGTCGGCGATGCGGCAGTTCTACAAGTTTCTCTATGCCGAAGGGCTGCGCACCGACGACCCGACCGGTATTCTCGATGCGCCTAAAAAGGGCCGCGCACTGCCAAAGATCATGGGCGTCGAAGAGGTCAGCCGCCTTCTGGCGCAGGCTGAAACCGAAGCCGAACTGGACGGGCCGAACAAGCTGCAGCGCGTGCGGATGCTGGCGCTGCTGGAACTCCTCTATGCGACCGGCATGCGCGTCAGCGAACTTGTCTCGCTTTCCGCCAAGGTACTGGACCACGAAGGCCGCTTCCTGATGATCCGCGGCAAGGGCAACAAGGAGCGCATGGTGCCGCTGTCGCACTCGGCCATATCGGCGATGAAGGCCTATGGACAGATGCGCCTTGCGCAGGAGGCCGCCGCCAAGGAGCCACCACCGGAAAGTCCGTGGCTGTTTCCATCCTCTTCGAAGGAAGGCTATCTGCCGCGCCAGGTGTTTGCCCGCGACCTCAAGGACCTCGCCATCCGCGCCGGCCTGACGCCATCGCTGATATCGCCGCACGTGCTGCGGCATGCCTTTGCCAGCCATCTTCTTGCCAACGGCGCCGATCTGCGCGTGGTGCAGGAACTGCTTGGCCATTCGGACATTTCCACCACGCAGATCTATACCCATGTGCTGGAAGAACGCCTTCACCAACTGGTGCAAACGCACCACCCCCTTGCCAAACAGGCGAAAAAGCAGGATTAGGACCGGCAACAAAGGCCGGAGCCTGACAACCCCGCCCGCGCAAAAGGAACGGAAACGCCCCTCATGCACCAATATCTCGATTTCGAAAAGCCCATCTCGGACCTCGAGGGCAAGATCCACGAGCTGAAGAAGCTGGCCCTGGAAGACGAAAGCATCGACACTTCCGATGAGGTGAACAGGCTAGAAGGCCGCGTCCACGAAGCAACGCTCGAGATCTACTCCAAGCTCAATGCCTGGCAGAAGACGCAGGTCGCGCGCCATCCGCAGCGACCGCATTTCATCGATTATTCTGCAGCCTTGTTCGAGGAATTCACGCCTCTGGCCGGCGACCGGAAATTTTCCGAGGACGCCGCCATCCAGGCCGGCCTCGCGCGCTTCCGTGGCCAGCCTGTTGCTGTCATCGGCCAGGAAAAGGGCAGCGATACCAAGATGCGGCTGAAACACAACTTCGGCAGCGCCCGGCCCGAGGGCTACCGCAAGGCCATCCGCGTACTCGAGATGGCGGATCGCTTCGGCTTGCCGGTCATCACCCTCGTCGATACCGCAGGCGCCTATCCCGGCGTCGGTGCCGAAGAGCGTGGACAGGCGGAAGCCATCGCCCGCTCGACGGAAATGTGTCTCGGCCTCAAGGTGCCGATCATCTCGGTCATCGTTGGCGAAGGCGGGTCTGGCGGCGCCATCGCGATTGCCACCGGCAACCGCGTCTACATGCTGGAACATTCGATCTACAGCGTCATCTCGCCCGAAGGTGCGGCCTCCATCCTCTGGCGGGATTCCGCCCGTGCGAAGGAAGCTGCCACAAACATGAAGATCACGGCCGAGGACCTGAAAGCCTTCGGTGTCATCGACGGCATCATTCCCGAGCCGCTCGGCGGCGCGCACCGCGATCCGCAAGCCGCAATCGCCTCGACCGGCAACGTCATCGCGACAGCGCTCGGTGAGTTTTCTGGTCTGTCCGGCGAGCAGGTCCGCAACGAACGACGCCAGAAATTCCTCGCCATGGGCCGCAATCTCTAGGCGAAACCCGTCCAAACGTAGAAAATCGCGCGAAATTCTGCCGTAAAAAGCCAAATCTTGGCCACATTGATGTTATCCAACGAACCTCGGGCAAAGAATTGCTTGCCTGGGGGCACCGGCCGATGCATAGGCTGGTAAGGAATCGTCAAGCATAAACGCCTATGATTTTGGTTCCTTTGATGGGGTTGCGATAAGGGTCACCCGACCCGTTTCGCGTCTAGGGCTTAGTCACACATGCGCATTCGTTACCTTGCCTCTCTTTCCCTGATGGCGCTGGCACTCGCCGGCTGCAACGACACGCTCGATTCAGCAACCTCGATCGACCTGTCTAAGGTCAAGAACAAGGTCGAGCAGCCGCTCCCGGACCGCATCGTCGCCGAAATGGCGAAAAAGGGCATGGACCGCAACTCGCCGATCATGATCCGCATCCTCAAGGAAGAGGGTGTCATGGAGATCTGGAAGGCGAAGACCGACAACCGCTTCGACAAGATTGCTGAATACAAGATCTGTGCGTGGTCCGGCCGCCTTGGCCCGAAGGTCAAGGAAGGCGACCGGCAGGCGCCCGAAGGTTTCTACAACCTGACGCCGGCCAACCTGAATCCGAATTCGAAATATTACCTGGCCATCAACACCGGCTTCCCGAACAAATACGACAGCGCCAACGGCCGCAGCGGCGTCAATCTGATGATTCACGGCGCCTGCTCGTCGTCCGGCTGCTATTCGATGACGGACCAGCAGGTTCTCGAAATCTACGCCTTCGCGCGCGACGCCTTCAAGGGCGGCCAGAAGACCATCCAGCTCGAAGCCTTTCCGTTCCGCATGACAGCCGAGAACATGGTGCGCCATCGCCTCAATTCCAATATCGACTTCTGGAAGATGCTGAAGGCCGGCTACGACGATTTCGAGGTGACCAAGCGTCCGCCGGAAGTCGAGGTCTGCGAGAAGAAATACGTCTTCAACCAGCAGTCCGACGGTCCCTTCACCGCAAGCGGCAAATGCCCTGCCATGACTACGCCGCCTGCCCTGCAGTCGGCTCTGGTCGCCTACAACAAGATCTACAAGCTCGATTACGACAAGGCGATGAGCAAATATAGCGATACCGCCTGGTACGACCCGACCGAAGCCGAGCGCAAGGCGGTCGTCGCCAAGCAGCGTGCCGGCCACGACCTGGCATATGCACCGACGGGCTCGGCCCTGGCTGCCGGCAAGATCATGAAGGTCACCGAACTCGAAACGCTGATGGCTCGCCAGTCGAACCTTCCGACGACATCTCCGACCATCATGGCCGGAATGCCGTCGGGCGTCCACAATGCCAAGGGTAGCATTGCGCAACTGCCGATGACGACTGCCTCTGTCCCGACGGTAGGCAGCGCGCCGGCAGCGACATTGGCCCCGACAGCCGTAGCCGTGACATTGCCGGCGACCGTGCCGGTACCGGCCCAGAACCCACTGGCCTATACGCAGGTCCCCTCCCCGGTCGAGACAGCTCAGGAGCAGCCTTCCGACAAGAAGCCGCCGTTCTGGAAATTCTGGTCTAAGAGTGAGTAGGCTCGACGCCGGGACCTATGACCTGCGCGGACTGAAATGTCCGCTTCCCGTTTTGAAGACCCGGAAAAAACTGGCTTCGATGCCTCAGGGCGCAGTGCTGAGCGTCGAGACCAGCGATCCGCTGGCCATCATCGACATCCCGCATTTCTGCAACGAGAACGGCCATACGCTGCTGGACAGCGCCACCACGGCGGATGGCCATCGCTTCACGATCCGCAAGGGCTGAGCTACAGGCGCATTCCCGGGATCGCCAGCGGATTGTTTTCCAGCGCCTCGCGGTCAGGCATGTCGACGCGCGGCTTGCCAAGGAAGGCGTCGAACAGGTCCTTGACGAAACTTTCCGGCAGATCCTTGGTGATCAGCACCATGCGCGTCCGCCTGTCGGCAGGATCCGGCCAGGCCGGCAGTCGCACCGGCGCGTGAAAGATGTTCTGGACGCCGTGCAGCACGACGGGCCGCTCGGGACGATCCTTCAGCGCCACGATAGCTTTCATGCGCAACAGCTTTTCCCCATGCGCCGAGCGCAGCAGGTCGATGAACATATCCAGCGCCATCGGATCGATCGGCTGGCTCTCGACAATCGAGAACGACCGGATCGAGGCATCGTGACGATTGACGTCATGGCCATACTGATGCCCGTCGCCATGATGGTGATCATCGTGATGATGATCGTGCGCATGCTCATGCTCATGGTGATGCGCGTGATCGTGGGCATCGGCGGTCATCTCGTCCTGCAGCCAGCGGCCGACATCGGCAATTTTCGAGCCGGGATCGTACAGGCCGTTGACGAGGATGGCGGCGCGCGCAGCCTCCTCGCTGTCGCCATCGACGATCGGCGCGCGCGGGTTGAGCAGCCGCAGCCGCGCTTCCAGCGCCGACGATGAAGCAGCACCCGCCATGGTCCCCTTGGAAATGATCAGCCGGTCGGCGACTGCCACCTGCCGGCGCGCTTCCTCGTGGTTGTCGAGGGTCTGCAGCCCGTTGACGGCATCGACGACAGTGACCATGCCGTCGAGATCGAAGCTCTGGGCGATGACGGGATTGCCCATGATCGCCTGCATGACAGGCGCCGGATCGGCAAGCCCTGTGGTCTCGATGACGACACGGCGCAGCGTGCGGCTGCGGCCGGTCTGCATCCGGTCCATCAGCATCGCCAGCGTATCGACAAGCTCTCCGCGCACCGTGCAGCAGAGGCATCCATCGGACAATTCGATGATCGCGTCGCCGGAGCTTTCGACCAGCAGATGGTCGATGCCGACATCGCCGAATTCGTTGATGACGACGGCCGTGTCGCGCATCTCCGGATCCTTCAGGATGCGGTTGAGAAGCGTCGACTTGCCGGCGCCGAGAAAGCCGGTGAGGATGGACACCGGCACCTTGTCAGGCGTGCTGTTCATGATCTGGGTCCGATCAGTTGGTCGGGCGCGGCTGCGGAACCGGAATGCCTGCGACATCGCCGGATACCTGTTGCGAACTCTTCGCGACAGACGCCTTGTCGGCCGCCGCATCGGGTCCGCCGCCGATCAGCCCGGCATAGGTGAAGTTGGGAGTATGGGTCATCTCGTGGATATAGGGAGAAAGCACCTTCATCCGGCCTGTCGGGTCGCGCGTCTCGCTGCGCATCTGCGCGCCCTTAGCGCTGCAGATATCGTTGGTAACGTCCGCCACCTGGTCCTGGCCGGGACCATAGGGTTTCAATGTCTGCAAGGTGTCGTTGCCGGGAAACTGCGAGGTAAAGCCTTTTTCGAGCATGTCGGCCGACATGTCGGCGCGTTCAGCCAGGCTGTTGGTGCCGAGAACGACGGACACCAGCGTCCTGCCGTTGCGCGTCGCCGAGGCGATCTGGTTGAAGCCGGATGCACAGATGAAGCCGGTCTTCATACCATCGGCACCGTTGTAGCGGCCGATCAGCAGGTTGATGTTGGGCACCTGCTTGACGCCGTTGGTAAAGCCCTCGAGCGCGAAATAGCCGGCATACTGTGGAAATTCGCGACGCAGGGCGACGGTCACGATCGCGAGATCACGGGCCGTCGTATACTGCCCCTTGCCGGGCAGGCCGTTCGGATTGATGAAATGCGAACTCGTCATGCCGAGTCGCGCCGCTTCCGCGTTCATCTTGGCGACGAAGCCCTGCTCGGAGCCACCGACCGTCTCGGCAACAGCCATGGCCAGATCGTTGGCCGATTTCACCAGCATCATCTTCAACGCATTATCGAGCGTCATCTTCTGGCCGGGCTTGAAATACATCTTGGCGGCAGGCTGGGCGGCTGCGTGCTTCGACATCACCACCGGGGTGTCGAGGCTGATCTGGCCGGCCTGGATGGCGCGAAACGTGGTATAGACCGTCATCAGCTTTGTCAGCGATGCGGGATACCATTTGCGGAACGCTTCCTCGTGCTCCAGCACGCGGCCGGTGCTGACATCGACAAGGATGTGTGGGTTGGCAAAGGCTGCGGATGCACCGCTCAGGAAAAGCGCTGTGACGGCAGCACCCACCGGCAAAAGCCGCAAGGCGGCAAACAAAGAATTCTGCTTCGTCGGCACGGTCTGTCCTTCAGTGTCCGGAATTTTCTCGAACCTCGCAGGTATTTAACCTATATGGCTATGAGAAGGCAAAGGTGATCGACGGTTTATTTCCGTCTTCCCACGCCATATCAAAGAGATTGATCAGCAGGAAAATCGACCATGCCCATCTTGAACAGAGCAGCGGAACTGCAGGACGAAGTGACCGAATGGCGCCGCCACATCCACGCCCATCCGGGCTTGCTCTACGCTGTCGAGGAGACCGCCGCCTTTGTCGCTGACAAGCTGAAAAGCTTCGGCGTCGACGAGATCGTCACAGGCATCGGCCGCACCGGCGTCGTCGGCATCATCCGCGGCCGTGGCGAAGGTCGCACCATCGGCCTGCGCGCCGACATGGATGCTTTGCCGATGACCGAGATTTCCGGCAAGCCCTGGGCATCGAAGACACCCGGCAAGATGCACGCCTGCGGCCATGACGGCCACACCGCCATGCTGCTGGGAGCCGCCAAATATCTGGCGGAAACACGCAATTTCACCGGCAGCGTCGCCGTCATCTTCCAGCCGGCTGAAGAAGGCGGCGCCGGCGGCAAGCTGATGGTCGAGGACGGCATGATGGACCGTTTCAAGATCGCCGAAGTCTATGGCATGCACAATATGCCGGGCATCCCCGTCGGCAAGTTCGCCATCCGCAAGGGTGCGATCATGGCGGCGACAGACGAGTTCAGCATTGTCGTCAAGGGCCGGGGCGGCCATGCGGCCATGCCACACACGACGATCGACCCCATTGCCATCGGCGCGCAGATCGTCACCAACCTGCAGATGATCGCCTCGCGCAACGTCGACCCGCTCGGCTCTGCAGTCGTTTCCGTTACCAAATTCAACGCCGGCTTCGCCCAGAACGCCATCGCCAACGAAGCCACCCTCGCCGGTACTGTCCGTACGCTGGATGCCGGGATTCGCGATCTGGCCGAGCAGCGCCTGCGCCAGGTTGTCGCCGGTATCATCGCCGCCCACGGAGCCGAAGCCGACGTCCGCTATAACCGCAATTACCCGGTGACCTTCAACCACGCCAACGAGACGGATTACGCTGCGGAGGCCGCTCGTGACATCGCCGGCGACGCCAACGTCAATGCAGAAGTCGATCCGATGATGGGCGGCGAGGATTTTTCCTACATGCTCAACGCCCGACCCGGCGCCTTCCTTTTCCTCGGCAACGGCGACACCGCCGGCCTGCACAATGCCGCTTACGACTTCAACGACGAGGCCATCGCCCACGGCATTTCCTTCTGGGTCCGCCTTGCCGAGCAACGTCTCGGCTCGTAACGAAGCAACCTCATTCACGGTGACCCATACCCGCGATGGCATTGATCAAAATCAATGCCATCGCGTCCATCTTCCCTAGTGTGCCCGGAGTTCGGTCAGCGACGTCGGTTAAATGAGCCGGTGTCGCCTGCCCTCTTCAGGTCTCGGGAGGAATAAAAATGCTCGCCAAGAACGTCATGACAACCAGTGTCATCTCGATCCAACCCACCGCGAGCGTCCGCAGCGCCGCACTTTCGATGATCGCCCACTCCATCAGCGGCCTGCCCGTTGTCGACGACGACGGACTGATGATCGGCATCGTTACGGAGGGGGACTTGCTGCGTCGCGTCGCCGTCCGCGCGCAGGATCGGCACTACGACCTGCCGGGGCCAAACGATCCCCCTTCATTGGACGACTACGTACATACCCATGGATGGTCGGTCCGGGATGCGATGTGCAGCGATATCATCACGGCAGGCCCCAACACCGATGTCCGCGAGATTGCCGGCATCATGCTGTCGCACGGGATCAAGCGCGTACCGATCCTCGACAAGGGGCAGCTCATCGGCATCGTCAGCCGTTGCGACCTGCTGGGCATGATCATCGACGCACCCTTCGATATCGTCGCTTCCGGCGATGAGGGCATTCGCCTCGCCATCTCCACCCGGCTGCAGGACGATCTCGGCATCGACCCTGCCCACGTCAAAGTGACGGTCTCGGGCGCCCGCGTTTCCATTGGCGGGCGGCTTGAGACCGACCTGCAGCAAAAAGCCGTCCGAGTGCTCGTCGAAAGCGTTCATGGCGTGACCGGCTACACCGACCACACGACGCTGACAGACTGAAAACCGGGCGATCGGCTGCGACGGCATACCAAGGGACAACCATGGACGAAGCCCAAAAGACCAACAAACCGCTGCAGACCGTGACACGTGGCACATTCGCCAATGACGTTCTGGACATCATGCAGCGGGAGAACGTCAGCATCGTGGTGGTGGTCGAGACAGGCATTGTCATCGGCACCGTGACGGATCGCGACATAGCCATGAAGTGCCTCCTGTCGGGAAAGCTTCCGGGCGCCATCACCGCCTTCGACGTCATGACACTCCAGCCGGACGGATGCATCGGCAAGGCCATGCGGCGCGCAGAACTGCCCATCGTGGAATAGCGGCAGGCAGTCCAGTCCCGACGCATGGCCCGGCTTTGCATGCCCTTCCGAACACGGATTTCGGCAAAAGATGAGTTGCGACAGGCACGAGCCTGCGTTATGGAGACCAGGGCAAAACCGTTATGTCCACGTAGCTCAGTAGGATAGAGCACAGGATTCCTAGTTGCATTAATTGGGGGCTGCATTTGAAAGATTGCAGTCGATCTGCTCAAAGTCGGGGAACGCTTCGCTGAACTCCAGCATGCCAATCCCGAGCCAAGCTCCGGAGAAATCCGGTGAAGGTGTAGAGACTGGATGGGCAGCACCTAAAGGCCTCGGCCCATGGTGAAGGGACAGTCCAGACCACGAACGCCTCCGGGCGGCGGTTAAAACCGAAGTGGTATGAATCCTGGGGTCGGAGGTTCGAATCCTCTCGTGGACACCATTTTTACAAAATTTCCAGACAAAAGGGCGTCAAACTATCCGGCACCGGCAAAGCTCGGCGGCGGGCTGGAGTTGTGACATTTCGGCAACCTCGGCGTGCTGAAAATTCTGCTTCGCCGCGATCGACGCTGATCCCTGTTGATACATTCCGTTGTCCCGATATCCTTATATTCAGCGGGGATTCGCCGCTGTTCCAGGTGGAGCATGTAACAGGCCGCAGTTGCAGCAGACAGTTTTGCGCGCAGCTGCCACGGCCAATCCCGACAGATTGGATAGATCATGAACATTCGCACATTGCTGTTGGGCTCGGCCGCAGCCCTTTCCATCGTCTCCGGAGCAAAGGCTGCCGACGCCATCGTCGCGGCCGAACCGGAACCCCTTGAATATGTTCGCATCTGCGACGCCTATGGCGCCGGCTACTTCTACATTCCAGGCACAGAAACCTGCCTGAAGATCGGCGGTATGGTGCGGACCGAAGGCGAATGGCACGATGCCTACCAGCCTGACCACAAGATCGGCACCTTCTGGCATACGCGCGTCGAACTGAACGTCGATACCGCAACGGACACCGAATACGGCGCGCTGAAGACCGAGATGGTCTACCGCTTCGAATCGTCTGAAGGCATCAACACCAACAAGGTCCTGTTTGCCAACATCAGCCTCGGCGGCTTCCTCGTCGGCAAGGCGGATTCGCAGTTCTCGTCCTACACGGGCTATGCTGGCGACATCATCCAGGACGACGTGGTTTCCTACGGCCCCGGACCGATCAACACCGAACTCAACCAGCTGACCTACACCTACGATCCGGGCAACGGGTTCACCGCGATGGTCTCGGTCGAGGATTCGCAGTCTGCATCCGACGCAAATTACGACTCCTCCTTCGTCCAGAGCAATGGCCGCAGCTGGCAGGTCTCCAAGGCCGACACCTATACCCCGGATGTCGTTGCCGGCCTCGGCTACAAGTCCGGCATGTGGAGCCTCAAGGTTGTCGGCGGCTACGACTCGATCGTCGAGGAAGGCGCTATCAAGGCCCGCGTCGATGCCGATTTCGGCGTCTTTTCGGCATTCCTGATGGGCGGCTGGAACACAGACGGCGACAAGCTCAACAAGTATGCTTCGGGCTACGTCACCGATGGCGCCTGCCCCGTCAACAAGGAAGAGCTTTGCGGCTGGGGCGACTGGGCTGTCTGGGGCGGCGTCAACGTGCCGATCAACGACAAGCTGAAGGGCAACGTCCAGGTCGCCTACACCGACAGCAATATCCTTGCCGCGGCTGCCAACCTGCAGTTCAAGCCGGTCGGCGGTTTCACGATCGAGCCGGAAGTCGAATACACCAAGTGGGATTCGACCAACAACGACGCCTGGGCCGGCATTCTTCGCTTCCAGAGAAGTTTCTGATAGGCTAGACCCTCACTATCGTCTGCCAAAGGGCCCGGCTTTCGGGCCCTTTTCTTTGTTCAAGCCGCTGGTCGATTGCCTCCTGCCCCACAAGCGAGTTTTCCCATGCTGCGCCGGTTCTTTTCCTATTACGCCCCTTACAAGAAGCTCTTTTATCTCGATTTCGGCTGCGCAGTCGTTGCTGGCCTTCTGGAACTCGGGTTTCCGCTGGCGATGAAGCTGTTCATCGACACGCTGCTGCCAGGCCAGGATTGGGGCCTGATTGCCGGTGTCGCGGTGCTGCTGCTGGTTGTGTACGTGATCAATACCGGCCTCATGGCGGTCGTCAATTACTGGGGACACGCACTCGGCATCAGCATCGAGACCGACATGCGTCGCCAGGCTTTCGACCATATCCAGAAACTCAGCTTCCGCTTCTTCGACAACAACAAAACCGGGCACCTGATCGCCCATGTCACCAAGGATCTCGAGGAAGTCGGCGAAGTCGCCCACCATGGCCCGGAAGACGTCTTCATCGCCATCATGACCTTCATCGGCGCCTTCATCCTGATGTTTACCGTGCACTGGAAGCTGGCACTGCTGACGACCGTCATCGTTCCCGTGATGACCTGGATGGTCAGCCGCTATGGCGCCCGGATGACGGAAAACTGGCAGAAGCTGTTTGGCCAGGTCGGCGAGTTTAATGCCCGCATCGGCGAGAGCGTCGGCGGCATCCGGGTCGTCAAGGCATTTGCCAACGAGGACCACGAGCGCGCGCTATTCGCCGTCAACAACGAAGGATACAAGGCAACCAAGCTGAATGCCTATGCCTACATGACGGCGAGCCTCACGCTCTCTTATTTCGGCACCCGGTTCGTGCAGCTGCTGGTGATGGTGGCCGGCACCTATTTCGTTATTCGCAGCGAGCTGAGCTATGGCGGCTTCGTCGGCTTCCTGCTGCTGGTCAACGTCTTCTTCCGGCCGATCGACAAGATTACCTCCGTGCTGGAAAGCTATCCGAAGGGTATCGCCGGCTTCAAGCGCTTCACGACACTGATCGACACCGCCCCGGACATTGCCGACAGACCGAACGCCATTGCGGTTGAGCATCTGAAGGGAGACATCGCCTATACCGACGTCAGCTTCGGCTATGATGCCAATGGCAGGATTCTTGACAGGCTGAACCTGACGATCAGGGCCGGAGAGACGATTGCCTTCGTTGGCCCGTCAGGCGCCGGCAAGACGACGATCTGCTCGCTGCTGCCACGCTTCTACGAAGTCGACAGCGGCGCCATCAGCATCGACGGAATGGACATCCGCGACATGACGCAGGCCTCGCTCAGGGCGCAAATCGGCATCGTCGCCCAGGATGTCTTCCTGTTTGGCGGCACGATCCGCGACAATATCGCCTATGGACGCCTTGGCGCCAGCGACGACGAAATCATGGATGCGCTGAGGCGGGCAGCGCTGGATGAATTCGTCCTGTCGCTGCCGGACGGACTATCCACCCGCGTCGGCGAGCGCGGCGTCAAACTGTCCGGCGGCCAGAAGCAGCGACTGGCGATTGCCCGCATCTTCCTGAAGAACCCGCCAATCCTGATCCTCGATGAAGCCACGTCCGCGCTCGACACGGCCACCGAATATGCCATCCAGCAATCTCTCGCGGCGCTGTCCGAGGGACGCACGACGCTGGTGGTCGCCCACCGCCTGGCAACAATCCGCAACGCAGACCGGATCATCGTGGTCGGCACGTCCGGCATCGTCGAGGACGGTACGCACCAGCAGCTGCTCGCACGCCGGGGTCCCTATGCACGGCTGCACGAGGCGCAATTCGGGGCGGTTGCCTGATTTCTGATAGTGGAGCCGGTTTACCGCGAGGTGGAAGCGTCTACCGCCCCTGACTGGCTATACCTTCGGCACATTCGGAAGCCGGGGCGTATCCGATACGAAGACGCCGGCCTCCTCCGCTGCGGCGAGGAATGCTTCGCGGGCGTCATCGGGCGGCAACTTGTTCATCATCACCTGCCCGAAAGTCCGCAACGCATGGAAATAGGCTTCTCCCTCGCTGACTGGCCAGTAGCGGGAGAGCAGGTTCATGGCTTGCCGGGTGGAACTGACGATCATGTAGAAGCCGAGCTTGTCTCGCTCGACATAACAACTCTCAGACCACTGCTTATCCTCAAGCGTCATGGCGCCCCCCAAAAACGCAAAAGCTACGTATCAATCGATCTGACGGACTATCGTTCCGTGCACCCGGATGCTCTTCGCAACGGCAGGTACGGTCCGGCATCTGCCATTCGGAAAATGGCGATTTTGTATCAATCGTTGTAAATATAGGAACCGCACATGTCTTCATCACTCTCGGGAGCGGCGTGGCCCGTGAAAACTGCCACGGCCGTAAGCCCCTCGCCAGCGCCCCAGGTGGCGATATAGCTGACCTTGCCGGAGCCACACAGCCTGTTGCCATTTTCGAGCACCGGATCGGCAGGGTTTTGCACCCGGTAGACGGATGCTGGAACCCTGTGACCGTCGATACGGAAATGGTCGCTGACCAGATCCGAGAAATCGAGCGATTCCCCATTGGCAAAACTGATGCTGAAATCGTCCATCGAAATGTCACCGGTTATGCTGGACGCGGTGTTGCTATAGGCCGTGTAGGCGTCGGCGCGGACCGGGGAAGACCCGCCGATGCCAATCGCGCCGGCGATGCACACCGACATAGCGATGACGAACCTGTTCAGCATAGTTACCCCCCACGGCACGAATTGGAGCCCGATTGAACTCGAAAAGCCGGCAAGGACGCAGCAAACCGGTAAAATCAATGGTCAATCCGAGGCTTTATTGCACTACCCGCACAAAAATGCATCGAATTTAACTGCCGGCCTTTCCTTATGAACATGGCTACATAGTTAAGCCAGGTGGCCGCAAGGCATATTCAAGACGCAAGGAGTTGGGGATAATGGGTTCATCTGTTTTGATTGGTATTCTGATCACGTTTCTGGTGATCATTCTGGTGCTTTGGCTTGTTCAGCGTTTGCCCATCGAGGCTCGCATCCGCCAGATCGTGCAGATCATCGTGATCATCATCGGCATCATCTCGCTGCTGAAGTACCTCGCGGTATTCTAGGCCAGATCCAGTCGACGGATACGGGATTGCCCGTGTCCGTCGATTTTCCAAAGCCTGCCCATAAAAGCCTACCGCCCTCCGAGTGACGGGCTGAACACCATCAGGCTCA
Organism: Rhizobium sp. B230/85; assembly: GCF_019355735.1. Lineage (NCBI taxonomy): Bacteria > Pseudomonadati > Pseudomonadota > Alphaproteobacteria > Hyphomicrobiales > Rhizobiaceae > Rhizobium > Rhizobium sp. B230/85. Next base: position 53,039 of record NZ_CP072156.1, read on the forward strand.
GGATTTCAAACAGCACCTGGGCACCGGCCTGCGCCGTATTGGTGGTCGTATCGTATTGCGGCGCCACCTCCACGACATCTCCACCGACAATATCGATCCCCTTCAAACCACGGATCAGCTCCAGCACCTCGCGTGTCGTCAGGCCGCCGATCTCAGGCGTACCGGTTCCCGGCGCAAAGCTCGGGTCGAGACTGTCGATGTCGAACGACAGATAGGTCGGCCCGTCGCCGACGATGGCCCTCGCCTTTTCGATGATCGCCGGAATACCTAGACCCGTCACGTCCTCCGCGTGGATGACCGTCATGCCGGACTCGAACGAAAATTCCCAAAGATATTCGGCCGAGCCACGAATGCCGATCTGCACCGTGCGCGTCGGATCGAGAACCCCGTCTAGCACGGCGTTTCGGAAAGGCCCGGCATGGTGGAACTTGGTCTGGTCGAAAGCGCCGCTGGTATCGCAGTGGGCGTCGATATGGATCATTCCGACCGGCCGCTTCCTGCCGACGGCTTTCAGGATGGGATGGCTGATCGAATGGTCGCCGCCGACCGATAGGGGCAGGACGCCGGCATCGACGATCTGGTTGACGCGCTTCTCGATATCCGCATGCGACTGCTCCAGCCGGTATCGGCTCTGGAAGGGCACGTCGCCGATATCGGCAACACGGATATCGAACACCGGCGCCGTACCGAGCACATGATTGTAGGGACCGATCCGCTCGATGGTGCGCAGCGCACGCGGCTCGAAACGCGAACCCGGGCGGTTGGTGACGCCGAGGTCCATCGGAATTCCGAGGATTGCTACCTGCAGATTGCCGAAATCGGGATCTTCCGCAGAAACCGGCAGATAAGGCGCACTGACGAATGTCGGCAGGCCTGAATAGGGCGCCAGCCGGGTGCCGCTCTTCGAAAAGATCTTGTCGCCGACCTTGCGAAACGCTTCGTCGAAAATCGCGCCGCCTGCAGCATCGCTGAATTTCGCCCGCAACGCGTCCAGCTTCGTCTTGTCCCAGCTCATAGCCGCTTCCTCTGCCCGATGTTGTTCCCGCCTGCCTCGCCCGACAAAGCAGTTGAGAATGCCGTTGCACTCGTTGTAGCAATGGAAAAACGAGAAAGCCAATATGACCCGCGCCCAAGCCAACCCCCTCGTCACCCGCCTCTCACCCCCGCCGATCCCCTCGGTGCACGCCTGGGGGAAGGCCTATGATGGCAGGCTCGGACCGCTGATCGATCTGTCGCAGGCAGTCCCCGGCTATCCGACCCATCCCGAGATGCTGCGCTTGCTCGGGCAAGCCGCCGCCTCGCCCGCCATGACAGGCTATGGCCCGATCGAGGGAGAGCCGGTGCTGCGCGACGCCTATGCGCAGCATGTCAGCGCGGTCTACGGCGCGGAAATCAACGCCGACCACATCCACATCACCGCCGGCTGCAACCAGGCCTTCATGTCTACCGCCATTGCCCTGACGGCTTCGGGCGGCAGCGTGGCGCTGACAAATCCCTACTACTTCAATCACGAAACGACGCTGTCGATGCTCGGTATCGGGCATAGTCTGGTCCAATGCGACGCGGTTAATGGTTTCCTGCCCGATCTCAACTCGGCGCAAGCAGCGCTCGCAACCGGTGCACGGGCGCTCGTGGTGGTGACGCCCAACAACCCGACCGGTGCCGTCTATCCGAAAGATCTGCTGTATAAGCTTTTCAAGCTCTGCCAGGAGCACGGCGCCTGGCTGATCATCGACGAAACCTACCGAGACTTCCTACCCGAAGATTTCGGGCGGCCGCACGCGCTTCTGTCCGAACCCGGCTGGGAAGAAACGCTGGTGCTGCTCTACAGTTTTTCGAAATCCTTCTGCATTCCCGGCCATCGGCTTGGGGCAATCACTGCAGGACCGGGCCTCGTTGCGGAAATCGCCAAGGTCATGGACAATATGCAGATCTGTGCGCCCCGCGCGCCGCAGATCGCAGTTGCCACCGCCTTGCCTCTTCTCGCCGACTGGCGCGCCGGCAATCGCCAGGAAATCGCCCGGCGGGCCGATGCGCTGCGTCAGGTTTTTGCCGATCTGCCGCAATGGGAAATCGGTGCCATCGGCGCATATTTCGCTTTCGTCCGCCATCCCTTTGCCGGGCAGTCATCGGCCGCGGTTGCCGAGAGGCTCGCAAGGCAGGCCGGCGTCGTCTGCATCCCCGGCAGCTATTTCGGCGAAGGACAGGATCGCTATCTCCGGCTGGCCTTCGCCAACGCCGACGTGGCCTCCATCGCGCTTCTCAGCGATCGCCTGCGGTGGGCCAGGTTGCCGCTGGCTGGAAACAGCCGGCAAACTGGAACCGGTCGCCCGGATGGGTGATTTCTACGTAGGTGACGGTGCGGCCATTCTGCCAGGTCTGGCGAACGAGATTGAGGCAGGCTTCGCCACGCTCGGTCTCCAGCAACCGAGCTGTCGCCTGATCGGCCGAGATCGCCCGGATGACGTGACGGGCCTTGGTCCAGGGCACCTGCTCCAGCAGCCATTTTGCCGGCGGAAGCACGGCAAATTTCTCCTCCCGCGCAAGCGGTACCAGATCCAGCAGGATGATACGGCGCTCGAGCGCATTCGGCCTGCCGTCGACGATGTGCAGGCATTGCAGCCTGAGGATTTCGGCACCCACCGGCTCCGAGAGCAGCTTGGCACCGCCTGCGTCCAGCCGTTCGATCTTCCGCGTCAGGATCCGGTGATCGTGGCTGTGCCCGGCGAGTTCGGCGGCAGTGCTGATATCCTGGATATCCATCACGGTACGGTCGATCTGCGGCAAGGCGACAAACGAACCGGTCTTGCGCCGGCGCACGACCATGCCACGCGCAACAAGCGCCGACAGCGCCTTGCTCACCGTCATCCGCGAGCAACCGTATTGCGCCACCAGATCCTGTTCGATCGGAATGCGGGACCCGGGCTGCCATTCACCGGCCAGGATTTTCGCCTCGATATCGCTGAAAATGGTCTGGTAAATTGATGCCAAGGTCGACCCTCGATCCGTGTGGCAACAGAGCCTACCGGTCACCCGGCAATGGCGCGCGATTTGCCTGCAGCCGTCAGCCGGCACATTTTTTGCGTGTCCAGACTTTTACATTGACACTGTAGGCCCGCCTATATCTATTTGTATAGTCAAAAGCGGATCGCAGAAATCCGTCTCGCGGGAAAATCACATTCAAATCCTCCGACAGGGGGATGAAAAACTGGAGAGAGATCATGAAAACCAATTCCCTGCTGAAGGGTCTTCTCGGCGCTGCCTTCCTGCTAGGCGTGACGCTGTCGGCCCAGGCTGCTGATACGCTTGCCGCAGTGAAGGCTGCCGGCACCATGAAGGTCGGCACCGAAACCGCCTTCGCACCCTTCGACTTCATCGACGCCGGCGAGCATGTCGGCCTCAACGTCGATCTTTTCGCCGAAATCGGCAAGGAACTCGGCGTCAAGATCGAATGGGTCACGCTTCCCTGGGACGGCGTCTTCCCGGCCCTTGAAGCTGGCAAATTCGACGTTGTCGCCGGCCCGGCCACAATCACCAAGAAGCGTCTGGAGCATTACCGCTTCACGCCGCCGATCGCCGAAGCGAGCATCGCCATCCTGAAGAAGGCCGGCGACAAGAAGATCGTGAAGCCGGAAGACATTGCCGGCACCAAGATCGGCGTCGGCAAGGCTACTTCGCAGCTCGACCAGCTGAAGGAATATTCGGCTACCCTGCCCAAGCCTGTCGACGTGCACGAATATGTCTCGTTCAACGATGCCTATGCCGACCTCGCCGCAGGCCGCGTCGAAGGCGTTGCAAACTCGCTGCCGAACATTGCTTTCGTTGCCAAGCAGCGTGAAGGCGTATTCGAAGTCGTTACGCCGACATTCGGCAAGAAGTCCTATTTCGGCTTCATCGGCCTGAAGGATGCCGATCACGCGCCTTTGATGGACGCGATCGATGCAGCTCTTTTGAAGATAAAGGCTGATGGTCGCATGGCCACGTTGCAGAAGAAGTGGTTCGGCGCCAGCTTCGACACCCCGGATGCCGTCAAGGACCCGGCATTCTGATCTGCTCGTCTTTCTGACTGATTGCGCCCCGGCTTATCCCCGGGGTGCGATCCGAGACAGGATCGGGTCTCACTGACTGCCAGGCGAGCGAATTCAGGACATGTCCTTCAAACTCTTCGAACTGCTTTTGCAAGCATCGATCTACACGATCACCATCAGCGTCGCGTCGATCCTGATCGGCTTCACGCTAGCCTTGCTGATCTCGGCGATGACGCTGTCGGGCCAGCGGCTGTTCATCTGGCCAGCCCGAATTTTCATCAGCTTCTTTCGCGGCGTGCCTCTGCTGGTGCAATTGCTGCTGATCTACAATCTGCTGCCGGCCATTGGCGTGAACGTGCCGAGCATTGTCGCAGCCATCATCGGCATGTCGCTGTCGACAGCCGCCTACCAGGCAGAAAACCTTCGCGGCGGCTTTGCCAGCGTCCCACGCGGCCTGATCGAATGCGCCGAAATGGTCGGCCTGACGCCTGCCCAGATCTTTCGCCGCATCAAGGCGCCAATCGCCATGCGGCTGACCTTTCCCGCCCTCGTCAACGAAGCGATCCTCCTGCTCAAGGCCTCCTCGCTGGTGTCTGTCGTCGGCATCATCGAATTGACCCGCATGGCCCAGGACCTGTCTGCCAGCACTTTCCTGCCGCTGCAGATCTTCGCCTCTGCCGGCCTCATCTATCTCATAATCAACTGGATCGTGGCGCTTGCAGGCGGCATGATCGAGCGCGCGTTGCCGGGAGCGCCGCGATGACCTTCGACATCCATGTCATCATCGACCAGTGGCCGGCGATCGTCAGCGGCGGCCTCGTCACCATCCTCATCTGGATACTCGGCACCATCGCGGCCGCCTTCCTCGGCTTCCTCGTCGCGGTCGCCCGCCGCTACGGCGGCCCTGTGGTCGATGCGATCTTTGGCCTGCTGGTTGCTATCCTGCGCGGCACGCCTTTCCTCATCCAGATCTTCCTGGTCTACTATGGCGGTCCCTTCATCGGCCTGTCGCTCGATCCGATCCCGGCCGGCCTCATGGGCCTGTCGATCTACGGGGCGGCCTATTATAGCGAAATCTTCCGCTCCGGCTTTGCGGCCGTGCCTCCCGGCCATATCGAAGCCGGCGAATGCGTCGGCATGAGCCAGGGCCAGATCATCCGACGTATCCTGTTGCCGGAGATGATCATGCTGGTGCTGCCGCCTTCGCTGAACATGACCATCATCCTTATGAAGGAAACGGCGGTGCTGTCGATCATCACGGTGCCCGAACTGACGGCCACGCTGAGCGCCATCGGCTCGCAGCAATATGCCTTCGTCGAAGCGCTCTTCGTGCTCGCCGTCTTCTATTGGGTCCTGGTCGAAGCCACCGGCTGGCTCGGCCATCTCGCCGAAACGAAACTCACCAGATTCAGGTTTTTCAACGCATGAGTATCCCGGCAATCGCAGTCAAGAACCTGGTCAAGAAGTTCGGCGACACGACCGTGCTGCACGGCATCGATCTCGAAATCCCTCAAGGGCAGGTCTCTTGCCTGATCGGCCCCTCCGGCTCCGGCAAGAGCACGCTGCTGCGCTGCATGGCCTTTCTCGAGGAAGCGACAAAGGGCACCATCACCATCGATGGCGAAGTGCTCGGCTTTACGGAGAATGCCCAAGGGGTGCGGGAACGCCTGTCGGCCGCGACCAACCGGGCTATCCGCGGCCGTATCGGCATGGTCTTCCAGCAATTCAATCTCTGGCCGCACATGACGGCACTCGGCAATGTCAGCGAAGCGCTGAAGACGGTGCACAAGATGAGCCGCAAGGATGCCGAAGACAGCGCTATGGCGCAGTTGGTGAAGGTCGGGCTGGAAAACCGGGCCGGACATTATCCGTCGCAGCTGTCAGGCGGCCAGCAGCAGCGCGTGGCAATCGCCCGGGCGCTGGCCCTGAAACCGAAGATCATGCTGTTCGACGAGCCGACCTCGTCGCTCGACCCCGAACTGACAGGCGAAGTGCTGAACGTCATGCGCGACCTCGCGTCTGAGGGAATGACGATGGTCGTCGTCTCGCACGAGATCGGCTTTGCCGCCACCGTCGGCCAGCAGATGACATTCCTCGACCATGGCAAGATATTGTTCAGCGGCACGCCGCAAGAGGTCTTTGCCAAGCCCCGCCACCCCCGCCTGGAGCAATTCCTCGACACCTACCTCGACCGCGGCGCCTCGACGCTGCTTTAGGCGGCATCCGGGCATTCTGACTGTCCTACGCCCCGGACTATGCCTATAAGTTTTCGACCGGACGGAGATCGAAACGCTTTCAGGGGTAATTTCATGCTGCAGAAACTGCTCGATGGTGGACCGATGACGCGAACGGTCTCGCTGCCTCGCGGAAGACACCGGCTGCATGCCATGCCGACCAGCGCCGGCTACGAGATCCGCCAGAACGAGACTTATGACTGGGATGGCCGCAAGCGCGGGCAGACACCTTTTACAGTGCTGCAGCACACCGTCAGCGGCGAAGGACGTTTGCGCTACGAGAACCGCAACTATCGTCTCGGCCCGGGCGATACGCTGCTGGTCATGGTGCCGCACAACCATCGCTACTGGCTGGAGAAGAACAGCCGCTGGGAGTATTTCTGGATCTCGATGAACGGCGAGGAAGCGCTGCGCATCCACCAGCTGATTCTCGCGGCGGCCGGCCCGCTGCTGAAGCTGCCGCAGGGCACTATCGACCAGCTGGCGGATTGCAGCCTGCAGCTGATCCACGGCGCCAAGAGCCCGGCCCAGGCCTCGGCCGTCGCCTACAGCGCCGCCATGGCACTCTACGACGGGGTGTTCGGATCACACGCCTTCATGCAGACCCAGAGCGCCATGCAGGCGGTTGTCGATCACATCAACGCCAATCTTGACAAGCCGCTGCCCGTCGAGGAACTGGCGGAGGTCAGCGGCCTTAGCCGGGCGCATTTTTCCCGTGTGTTTGCCGAAAGCGAGGGACTGCCGCCTGCGGAGTTCGTCCTGCAGCAACGAATGCAAAGGGCTGCCGTTCTGTTGACCAAGGCAGCGTTCCTGCCGGTCAAGGAAGTGGCGATCATGTCGGGTTTCGACGACGCCAACTATTTTTCAAAGGCGTTCAGGCGGGTCTATGGCCTCAACCCGACAGAGTTTCGCACCACCGGCATGTACGCATCGCTGCGCAATGTGCCGGCGAGCAACCGCTGAAACTGGGCTCGGACGTCACGTAATGGCAATGTGATTGGTAACGGCGGCAACGCCGGGCACAGCCCGCGCGACTTCGGCAGCACGCTCGACTTCGTCGGCAGTTGCGACAGCGCCCCGAAGAACGATGGCATCGCCCTCGGCAGTCACAATCACATCGGAGGCGCTGATGCCGCCGGAGACCGCGAGTGCCTCGGCCACGCGCACCTCAAGTGTCGCATGGTTTGGGTTTTCGACTTCGATTTCCGGCTCTTCACCGTTAAATGTCGCGGGTTTCAGCACCATGGCAGTATCTCCTTGCGTTTCAGCAGATGAAACGCCGAGATCGGCCATTGGTTCAGGCACGCCTATGCGCCGGTGCCATTACCACTTGATCCGGTAGTTCATACGCAGATCGCCCGCCCGTGTCGCGGAAAGCGGATCGGCAACGGACGCGGTGAAGCGAAGATGCGGTGCGAGCGGCTGGTTGAGAGCCAGCGTGCCCGTGATGTCTCCGGTAGCCGAAGTCACCGTACCGCTCGCCGAAACCGCAGTGCCGGCCCAGGGATACGTCATTGTCAGCGCTTGCGTCGCGTCGATCGATGGCGACACGCCTGCGGCGGCTGCGTAGTTGAGATTGAGCGAGTTCGATGCCTTCAGGTCGAGATTGCTGGAATAGATCCAGCTCCTGGATCGGCTCAGCGAAACACCACCGCTGCCACCGAGGGTGTCGATCCGGACGACGACGGCGCGATCTTCCGTCGTCCCCAGTCTTTGCCGGCTGTCAGCAACCTTGCCCCAGACGGTCGCCAGTTCGGAGCCGCTTAACAGCTGGCCGCCAGTCCCGGTGCTCAGCCCGAGGTCGGCGCCGGCGCTTGCATCGACAGCCAATGGCAGCTTCACCCCGACTGTGGTCTGATACACCCTCGGGGCCACCTTCACGGGAGCCCAGATCAACGCGCCGTCGGCCTTTGCCGGCAGAGCAATCGTCATTGTGCCGAGCACGACGCAAACGGGCGCCATGCGGAACAGCATTTTTGCCATGGATCATCTCCAGGGTTGGTATCGAGACAGACGGACATTGTCCGCAACGGGGGCAACCGAACACCGCACGATAGAAACGGTTCGGGTACCTCTTGCTAACAGGGCCAGGGCCCGGACGATGGGATCGTCACCAGCGCAGCGCATCTTATCGATGAAAAGAGTAAATGCCGCGTTGTTATGGTTCAATGATCCCATCCGTACCTATGCTTGTAAACCCCCGTCCTTCAGAATTATGCTGCAACGCACACTTGCCGCCCCGAACCTTCCGCGCTAGAGCCTGCGAGAGCAGGGATGACACCGAGTTGCCAAAGATGCAGATACGCGAACCATGACATTGGATAAGCAGGCGCCGCGTCGGCTGACGATCATGGGCTCGACCGGCTCCATCGGCCGGAACACGCTGGACGTGATCGGCCATCTCGGCGGACGCGATGCGTTCGAGGTCAAGGCCCTGACGGGAAACGGCAATATCGCACTGCTGGCAGAGCAGGCGAAGGCCGTTGGCGCCACTCTTGCGGTCACGGCCGACGACAGGAACTACAGCCTCCTGAAAGACGCCCTTGTCGGATCGGGGATATCGGTGGCCGCCGGTCGCAGCGGCCTCGAGGAGGCTGCCGACATGGAATCCGATTGGGTCATGGCGGCCATCGTCGGCACAGCTGGTCTGGCACCCACCCTTGCGGCTGCCCGCCGCGGTGCCGATATCGCCCTTGCCAACAAGGAATGCCTGGTCTCCGCCGGCGATCTTTTCGTCACCGCAGTCAGGCAGGGCGGCGGACGGCTGCTGCCGGTCGACAGCGAACACAATGCCATCTTCCAGGTGCTGGAGGAAAGCCAGCGCCACGCCGTCGAACGCGTCATCATCACCGCTTCGGGCGGCCCCTTCCGGACCTTTACGCTCGAGCAGATGGCCGATGTTACCGTCGAGACGGCGCGCGCCCATCCGAACTGGTCGATGGGTCTGAAAATCTCGATCGACAGCGCCTCGATGTTCAACAAGGCGTTGGAAATGATCGAAGCGCGGCATCTGTTCGGCCTCACCCCGGATCAGATCGAGGTCGTCGTCCACCCGCAGTCGGTGGTCCATTCCATGGTTGGCTATTCCGACGGTTCGGTGCTGGCCCAGCTTGGCGCGCCCGATATGCGGACCGCTATCGGCTACGCCCTGTCCTATCCGCGCCGGGCACATCTGCCGGTGGAGCGGCTGGATTTCACAAAGCTGGCACGCCTCGACTTCGAGACGCCGGATGACGTCCGGTTTCCGGCCATCCGCCTTGCCCGACTGGCGATGACCCGCGGTGGCGTCCAGGGAGCGGTCCTGAACGGCGCGAAGGAAATTGCGCTTGACGCCTTCATCGCCGGCCGCACCGGCTTTCTGACAATGGCAAAGGTCGCGGAAGACGTGATGGACCGCCTCGCCCATCTGCCGGCCGCGTCGAGCATGGACGACGTATTCGCCGCAGACGAAGAAGCCCGGCGACTGGCGACCGGGCTTCTGAACTAAATCGGCGAATGGAGCGAACCGTCAGGCGACGGCGCGTGCGAGCGCGCAGCGTGCCCAGAGCGATTGCACAGCCTCGACCAGATGGGCGATATCCGCATCGCTGTGCAGCGGCGTCGGTGTGATGCGCAGGCGCTCGGTCTTCTTCGGCACCGTCGGATAGTTGATCGGCTGGACATAGACGTCGAAGCTGTCGAGCAGGATATCCGAGATCCATTTGCACTTGGCAGCATCGCCGACCATGATCGGGACGATGTGGCTGGGGTTCGGCAAATGCGGAATACCGGCGGCATCCAGCATGCCACGCAGCTTGCGGACCCGGTCCTGGTGGCGGGCGCGTTCGAAGCTGCTGGACTTCAGGTGCTGGATCGACGCAACAGCGCCAGCAGCAAGCGCCGGCGGGATCGACGTCGTGAAGATGAAGCCTGAGGCAAACGAGCGGATGAAGTCGCAGAGCGCTGTCGATGCGGCGATATACCCGCCCATCACGCCGAATGCCTTGCCGAGCGTTCCCTCGATGACCGTGATGCGATCCATCAGCCCTTCGCGCTCGGCGATGCCGCCGCCACGCGTACCGTACATGCCAACCGCGTGCACCTCGTCGAGATAGGTCATGGCGCCGTACTTGTCGGCGAGATCGCAGATTTCCTTGATCGGCGCGATATCGCCGTCCATCGAATAGACGGACTCGAAGGCGATCATCTTCGGCGCCTTGGGATCGGCAGCGGCGAGCTTGGCTTCCAGATCTTTCAGGTCGTTATGACGCCAGATCACCCTGTCGCACTTGGCATAGCGGATTCCCTCGATCATCGAGGCGTGGTTCAGCGAATCCGAAAAGATGATCATCCCCGGAATGCGCGAGCCGAGCGTGCCAAGCGCTGCCCAGTTCGAGACATAGCCCGAAGTAAAAACCAGAGCCGCTTCCTTGCCGTGCAGGTCAGCCAGTTCGCGCTCGAGAAGAACGTGGTAATGGGTCGTTCCAGAGATATTCCGGGTGCCTCCCGCACCCGCGCCACAGTGATCGATCGCCTCTTTCATCGCCGCGATTACCTTGGGATGCTGCCCCATTCCAAGATAGTCGTTGGAACACCAGACAGTCACATCCTTCGGTCCGTCGGCTGTGTGGCGCGTCGCGCGCGGAAAATCACCGCGATGGCGCTCCAGGTCGGCAAAAACGCGATAGCGCCCTTCCTGATGCAGCCCGTCCAACTCGCCCTTAAAAAACGCTTCGAAATCCATCATTTTCTCCAGTACCGTGACCGTGTTGTATGACTGCTGCACGGCACGTCAACCCTATCCCGTCCGACTGCGGCAAATGGCCGTAGTTTGGAATAGCTCAAAAGAGAAAATAGCCCATCGGCGCGCTTTTGCAATTGATCCATGCCAATGCGCGATGGACTTTCACGATGAAACAATTGCCTGACCTTGCGTTTAGAGCAGAGATCCATGTCGGCAAGCAACATTCAGCAAAAAACCGCATAGGTCGGTAGACAATCATATTTAGCGCTATATTTTGGTGTTTACACCAGCATTAAGACGGTGCTGACACCGCGCGGACACAATGGGGACGGCCAGCCGCTTTGACGGCAAAGCCAACGTGGAGAGAGATTTATGAAGAAAGTCCTAGCTTTCGTGCTGATCGGATTGTCGATCGCAAGCTGCACACCGACCGAGCAGGGTGCGGGTATCGGCGCAGCGTCCGGCGCCCTGATCGGCGGTGCGGTCACCGGCAATTTTCGAGGCGCAGCCGTCGGCGGCGCTATCGGCGGGTTAACGGGTGCAGCGATCGGCAGCGTCGCCGAACAGCCCGGCCAGTGCTACTACCGAGACCGCTACGGCCGTCGCTATATCGACGACTGCCCACGCGGCGGATACCGCAACGACGGCTACTAAGCCACATCGCCTCCAGCGCGCCCCGGACGAGGGTCCGGGACGTCTGCATCCCAGGGGCGCAGTCTCACGTATATTATTAAAATGCTACACATGGCGACTTTGAACCGCTATGGTGAGACGGCGTTAACGGTTTGGGACGCAAAGCTGGCTAAATTACAAGTAATCGTAAAGCGCCGTATGTACATCAGACGAACCGGCCCGGGGATTGGTTTTGCGTATCGACGAGCAGGCACCGTTATTGCGGTCGCGGCGTGCGTATTTGTGAGTCCCGCTCTCATCACTGATGCCTTCGCTTTCAAGCTCTTCGGCATCAATTTTTTCGGCAAGGATGAGGACAAAACCGATGCGGTCGCCGATCCCGTCCGCTATTCGGTAACGTTGAATACCGGCAACGCCGACAAGGACCTCAAATCTACGCTCGAGTTGAGTTCCATGCTTGAGGCCGACAAGGACAAGGCTGTGTCAGGCGATCTGGGCGTCGTCATCAAGGCCCGCGACGACCGCGACCGACTGCTGGCATCCCTCTACGAAAACGCGCGCTACGGCGCGGTAGTAACGATCACCATCAACGGCACCGATATAGACCAACTCCCGCCGCAGCCGACATTCGGCCGGGCGAAACCCGTGCCTGTGGTCATCACGGTCGATCCAGGCCCGCTGTTCAAGCTCGGCAAGATCCGACTGGAAGGCGACGCCGCCGGTCGCGACCCGACGAATTATGGCCTGGTATCGGGTGGTGACGCCGGTTCGCTGATCATCATCAAGTCGGCCGACAAGGTCGTTGCCGAGATGAAAAGCGAAGGCCGGCCGCTCGCCCGGGTGATCAGGCGCGATGTCGTCGCCGACCACGCGACAAATACGGTCGACGTCACGCTCGACGTCAAGAGCGGCCCGATTGCCAATATCGGCGACGTCACGGTGACCGGCGAGAAACGTCTCGATCCGACTTTCGTCCAGCGTTATTCGCGCCTTAACAAGGGGGATCGCTATTCCCCAGAGCAATTGAAGAAAGCCTCCGAACGGCTACGCAAGCTCGGTGCGATCGGCAGCGCAACGATCCATCAGCCCGACAAGCTCGCACCTGATGGCACGTTGCCGCTGAACCTGGAGATTTCGGAAGCCAAGCGCCACTACTTCGGCGCAGGCGCGCAATACTCAACCACCGATGGCTTCGGGCTGCAGGGTTACTGGGGCGATCGAAACGTTTTCGGCAAGGCGGAATCTCTACGCATCGAAGGTACGGTGTCCCGCCTTGGCGAAACCACCAACTACCAGGATCTCGATTACGAGGCCGGGATCATCTACACGAAGCCGGCCGCCGTGCTGGCTGCCGGCACCTTCATTGCCAGCATCAAGGCAGTGAGCACGAATCCGGACAACTACAGCGCCAGGACGATTACCGGCGATGTCGGCTACTCCTATGAGCTCAGTGACTACGACACTGCTCTGGCAGGCGGTCGCGTGAGCTACGAGGACAGCACCACCGATGCTTTCGGCGACCAGCAGTTCCTGACCTTCTCCGTACCGCTCGAGTATATCCGCGACACACGCGACAACAAACTCGACGCCACCGAGGGTTACCGGGCGACGCTCGACGCGCAGCCGGGCTACGAGGCGCTGGGCGGGACGATCTTTACGTCGCTCGAAGGCTCCATCTCCGGCTACAACGGCATCGGGTCCGACGACAACGTCGTCTTTGCCGGCAAGCTTGCAGCCGGCTCGCTGCTCGGCGCGGACAATATCTCCGACATCCCGACGACACGGCGCTTCTTCGCCGGCGGCGGCGGCTCTGTGCGCGGCTATGCCTACCAGGAAATTACCGCCTACAATGCCTTGAACCAGGCACTCGGTGGCACGTCCTATGCGACGGTGTCGCTGGAGGCGCGCGTCAAGGTGACCAAGACCATCGGCCTCGTGCCATTCATCGACGCCGGCAGTGTTACGGACAAGAACATCCCGGATTTCTCCGACGTTCGCGTCGGCGCCGGCGTGGGCTTGCGCTATGCCACGCCGTTCGGTCCGATCCGGGTGGACTTTGCCGTGCCTCTCAACAAGTACCAGGGCGGCACGTCCTATGGCATCTATGCCGGCATCGGACAGTCCTTCTGATAGTGCAGCAATGTCGACCTAAGATTCCGGCACGAAATGGGGTAACATCGCTCTGATGGGCACTTTGATAAGAGTTTTGAGCGGACTGACCAGGCTCGTCGGCATCGTCCTCGCAGCCGTCGTGGTGATTGCGATCGGCTTGGTCCTGGCGATCGGCTTTGCCCCGGGCGTGACCCGTTTTGCCGTCGATGAAGTCGCCAAACTCGCCTCGACGCCTGACCGCCGTATCACCGTCACGGACCCCTCCGGTCTTTTGACGGGCAAGCTGCGCGCCGGCAACGTTACGCTCTCCGACACAAAGGGAATTTTTGGCCAGATCTCCGGCCTGTCCGTCGACTGGTCGCCGCTTGCCCTCATCAAGGGCACCTTCCATGCCGAGACGATCGCCGCTGACAAGGTAGATTTCGTGCGCTTGCCGATCAGCACTGCGGAAGTCGTGCCGGAGCCGACGCAGGCAACGCGCACAGCGTTCACCTTGCCCGTCGCCGTCACAGTCGATGCGTTCAACCTGCCCGAGATCCAGCTCGGCAAGCAGATTGCCGGCAACGACTTCGCGCTGGCAGCCTCGGGCAGCCTCGATGCTGAAGGCAACAGCATGGCGATGAAGCTCAACGCCAACCGCCTGGATGTGCCGGACGCAAGGCTGGTGGCCGATGTCGTCTTTGCACCCGATGACAACCAGCTGAAACTCCAGGCCAATCTCGCAGAGCCGAAAGGCGGCATGCTGGCCGGTCTGCTGCGCTTGCCCGGAAGCCCGGCAATGAACATCGATCTTTCCGGCCAGGGTCCGCTCTCAGACTGGACCGGCAAGCTGCAGGCGGCCCTCGATGGCCAGCAGATGGCGACGATAGACGGGCGCCACGTGTTGTCGGCAGACGGCGTGCGCCACATCACTGTCAAGGGCGGCGGCAAGGTGGACTCTCTGCTGCCACCGAATTTCCGGCCTCTCTTTGCCGGCCAGACGACCATCGACGTCGCAGCCGCCTTTGACGGCAAAGGCAAGATCGATATCCAGACCGGCAATCTCGCGACAGGCAGCGTCGTGCTTGCGGCATCCGGGACACTCGATCCTGCCGGTAATAACAGTCTCAATGCCAATCTTATCGGCACCTCTGGACCGGTAGACTTCCGCTGGCCGCTGGCCGAAGGCGAGGCTCGCGCCCTTATTTCACGCGTCGATCTCGCCCTGACCGGCGCAGCAGGGTCGGCAAAAATCGATGCCAGGGCGCAGATCGACAGCGCCAGCGTTCCGCAGGGGCGGCTTTCAAAGGTAGACCTCACCGCAAAGAGCGATGATTTCAATGTCTCGGCAAGCTCCGGTCCGCTGCTGCTCAACCTGTCGGTCGGCGATGCTTCCTTCGTCAATCCGGACCTGCAGCGGGCAGTTCACGGCCCGCTCTCGCTATCCGCCCCCTTGCAACTCTCTTCCAACAATATCGGCTTCAATGGCACGACGCTGCAAAGCGGCGGTATCAACGGCACGCTCAACGGTCGCT
The DNA here is from genome assembly GCF_019355735.1 of Rhizobium sp. B230/85. NCBI lineage: Bacteria > Pseudomonadati > Pseudomonadota > Alphaproteobacteria > Hyphomicrobiales > Rhizobiaceae > Rhizobium > Rhizobium sp. B230/85. The sequence continues at coordinate 68,283 of NZ_CP072156.1, forward strand.
ACACGCTGACCTCGCAATCTCTGAACGGCAATTTCAAGCTGGCAGTAGCCCCCGCAGCACTGCCCGAAGCGATTGCCCAGAAATTCGATACGCCGATTTCGCTGGAGGCGCAGGTCGCCGGCACTATCCCGTCCAGGATCAATCTTTCCAATCTCCATCTGAAATCCGGTACCGCCGAGATCAACGGCAATATCGCCCTTGCGGACGAGGCACTGACAGCGGATCTTTCCGGCCGATTGCTCAAACTTTCAAAGCTGCTGGAAACTGCCGACGGACAGGCCGACTTCACCGTCAAGGCAGCGGGGCCGCTGGCAAAACTCGGCGTCGATGCCAGCCTGAAGGCGATCAACGTTAAACTGGCCGGTCGCCTGCTGGATACGCTCGACGTCGCTGTCAAAGGCGTCGCCGATCCGAAGGCGCCCGAGGGCAGCGTCACGGCGTCGGGTGCAATCGACGGCAAGCCGATCAACATCAGCGCCAATGCTACTTCCAAGGATGGCGCAACCGACATACCCGGCCTCAGCGTGGAGATCGGCGATAACAGCCTGAATGGGTGGCTGACCCTATCGCCAGGCTTCGAGCCGGCCGGCTCCTTGACCTTCGACTTTCCTGATATAGGGCTGTTGGCGGCACTGGCCGGTCAGCGGGCAGACGGCAACCTCCGGGGCGAGGTCAAGATCGACAACGACAACGGCAAGACCTCTGCCGTGATCAATGCATCCGGTTCCGGAGTGCGGCGAGACGATCTTTCCATCGTCAAGCCGGAGATCGCGCTGACCATCAGCGACCTCAAGGCATTCGCTGCCAATGGCAGCATTCGTGCGGGCGAAATCGCTTCCGGCACGAACAGGCTGGTTGCCCCGGCCCTGACATTCACGCAGCAAGGCAGCCGTACGGACTTCGATCTGAAGGCCAATTACGACGACAAGCCGGTGACGGCGTCAGGAAATGTCGTGACAGGCAACGGCCAGACGGTTGTCAGCCTCGATAACTTCGCGGCAACTCCGATGGCTATTCCTGTAAAGCTCGGCGCGCCGACGAAAGCAACGATTGCCAACGGCATCGTGACCCTTTCCGGACTGACCATCCAGACCGGCAGCGGATCGATCAACGTGACCGGCAGCGCCGGTGAGGCGCTCGATATCGAGGTAAAGATCACAAGCCTGCCCGCAAGTCTGGCGAACACCTTCATGCCAAGCCTCGCCGCCGAGGGTACAATCTCCGGAACGGCCAAGGTAACCGGCAAGCCGGCGGCCCCCAGCGTCGTGTTCCAGGCAGATTGGGCGAATGCCGCCACGAGCCAGACGAAATCGGCCGGCATTTCCGCGCTGGGCATCAAGACAAACGGCAAGTTTGCAGACAACAAGGTCACGATCGATCTCAATCTCAGCGGCCCCTCCGGTCTGTCGCTGAACGGTGGCGGCAGCGTCGAGGTTGCAGGCAGCAAGGCCCTGGCCCTGAAATTCGACGGCATCGTACCGTTCGACGTGCTTGCGGGGCAGTTGTCGGCACAGGGTTACGTCGCCAGCGGCGCGGCAAAGGTCAATGTCCAGATCGGTGGCACGACCGCAGCGCCGGCGATCACCGGTAGCGTCAACATCAGCGGCGCCAAGCTCCTCGATATCCGTCGCAACCTTGCGGTCAACGCAATCTCCGCCAACCTGACGCTGGAGGGCCAGCAGGCGCGCCTCGTCAGCCTGAATGCGACGCTGGGCAGCGGCGGCACAGTTTCCGCCAGCGGCACCGTCGGTATCTCCGGTGACTTCCCGGCAGACATCGCCATCAAGCTTAACAGGGCCACCTATGTCGACGGCACTCTCGTTACCGCCACCGTGGACGGCACGCTCGGCATCAAGGGACCGATCCTGACCGCGCCCGTCCTCAGCGGCAAGCTGAGGCTGGAGAAAGCGTCGATCACGGTGCCGGAAAAACTGCCCGCCTCGCTGTCGGAGATCAACATCCGCCACAAGAACGCCCCCGCCGCCGTAACCGCCCAGTTCAAGAAGGATCGGGCGCAAGGCGCCACGCAGAAATCGATGAGCCTCGGGCTCGACCTGCAACTCGATGCGCCGTCCCAGATCTTCGTGCGCGGTCGTGGCATCGATGCGGAACTCGGCGGCAGCGTCATCATCAAGGGCACGGCAGCAGCGCCGGTCGTCACCGGCGGCTTCACCATGCGCCGTGGCCGATTGACCATTCTCAGCCGCCGGCTGGATTTCACCGACAAGAGCCGCATCAGCTTTGCCGGCGACCTGACCCCCACCCTCGACATGGAAGCGACCTCGACGGCGAGTTCGACGACCGTGACCGTCAATGTGTCAGGCGTCGCCACGGACCCGACGATCGGCTTCTCCTCCTCCCCCGCTCTGCCGCAGGACGAGGTCATGGCACAGCTCATCTTCGGCCAGTCCATGGCCAAGCTTTCGCCGGTGCAGATTGCCCAGCTTGCCGACGCCGCCAGCCAACTGGCCGGTGGCCGCTCGACCTCGCTGTTCGAGGGTTTGCGCAACCAGCTCGGCGTCGACGACCTGGATGTCACTACCGATTCCAAGGGCCAGACCCAGGTCGGCGTGGGCCGCTACATCAACAAGCGCACCTATCTGGAACTGCAGCAGGGCACCGGCAATTCGACCAAGGCCGTGATCAACCTCGATGTCGGGCGCGGCATCAAGCTGCAGGGCTCGGCTGGCTCCAATGGTGCCGGTGGCGCCGGCGTCGTCTATGAACACGAATACGACTAGAAACCTGTCTTGCTGGTTTTCAGGAGAATGTTCGATTCCGTCGTGTTGATGCCGTCGATGAGCCGGATGCGCCTGAGTGTCTCGTCGAAGCCGGCAAGGTCATGGCTCTCCAGCTCGGCGATGAAATCCCATTTGCCATTGGTACTGTGCAGGGCGCGCACCTGCGGCAACCCGCGCAGCTGATCGGCGACCCGGTCCGCCAGCCTGCCCAGCACCTCGATCATCACGATCGCCCGCACACCGGCAGACCTTGTCTCGTGGCCGGTGCGTATCGTGAAGCCGGTGATGGTGCCGTTTTCCACCAGCCTGTCGATGCGCGCCGAGACTGTAGCGCGCGATGCGCCGGTTGCCGCAGCCAGCGATGAAACCGGTATCCGCGAATTATGCCTGAGTGCGCTCAGAAGCTCCCGGTCCAGATCATCCATAGACATCTCACTTTGTAAAATCGGCCTTAGCAATCTGCATAATCATACGCAAAAACCGACACTTTTCCATCTTTTTGCTGTCATCGCCGTAGGTCATATTGCCCTGACAATTCAGGGAACCGCCTCATGAACACCCACTCGACCTCTGTCACGCTGATCGGCGTTCCTCTCGAAGAAGGCTCTGGCCGACGAGGCGCGGCCATGGGGCCGACGGCGCTCCGCATCGCCGGCATCGACACGATGTTGATCGAGCTCGGCCATAGCGTTATCGATGCCGGTGACCTTCACCCTGAACCGGCCGGCGACTTGCCGGATCATCCAAAGGCTCATCACCTGAAGGTGGTCGGTGCCTTTACCCGGGCGCTGGAATCAAGCGTCTACGACGTGGCAAAGGCCGGCGGGTTTCCCATCATTCTTGGCGGCGACCATGCCTTGTCGATGGGCAGCGTCTCGGGGATGGCCCGCTATGCGGCCGGCATCGGCCGTCCGCTTTTCGTATTGTGGCTCGACGCCCATGCCGACTTCAATTCGCCGGTGACGTCTCCGTCCGGCAATATCCACGGAATGCCCGTGGCGTTTTTCTGCGGCGAGGCGGAATTCGCCGACATCCTGCCGAAGGAACGACCCTTCGTCGACCCGCGCAAGGTCTATCAGGTCGGCATCCGCTCCGTCGACCCGCATGAGCGCGATGCCATCCGCGAGCACGGTGTCAACGTCTTCGACATGCGCGCCATCGACGAGCAGGGCGTCGCTTCCATCATCAGCAACATCCTGACGACAGTGAGCAATGCCAATGGTCTGCTGCATGTCAGCTTCGACGTCGATTTCCTCGATCCGGACGTTGCACCCGGCGTCGGCACGACCGTTCCCGGCGGCGCCACCTTCCGAGAAGCCCATCTGGTCATGGAAATGCTTTCGGACAGCGGCCTCGTGTCGTCACTGGATCTCGTCGAACTCAATCCGTTTCTCGACGATCGCGGCAAGAGCGCCCGCGTTCTTGTCGAACTGACGGCCAGCCTGTTCGGCCGCCGCATCTTCGACCGCCCGACCCGCGCCGCCTGATCCTGGAGAGGAGACCGATCGTGACCTTGTCCGCCAATCTCATAGCCACCGAACAGCGCCTCGGCGCCCACAACTACAAGCCGCTCGACGTCGTCCTGTCACGTGGCGAAGGCGTGTATGTCTGGGACACCGACGGCAATCGCTATCTCGATTGCCTGTCCGCATATTCGGCGGTCAACCAGGGTCACTGCCATCCGAAAATCCTTGCGGCCATGACCGAGCAGGCCGGCAAGCTGACGCTTACCTCGCGGGCTTTCCGCAACGACCAGCTTGCCTACCTCTACGAAGAGCTCGCCGCCCTCACCGGCTCGCACAAGATCCTGCCGATGAACTCCGGGGCCGAGGCAGTCGAGACTGTCGTCAAGGCGGTCCGCAAATGGGGATATGAGGTCAAGGGCGTCGCCGGGAACCAGGCGGAGATCATCGTCTGCTCGGAGAACTTCCACGGCCGGACGCTCGGCATCATCAGTTTTTCGACGGACCCCGATGCCCGCAACGGCTTCGGCCCCTACGCCCCCGGCTTCGTCACCGTGCCCTTCGGCGATGCCGATGCACTGGCGGCAGCGATCACTGAAAATACCGTTGCGGTTCTGGTGGAGCCCATCCAGGGCGAGGCCGGCGTCATCATCCCGCCGGCAGGCTATTTCACGCGTGTCCGCGAGCTCTGCACCGACAACAACGTCACGCTTATCCTTGACGAGATCCAGACAGGGCTCGGCCGTACGGGCAAGCTGCTGGCTGAGGAGCATGAAGGCATCGAGGCGGACGTGACGCTGATCGGCAAGGCGCTGTCAGGCGGCTTCTATCCGGTGTCGGCGGTGCTTTCGAACTCGGAGGTGCTGGGGGTCCTGAAGCCCGGTCAGCATGGCTCGACCTTCGGCGGCAACCCGCTAGCCTGCGCCGTCGCCCGGGCCTCACTGAAGGTGCTGACGGAAGAAGGCATGATCGAGAACGCCGCCGTTATGGGCAACCGCTTCCTCGATGGCCTCAGGGCAATCCGGTCCAACATCGTCAAGGACGTTCGCGGTCGCGGCTTGATGATGGCGATAGAACTGGACCCGGAAGCCGGCGGCGCAAGGCCTTACTGCGATGCCTTGAAAACACTCGGCATTCTGGCCAAGGACACCCACGGCCATACCATCCGCCTTGCACCCCCGCTTGTCATCACGGCAGATCAGGTCGACTGGGCCGTCGAGCGACTTGCCAAGGTGCTCGCATAGCACGACCCTTTCGTTGTTTCTATAGTTAGATGCATGCGTGCTTACCCCTAGGATTTCAGGGGTAAACAATAGAATCTAAGTAAATTTTTAATGACTTCATTCTAATACAGATAGCAACGCGCATCAGACTTCCGAATAAAAATGACATTTGACAAATTTAAAATTTTCGTCTGAACTACAAATAACTCAACGCACAGCAAATAATCAGCCATACTTACAAATTAGATAGAATATAAAATGAAAATGGGCGGCGCTCACATTTTACATTCTGCTGATTGGCGAAGTGTGCCTTGACGACATTGCTTCCTTGGAGGAAAATTCTATGTCGATCATACCGTTCAGTTCCGGGGCCAAAGCCAAGGCGATCAACGCAGCCCTCATGAAATCCCAGGCAGTCATAGAGTTCGACCTGACAGGGAAAATCATCACCGCCAATGAAAATTTCTGCAACACGCTTGGCTACAAGCTGCAGGATATCGTCGGCAGGCACCACAGCATTTTCTGCGACCCCGCCTATGTCGCATCCAGCGAGTACCGCGCCTTCTGGGCCAATCTCGGCGACGGCAAGTTCGATTCCGGCGAATATAAAAGACTTGCTAAGGACGGACGCGAAGTCTGGCTTCAGGCGACCTACAATCCGGTTCTGTCGCACGGCAAACCCTGCAAGGTGGTCAAATTCGCCAGCGTCATCACCGACGCAAAATTGCGCGCGGCCGATGCCGAGGGCAAGCTCAATGCGATTTCCCGCGTCCAGGCCGTGATCGAATTTACGCCTGGTGGAGAGATCCTTACGGCAAACGAAAACTTCCTGTCGCTCCTTGGATATAGGCTCGAGGAAATCAGCGGCCGTCACCACCAGATATTCTGCGACCCGGCCTATGTTTCAACGCCGGCATACAGGAAGTTCTGGGAAACGCTCGCCTCCGGTCAGTTTATCGCGGAAGAGTTCATGCGGATCGGCAAGGGCGGCAAGGTCGTCTGGATTCAGGCTTCCTACAACCCTATTCTGGACATGAACGGTCGCATCTTCAAGGTCGTCAAATTCGCAACCGACGTCACCGAACGCGTCCGTGCAGTCGCAGAACTGGCCGCTGGCCTGACGGCGCTTGCCAACGGCGATCTGGTATCGCGCATTGAAAAGCCGTTCATTCCGACGCTTGAAAAAGTCCGCGTAGACTTCAACCACTCCGTCGAGAAGCTGGAATCCGCCATGCGCGTGGTGGCCGAAAATGCCAACGCGATCGCCGCCGGCGCAAGCCAGACCCGCACAGCCTCCGACGAGCTCGCGCGGCGTACCGAGCAACAGGCCGCCGCCGTGGAGCAGACAGCCGCTGCCCTGGAGGAGATTACCCAAACGGTTGCCGATAGCGCCCGTCGGGCCGAGGAATCCGCCAATCTGGTGGCCCAGACTAGAAGCGGAGCCGAACTCTCCGGAGCGGTCGTGCGCAACGCCGTCAATGCGATGGGGGAAATCGACAAGTCTTCGCGCGAAATCAGCAACATCATCAGCGTCATCGACGACATTGCCTTCCAGACAAACCTGCTGGCCTTGAACGCCGGCGTCGAGGCAGCGCGGGCCGGAGAAGCCGGCAAGGGCTTCGCAGTCGTCGCCCAGGAAGTCCGCGAACTCGCACAGCGCTCGGCCAAGGCGGCCAAGGAGATCAAGACACTGATCACCACCTCCTCGATGCAGGTCAAGAACGGCGTGTCGCTCGTGGATGAAACAGGCCGCGCGCTGGACACCATCGTCCGCCAGGTCGGCGAGATCGACACGAACGTTGCCGCTATCGTCGTTGCCGCGCGGGAACAGGCGACCGGGCTGAAAGAAATCAACAACGCCGTCAACTCCATGGACCAGAACACCCAGCAGAACGCGGCCATGGTCGAGGAGACGACAGCGGCAAGCAGCAGTCTCGCCAACGAGGCCGAGAGCCTGCGCGAGTTGTTGGCGCAGTTTAGATTTGGGCAACACTCTTCCACTATGATTCGCTCAGGGCGTCCCGATGCCAGAGCGACGACGGGTTCGGCGCCCGTATCGAGGGTGAAGGCCGTTCGCGCCAGCGGTCGCGGGGCCACAGCCGCGCTTGCTCAGGAAAATTGGGAAGAATTCTAATGGCAACCATCACGACAACGAGTTTCAGCGGCGAGACCCTCGAGATCATCGCTTTCCGGCTTCACGAGCAGGAATTCTGCGTGAAGACGACCACCATCCGCGAGATCCGCGGCTGGGCTCCTTCAACCCCGATCCCGCATGCACCGTCTGACGTCATCGGCGTCATGAACCTGCGCGGTTCGGTGATCCCGATCATCGATCTTGCCTACAAGCTCGGCATGAAGAGCACGGTCGCCAACGAACGCAGCGCCATCGTTGTCGCCGAGGTCCACAACATGGTGATCGGCATGCTCGTCGACCGCGTCTCCGACATCCTGACGATCGGCTCGGACCAGGTGCAGCCGGTCCCGGAAGTCACCGCTTCCTTCGATCGCTCCTATTGCGAAGGCATCATCGCCACCGAAAACGGCATGATCTGCTTTCTCAACCTGGCGAAGATGTTCAAGGAAACCGACGCAGAGGACATGGCTGCTTAAAGACGTGGCCGCATAAAACTGCCGTCGCCTTCCACAAATGAAACCGCTCCGTTCCGGGGCGGTTTTTTATTGCCGTCATGCCTGAACCCGTGCGCCCGCAGACATTATACTGACCGCACAATCTTTGGTTTTATTGTCTATTTAGAATATACCGTAATTTAACTATTTTTATCCATCTTTGTATTGCGACATCATGTTGCGGACAGCTTAACGCAGACAGCCAGTGCAACTCTGGCGCACCTAGCAAATCGATTATTCAAATACGGCCGTTCCGGATGGATCGGCCAACGTCTCTTCGTGCGATGTGCCTGAGGGCTGTTGTCGCGCCTGGAGGTTTCAATGGAGCATTGGCGCTGGCGTGGGGCTGCGCCAGGAAATGAGGCACCTCGCTATGAGCTTCGGACTGACTTCAGACGCCCAGCATATTCTCAATGCCATCTCGCGATCACAGGCAGTGATCGAATTCGACCTGACAGGCAAGATCCTGAAAGCAAACGAAAACTTCTGCAACGCGCTCGGCTACCAGCAGAGCGAGATCGTCGGCAAGCACCACAGCATGTTTTGCGACCCGGATTACAGCGCCTCGCAGGAATATCGCAATTTCTGGGCCAGCCTTGGCCGCGGCGACTATGCTTCAGCCGTTTTCAGACGCATCGGCAAGAACGGTCGGAATGTCTGGATTCGGGCAAGCTACAATCCCGTTCAAAAGAGCGGTAAGCCCTACAAGGTCGTCAAATTCGCCTCCGACATCACGGCCGCATACACCAAATCTGTCGAGGACGCAGGCAAGCTGGATGCGCTTTCCCAATCTCAGGCCATCATCGAATTCACACCGACGGGCGAAATCCTCGTTGCCAATGAAAATTTCTGCAATGCGCTCGGCTATTCGCTCAGCGAGATCGTTGGCAAACACCACAGCATGTTCTGCGATCCGGCCTACAGCCGCTCCGAGGAGTATGCAAACTTCTGGCGCCGTTTGGCGGGTGGCGAGTTTGTTGCCAACGAGTTCGTCCGCCTCGGCAAGGGTGGTCGCGAAATCTGGATTCAGGCCGCCTACAATCCGATCCTCGATGCCAACGGGAAGGTCTTCAAGGTCGTCAAATTTGCGACGGATGTCACCAGCCGCATGAGTGCCATTGCGAAACTCGGCGAAAGCATGAAGGCACTGGCGCAAGGCGATCTCACGCAGACCATCGACACGCCGTTCGTACCCTCGATGGAGCAGTTGCGTCGCGATTTCAACGACGCGCTGGGCAAGCTTTCGGCGGCGATGGAGACTATCGGCGGCAACGCCAGCGCTATCGCAGCCGGCTCGCGCGAGATTGGCACGGCGGCAGACGACCTGTCCAAGCGGACGGAGCAACAGGCCGCCTCCATCGAAGAGACGGCGGCAGCGCTCGAAGAGATCACGACCGCTGTCAACGACAGCAGCAAGCGTGCGGACGAGGCCGGACGGCTTGTCGCCCAGACACGGCAGGGGGCCGAGCAATCTGGCAATGTGGTGCGCAACGCAGTTGCCGCAATGGGCCAGATCGAACAATCGTCCCGCGAGATTAGCAGCATCATCGGCGTCATCGACGACATCGCCTTCCAGACCAACCTGCTGGCGCTGAATGCCGGCGTCGAGGCTGCCCGTGCCGGCGAGGCCGGAAAGGGCTTTGCAGTCGTTGCCCAGGAGGTCCGTGAACTCGCACAGCGCTCCGCCGGGGCTGCAAAGGAGATCAAGGGGCTGATCAACAAGTCCGGCCAGTTGGTGAAAAACGGTGTTGCACTGGTCGACGAGACCGGCAAGGCACTAGAAGAGATCGTTCAGCAGGTCGGCGATATCGACAAGAATGTCATCGCTATCGTCGTGGCCTCGAAGGAACAGTCTCTCGGCCTCAAGGAAATCAACCAGGCGGTCAATGCCATGGATCATGCGACCCAGAAGAACGCCGCCATGGTCGAGGAAAACACTGCGGCGAGCCACAAACTTACGCACGAGACCGAGGAGTTGCGCGCACTACTCGCCCAGTTCGGCGTCGCCGGCGACAGGCCCTCACGCACGGCAGCCGCCTCACCACGTTCCCGGACCGCGCCATCGCCGGCTCGCCAACCGGTGATGCGGGCTGCCAGAAGTAGCGGTTCGTCAGCAGCCGTCGCCGAGAGCTGGGAGGAGTTCTAGCCGCGAGCCCAGAGGGTTTGGGACCGCATGCGGACTCGCTCAATCGAGTGCCGCGTCGATGATCCGGCCGGGGTGGGTGAATATCTCGAAATCCTCCCCCCGGACCAACGCGATGAGCGTCATTCCCGCCTCCTCAGCCGTCCGGATGGCGAGAGCTGTCGGGGCTGATATCGCAATCAACACGGCGCTGCCGAGAATGGCGGCCTTCTGCACCATCTCGACCGACAATCGGCTGGTGACGACGACCGCGCCTAAGCCGGCGTCCTGCCCGGCACGAACGACCGCACCACACAGCTTGTCCAGCGCATTGTGACGGCCGACATCCTCGCGCACGGCCGAAAGCCCCTTCCCCGGCAGGTAAAAGCCCGCACCATGCACAGCCCGGGTCTCGCGATGCAGCGGCTGCGCGGCATTAAGCAAAGCGACGGCCCCGGTGACTTCGGCCATGGTCAGTGTCGGGCCGACACCCGAAACATCCGGTATCGGGCGCACAGCCTGCTCGATCGACTCGATGCCGCACAGGCCGCAGCCGACCGGCCCGGCCATGTGACGCTTGCGGGTGCGCAACGCGTCCGCCACCGCATCGACAAGAGTGATCTGCACGTCGATGCCCTCGTCATCCTCTACAGCCTCGATGGCGGCGATCTCTCCGACGGAGGTGACGATACCTTCCGTCAGGCTGAAGCCGACAGCGAAATCCTCGAGATCGGCGGGTGTCGCCATCATCACCGCATGCGAGGAGCCGCCATAGGAAAAGGCAATTGGCACTTCCTCGGGCACGCTCCGAAGGCTTCGAGCCATCTTGCCATCGCGGCGCGCAATTCTCTCGACATGCGCAGTCGTCTCGAACTTGCTCAACGCTTTCCCATCAGCAAATCAGCTGCCCACCGTTGATCTCGATCACCTGGCCAGTGATGTAGCCGGATAAGGATGGTGCCGACAGGAACAGGTATGCCGGCGCGCAGTCCTCTGCCGTCCCTAGACGCTGCAAAGGGATTGTGCGTCGGGTCGCCTCGAGTTTTTCTTCGGACGAATAGCGCTCGTGGAATTCTGTCGTGATCGTCCCCGGCGATACGCAGTTGACGCGGATACCGTCCGGCGCCAGTTCCCGCGCCAACGCCTTGGAATAGGTGGCAACGAAAGCCTTCGAAGCAGAATAGATTGCCGAACCCGGACTGCCTCCCGTCAGCGCGGAAATCGATACCGTGTTGACGATGGCCGCCTGCCCCGAGGCTCTCAGCAACGGCAGCAGTCCACGTGTGACCTCGACGACAGCCGTCTGGTTGAGCTGCACCACGGCCTGATATTGCGCATCGGTGAGATCGGCGGCCGGATAGCGTCCCAGCATCGTCCCGGCGTTGTTGACCAGCACATCCACCGTCCCAGCATGTTCGCCAACGGCCTTGACGAAGGCAGACGTCCCATCGGCAGCACCGAAGTCGGCGGCAAAGATCACGGCACGCCCTGTATTTTTAGCGTCGCTGAGAAAAGCCGGCAATGGGCGACTTTCATCCCGGCCGATATGCACCAGCACGCGCGCGCCGCAGTCGAGAAACTGCCGCGCCACCTCAAGCCCGATCCCACGGCCCGCACCCGTCACGACGACGGTGCGGTTGGCAAACAAATTGGATTGAAACACTAGAACTCTCCCAGGCCCGATGGCTCCCATCCCGCTATCATAGGGTTTAGATCCACGAAGGAAAGCCGATTGGCGGGAGGTTTAGCGGAGAAATCGGTATCGGACGAACAAGCCGGTTCAAAAAATAAAAGCGGCCGAAGCCGCTTTGAAGATCTTGTCCTGACGCTCTGTATCAGTCGCGGATGACGCTACCCTGCAGATGCGAAAGTTCCATGATGAACTGCTCGAGCTTCGACTTGTGCTCGTGATGAACGGCATCGTTGAGTTCGGCCTGCGCCGCGTCGATACGACGGGTCAATTCATCGCGCTGCAGTTCGTCGACCGGAACGGCGGATTCGGCGAGCAACGTGCAGCCCGTCGGCAGGACGTCTGCAAAACCGCCGAAAACCACATAGTCCTTCTTGGCACCGGTGCTGGAGCGGACGCTGACCACACCTGGCTTGATAGTGGTCATGGTCGGTGCATGGTTTGCCATGACCGTCATCTCGCCTTCGCTCGCCGGAATGACGACAGCCGTCACCATTTCGGACAGCAGCAGCCGCTCGGGAGACACCAGTTCGAATTTGAAATCAGCCATGGACCGTCACTTCTCGATTGTCTTTGGTAAGGCAGTGGCGCTGGCAAAGCCTGGCGCCACCGACAAGCATCAAACGGCAGCAGCCAGCTTCTTTGCCTTTTCGACCGCTTCCTCGATGGTGCCGACCATGTAGAAGGCAGCTTCCGGGAGGTGGTCGTAATCGCCGTTCACGAGGCCCTTGAAGCCCTTGATCGTATCTTCGAGCGCAACGAGTTTGCCCGGAGCGCCGGTGAAGACTTCGGCAACGAAGAACGGCTGCGAAAGGAAGCGCTCGATCTTGCGGGCGCGGGCAACCGACAGCTTGTCGTCTTCCGACAGTTCGTCCATGCCGAGGATGGCGATGATGTCCTGCAGGGCCTTGTAGCGCTGCAGCGTCGACTGAACCTTACGAGCAACTTCATAGTGCTCTTCGCCGACGACCAGCGGGTCGAGCATGCGCGAGGTGGAGTCCAGCGGATCGACGGCAGGATAGATGCCCTTTTCGGCGATCGAGCGCGACAGGTTCGTCGTTGCGTCCAGATGGGCGAACGAGGTTGCCGGAGCCGGGTCGGTCAAGTCGTCGGCGGGGACGTAAATCGCCTGAACCGATGTGATCGAGCCCTTGGTCGTCGTGGTGATGCGCTCCTGCATCTGGCCCATGTCGGTGGCCAGCGTCGGCTGATAACCCACGGCCGAAGGAATACGGCCGAGCAGAGCCGACAGCTCCGAACCCGCCTGCGTAAAGCGGAAAATGTTGTCGACGAAGAACAGAACGTCCTGTCCCTTGTCGCGGAAGTCTTCGGCGATCGTCAGGCCGGTGAGCGCAACGCGGGCGCGCGCACCTGGTGGCTCGTTCATCTGACCGTAGACGAGAGCTGCTTTCGAGCCTTCGCCGCCGCCCAGCTTGTTCACGCCGGATTCGATCATTTCGTGGTAAAGGTCGTTGCCTTCGCGGGTGCGTTCGCCGACGCCGGCAAACACCGAGTAACCGCCGTGCGCCTTGGCGACGTTGTTGATCAATTCCATGATCAGAACGGTCTTGCCAACGCCGGCGCCGCCGAACAGGCCGATCTTGCCGCCCTTGGCATAAGGTGCGAGCAGGTCGACGACCTTGATGCCGGTAACAAGGATCTGCGCGTCAGTGGACTGCTCGATATAGGCAGGCGCTTCCTGGTGGATCGAGCGCTTTGTCGCGGTGACCAGCGGACCTGCTTCGTCGACCGGCTCGCCGATGACGTTCATGATGCGGCCGAGCGTCTCGGGGCCGACCGGAACGGTGATCGGGGTGCCTGTATCGGTGACGGTCTGTCCGCGAACCAGGCCTTCGGTGGCGTCCATTGCGATCGTGCGGACGGCGTTTTCGCCGAGGTGCTGCGCGACTTCCAGAACAAGGCGGTTGCCGTTGTTCATGGTTTCCAGCGCATTCAGGATCTTCGGCAGTTCGCCGTCGAACACAACGTCAACGACGGGTCCGATGATCTGCGTGATCTTGCCGGTCGAACCGACTGCAGGCGTTGCTGCTGCGGGGGTAGCTGCCATAGCCATATTCTTACCCTCTTCCTAACCTCAGAGCGCTTCCGCGCCCGAAATGATTTCAATGAGTTCCTTGGTGATCTGCGCCTGACGCTGGCGGTTGTAGCTGAGCGTCAGTTTGTTGATCATCTCACCAGCGTTCCGGGTCGCGTTATCCATTGCACTCATCTTCGCGCCCATCTCACCAGCAACGTTCTCGAGGAGCGCGCGGAAAACCTGGACCGAGATGTTGCGCGGGATCAGATCCGTCAGGATCGACGCGGCATCGGGTTCGTATTCGTAGATCGCATTCGCCTGGGTCGCTTCCGTCGCGACCGGTGCAGTCGGCACGATCGCCGGGATAAGCTGCAGCGCCGTCGGCACCTGCGATATCACAGACTTGAATTCGGAATAGAACAGAGTGCAGACATCGAATTCGCCGGCATTGAACATCTCCACGATGCGCTTGCCGATTTCATCGGCATTGCCGAAGCCGATCTTCTTGACGTCGCGAAGTTCCTTGCGCTCGACGATCAGCGAAGCAAACTCGCGACGCAGGATGTCATAGCCCTTCTTGCCGACGGTGAAGATCTTGACCGTCTTGCCTTCGGCCAGCAGCCTGCGGGTATGATCGCGGGCAAATCGGGCGATCTGCGAATTGAAACCGCCGCAGAGACCACGTTCCGCCGAGCAGACGACCAGCAGATGAACCCTGTCCTGACCGGTTCCACGCATCAGCGCGGGCGCCTCGTCACTGGTGCCGACGGCCTGCGTGATGTTTGCAAGCACGGCGCCCATGCGCTGCGAGTAAGGGCGGGCAGCCTCGGCCGCCTCCTGAGCACGCCGAAGCTTCGCCGCTGCGACCATCTTCATCGCTTTGGTGATCTTCTGCGTCGCCTTGACGGAGGCGATCCGGTTTTTCAGATCCTTAAGTGAAGGCATCCGTTATCCGTCCTAAAGTGATGCCTTGATCAGGCGAAAGACTTGCCGAAGGTATCGATGGCAGCCTGGAGCTTGCCCTTGATATCGTCGCTGATGGCCTTCTGGTCGCGAATGGCGTCAAGGATGTCCTTGCCGTCAGACCGCAGATAAGACAGCAGGCCCTGCTCGAACTTGCCGATATCGCTGACAGCGACCTTGTCGAGATAGCCGTTCACGCCGGCGAAGATAACCGCAACCTGCTCTTCCGTCTTCAGCGGCGAGAACTGCGGCTGCTTCAGGAGTTCGGTCAGGCGTGCGCCGCGGTTCAGCAGGCGCTGCGTCGAGGCGTCGAGATCCGAGCCGAACTGCGCGAAGGCAGCCATTTCGCGATACTGCGCAAGTTCGCCCTTGATCGAGCCGGCAACCTGCTTCATCGCCTTGACCTGAGCGGCCGAACCAACGCGGGAAACCGACAGGCCGACGTTCACAGCCGGGCGGATACCCTGGTAGAACAGGTCGGTTTCAAGGAAGATCTGGCCGTCGGTGATCGAGATCACGTTGGTCGGAATGAAGGCCGAAACGTCGTTGCCCTGTGTTTCGATGACCGGCAAAGCCGTCAGCGAACCGGAGCCCTTTTCGTCGGAAAGCTTGGCAGCACGCTCGAGAAGACGCGAGTGCAGGTAGAAAACGTCGCCTGGGTAGGCTTCGCGGCCTGGCGGGCGGCGCAGCAGCAGAGACATCTGGCGGTAGGCGACGGCCTGCTTGGAAAGATCGTCATAGCCAATCAGAGCGTGCTGGCCGTTGTCGCGGAAGTATTCGCCCATGGCGCAACCGGCAAACGGTGCGAGGTACTGCATAGGCGCCGGGTCGGACGCGGTGGCAGCAACGATGATCGAGTACTTCAGCGCGCCGCGCTCTTCGAGCACCTTCACGAACTGGGCAACCGTCGAGCGCTTCTGGCCGATGGCGACGTAGACGCAATAGAGCTTTTCAGCATCAGGGCCATTGTCGTGGATGGCCTTCTGATTGAGGATCGTGTCGAGAATGATGGCAGTCTTGCCGGTCTGGCGGTCGCCGATGACGAGCTCGCGCTGGCCACGGCCGACCGGGATCAGAGCATCGATGGCCTTGAGGCCGGTGGACATCGGCTCATGCACCGACTTGCGCGGGATGATGCCGGGAGCCTTGACGTCGACGCGCGAACGGCGGGTCGCGTTGATCGGGCCCTTGCCATCGATCGGATTGCCGAGTGCGTCAACGACGCGGCCGAGCAGTTCGGGACCGACTGGCACATCGACGATGGCGCCGGTGCGCTTGACGATGTCGCCTTCCTTGATGTCGCGGTCGGACCCGAAGATCACGACGCCGACATTGTCGGATTCGAGGTTGAGGGCCATGCCGCGAATTCCGCCGGGGAACTCGACCATTTCGCCGGCCTGGACGTTATCCAGACCGTAGACGCGGGCAATGCCGTCACCGACGGAGAGAACCTGGCCGACCTCGGAAACCTCAGCCTCCTGGCCAAAATTCTTGATCTGGTCTTTCAGAATTGCGGAAATTTCCGCGGCGCGGATATCCATCAGCCAACCTCTTTCAATGCAAGCTTAAGGGTAGAAAGTTTGGTGCGTAGCGACGTATCAATCTGTCGCGACCCCACTTTCACAATCAAACCACCAAGAATAGACGGGTCCACCGTTACGGCGACCGTGACTTCTTTACCGGTAACGCTCTTCAGCGCCACCTTCAATTCGTTTTCCTGCTCCGGCGTCAGCGCATGCGCGGAACTGACCTCGGCAGTGACTTCGCCACGCTGCTCGGCAGCGATCAGGCGGAAAGAGCGGATCATGCCCGGCAGCGCAAAAAGACGACGGTGACGCGCAACGACCTTCAGGAAGTTTGCGAAGAAACCGGTGATCCCAGCCTTGGCCGACAAAGCCTCGATGGCCTTGACCTGGTCTCCGGACGAGAAGACCGGACTGGCAACGAAACGCCGCAAGTCTTCGCTTTCGTCGAGCATGGCCTGGAAACGGTCGAGATCGGCAGTCACCTGGGCGACGGCGCCCTCGGCGAGCGCAAGCTCGAACAAAGACGATGCATATCGCTCTGCCACACCGGATATAGGATGGGATGTGTCTGCCACGGGCACAATTTTCCCTGATTTCAACCCTAAAGTTAGGATCCGGGCGTGCGGATGCCTAGGACTTTGAATTGGTTTTGATTTCCCCCAAGAAATCCGCGGGAGATGCCCCCGCTTCTTCCCATTTCCGAGCCCGTCTAACATAGGAAGTTGAGACTCGCAACACACCTCGGTCCCTATTGCGCCTTTCGCGGGGATTTCTGCCGCAAAAAGCCGAATTCTCCCCGCGACGAGTTGGCGCAGGTCAAATTCTGCTCAAATCCAGCCAAGAAAATAGATAATCGGCAAAGCTGCAAGAGCAACCTGGATGACAAGCATCACGAGGTTGACGACGACGTTTCCACGGTCCGACATCAGCGACAGCACCCTCCCGAATGCTGCAAGCGCGAAAGACGTGCCGAGGGCGAGATAAACCATGGGCTGTGCCAGAAGGATCGCCATCAGGCCGAAGCCGATATACGATCCGCCCATCGACCGGGCCTCCGCATAGGCGCCGAGGCGACCCTCGCGCGGCTGCAGACCGAGAATGCGATAGGCATATCCAGGCGCAAACATCATGAAGAGCCCGAGCAAGGCCGTAAAGGCAGCCGCGCAATAGGCGAGCTGTTCGCCCCGTTCAGTCGGAAAATAAAATTCCATCACCGTTCCCAAATCATCTGAAGCATTGCCGGCCTTATGGCACGAAGTCCGTGTCGAGGAAATATGGATGCCCCGCCCCATGGTTTTGGTAACCAATGCTGTCGGCAGCGGCTCGGTTTACAAAAAGCTCTGCGGGTCGATATCGAGTTGCACATGGACGGAGCCGCGCTCCTTCGGCCCTTGCGCCAGCAGGGTTCGCAAAAACCCCTGCATGTCCGAGTTGCGCCGGCCGTGCACCAGCAGCCGGAAGCGATGCCGGCCGCGCACCAGCGCCAGCGGCGCCTCGGCCGGTCCGAGGACGGCAATGCCCGGCACGTTAGGCGCGGCGTTGCGCATACCGCGCGCATGGGTCTCGGCATCCTGGCGCGTTTCGGCCGAGACGATGATCGAGGCAAGCCGTCCGAACGGCGGCAGCAGGGCTCTTTCCCGCTCCGAAATCTCGCGCTCGTAAAAAGCAGCTGCATCGCCCGAGACGATCGCCTGCATGACGGGATGCTGCGGCTGGTAGGTCTGCAGCAGGCCATGGCTTTTCAGCCCGGTCCGACCGGCGCGGCCGGTGACCTGGCTCAGCAACTGGAATGTCCGCTCGGCGGCCCGTGGGTCGCCATTGGCAAGCCCGATATCGGCATCGACGATACCGACCAGCGTCATCAGCGGGAAATTGTGACCCTTGGCCACCAGCTGCGTGCCGATGACGATGTCCGCCTCGCCATTGGCGATGGCCTCCAGTTCCAGCCGTAAGCGCTTGACGCCGCCGAGAATATCGGAGGACAGGACGATGGTCCTTGCATCCGGAAAATGCTTCTCCACCTCCTCGGCGATACGTTCCACGCCGGGCCCGCAGGCGACGAGATGATCGAAGGTGCCGCATTCCGGGCAGGCTTCCGGCGTCCGCTCCGCATGACCGCATTGGTGGCACTGCAACTGCTGGCGAAACCGGTGCTCCACCAGCCAGCTGGAGCATTGCGGGCACTGGAAGCGGTGGCCGCAGACCCGGCAGAGGGTCAGCGGTGCATAACCGCGCCTGTTGAGGAACAGCAGCGCCTGGTGCCCGTCCGCGACCGTCTTTCCAACCGCGCGCAAAAGCACCGGCGACAGGAAACCGCCGCGATCGGGAGCATGCCGCCGCATATCGACGAGGTGAAGATCTGGCAACGCCGCATCGCCGAAGCGCGTCGGCAGGTGGATGGTGCTGTAGCGGCCGCTCTGGCCGTTGACCTGGCTTTCGACCGATGGCGTCGCCGACACCAGCACGACCGGGAAATCGCCGATCCGGGCACGCACCACAGCCATGTCGCGGGCATTGTAGAAGACCCGATCCTCCTGCTTGTAGGCAGGGTCGTGCTCTTCGTCGACAATGATTAGCCCGAGATCCTCGAACGGCAGGAACAGCGCCGAGCGCGCACCGGCGACAACGCGCACATCCCCCGTGACCGCCTGCCGCCAGACTTTTTCCCGTGTACGAGGGGCAAGGTCGGAATGCCATTCGGCCGGCTTCGACCCGAAGCGCTGCTGGAAACGCTCGAGAAAGCTTGCTGTCAGGGCAATTTCCGGCAGCAGGATCAGCACCTGCCGTCCCTGCCGCAGGGTCTCGGCTATCGCCTCGAAATAGACCTCGGTCTTGCCGGATCCGGTAATCCCGTCGATCAGAGATACCGAGAACGTCGCCTTCCTGACCTCGTCGATCACCTCGACTGCCGCCTGCTTTTGCGGCCCCTCCAGCCGGGCCGCCACGAAATCCGGATCGGGCTTGGCAACGACAGGCGGCGGAGTGAGAAAGATGGTCTCGAAAACCCCCTGCTTTACCAGACCGTCGATCACGCTTGTCGACACGCCGGCAGCGTGGGCCAGGCCGCTGCGCGTCCACGAAGGCGCGCCGACGGCCATTTCCAGCACGCGGCTTCTGGCCGGCGTCAGCCGGTCGGGCGCGCCGCCGACGAACTTGAGCCCCTCGACCATCGGCTCCGGATCGAAGGCAGCCGGCACGCGCAAGGCCATCCGCGCCACATGGCCGGGCGGCGACAGCGTGTAGGTGGCGACCCAGTCTATAAAGTCGCGCATTTCCTTTGCGAGCGGCGGGCAGTCGAAAACACGGGTGATCGGCCGCAGCTTCTTGGGGTCGACGCCGTTGTCATCGCCCCCGTCCCAGACGACGCCGATCACCTGGCGCGGACCCAGCGGCACCTGCACGACCGAACCGGGCTCGACCGCCATACCCTCGGGCACGGCATAGGAATAGGGCCGCGGCGCAGGCATGGGCACCAGAATGGGCACAGTACGCGTCACCGGCGGCACCTTCGCAAGCGCGCCGAACAGATCAGAGGAATCGTTGTTCATTGCGGCAGACCATGCCCGGAGTTGGAAAGAAATGAAACCGGCGAATGGTGCCGGTCCCCATCAACTAGGGACGAGGGGCGAGATGCGCAACTGCGGTTTCAGGCAAAGAGCAGCCGTCACGGATTAGATGTCGACAACGGCCTCCGCATGCAGGATTGCGATCGTGTGCCGACAATTGGCACGTCAGACGAACGACACAGCTGACTATCGAAACGCGCGCCGTTGAAGAGTGTTTTGAAGACATGTCACTGCAATGCGAAGACATCTCCATAATGTCCCGCACCAGAGATCACGTTGACAATCTCAAGTTGAATCTATAGCTTTAGCGACAGCAATGGACAGTGGGGCTTCCGCAAGGACGCCATTGCAAGCCCGCCCTAGAGGCCAGAATACCACGGTAAGGGGCACTCACTCGGCTATAGCCATAATAGAGACCCGCGAGGGTCTTTTTTATTCGACCAAGTTTCGATGCTCGTTATGGCCGCAATGGCTGCAAATTAGTCGCGGTTCACGTCAGGCATCGTGTTAGTCACGTGATGGGGCAAAGAGCCGCGCGTGCGTATACCCGTCGGCGACTTCAGGGGTAAATCCCATGCGCAACCAGAATGCAGCAGCATCGGCCGTGCCGGCGTTGACGGTCACCCCTGCAGTCCCTCCTGGAACGGCGTCGAGCAAGGTCTCCGCGAGCAGGCGGCCCACTCCACGCCCGCGCATCGCGGCGTCGACGTAGAACCTGCGCATCCGCATCATCGAGGCATCGGCGGGCTCTATCGTCATCCCGCCTATCCCGACCAGCCGCCGATCCGAACGGATGGCAAGCAGGCACTCCCCCGTTCGGGCGAAGCGATTGCTGCCTTCCTGCCATTCAGAGATCAGACGATCGATCGAGCCGTAGCCGTGGCGGCGTGCATCGCGCTGGAGCCCTTCGATATTAGTCGGTAATGTTCGACAGCGGAATGCAACCAGTGCCATGCTACCTTACCCCGCCCAGCAGCCCCTCAGCGTGCCGCCGCCACCAATGGCCTCGTAACAGCCTCTGCCGCCGGCATCGACAGCGGCACGAAGACCGCATCCGGATCGGTCTCCATGTCATGCACCGTCAGCTTTTCCAGCGCCCTGGTCACTTCGTTGACATCGCCTTCCAGTTGGTCCGGGGATATCAGCTTGCCGACCCGGAAGTCGAAGCGGTCGCCGCGCTTGTTGAGCAGTTCGTAAAACACCGTCATGTCGCGGAGTTCGGTGGACCATTTGGCAAACCAGTAGAACAGCCCGGAATTGCGCGCCGACAGGTGCACCGGCAGGATCGGCAGATTGTATTTTCGTGCCAGCGCGACTGCCGACGTCTTCCACGGGCGCTCGTTCAGCTTGCCATTCGCCCAGTAGGCAATGCGACCGGAGGGAAACAGCACCATCGCCTTGCCGTCCTCGACCGTCTTATTGGTCAGCAGCAGCGTCTCGCGCGTCTTGAGCTTGCTCTTGTATTCATCGCGCCATTCGACGGGAATAATCATCTCGGCAAAGCGCGGATTGACACGCACCGCGTCCCGGTTGGCAAACACCATCATGTCCGGCCGCCGTTCCTTCATCAGGTCGAAGATCGCCACCCCGTCGGCAATGCCGGTCGGATGGTTGCTCACCAGGATAAACCCGCCGCTGGCCGGAATACGCTCGGCATTCTGGGAGCGGATGTCGAGCCGCAGCAGGTCGCTCATATATTCGAACGACTGGAATCCGGGCAGCTTGGCGACATCGTCGGCAAAACGGATTGCCTTGTGATAGCGCAGCAGCACATGCAGGAAGGGACGGATGAGCGGCCAGAACGGGCTCTTGACGATCTTCTCCCCGCGCTCGGCGATCAGCGTGTCGACGATATGGCCGGGCCTTCCCTGCGACACCAGGGCGATGGCGCCGGCAAGCTGTCCGAGGGTCGAGGTAGAATCGCGGCGCGTCATGGAAGGTCCTGCAATGCTTATGTCGTGGTTATCGCGGCGTAAGATGATCGAAGCATGACACGCCAGCCGGAACGTTAGCGATTCCATAACTCTCCTTGAAGCAAAGTGGCAGCCTTAAATTGGAATTCAAGAGGTTTACCGTGGGCGAGATCCTGATCATGGCCCATCCCCAGCTTCTGGACGAGCGCCAGAAATGGCTGGAAGCGCTCCGCAGCGAGCGCAGGCTATCCGCCCACACGCTGGACGCATATGAGCGCGATACACGCCAGTTCCTGTTTTTCCTCACTGGCCACCTTGCCGGCCCGACCACATTGAAGGACATCCAGGCCCTGCGCCCGGCCGATTTCCGCGCCTTTCTGGCGAACCGCCGACGCGATGGCGCCGGTGCACGCTCGCTGGGCCGCAATCTCGCCGGATTGCGCTCTCTCCTGCGTTACCTGGAGAAAAAAGGGCTGGTGAACGCTGCCGGCGCCGCTGCCGTCCGCTCGCCGAAGCAACCGAAATCTCTGCCGAAGCCACTGTCCGACAGCCAGGCCATCAATGTCGTCAGCGACGAAGCCCAGATGCACGAGGAACCCTGGATCGCCGCGCGGGACGCCGCCGTGCTGACGCTGCTTTACGGCTGCGGGCTGCGCATCTCGGAAGCGCTCGATCTCATGCCGGACGATCTGCGCCCCGGCGCGACATCGCTGCGCATCACCGGCAAGGGCAACAAAATGCGCATCGTGCCGCTGCTGGCCGTCGTCGTCGATGCCGTGGAGCGGTACAAGCAGCTCTGCCCCTACCATCTCGACCCGGCCCTGCCGCTGTTTCGCGGCGCTCGCGGCGGAAAGTTGCATCCCGGCCTTATCCAGCGCGGCATGCAGAAATTACGCAGCGCTTTCAACTTGCCGGAAACGGCAACACCACATGCGCTGCGACACTCGTTTGCAACCCATCTGCTGGCCGGCGGTGGCGATCTTCGCACCATCCAGGAGCTGCTCGGCCACGCCAGCCTGTCGACGACGCAGGTCTACACCGGCGTCGATTCCGCCCGCCTGCTCGAAGTCTATGATCGCGCCCATCCCCGGGCTTAAACTTCGGTTAACCGAATGCGTTAAGAGAATATCCGCTCCGCGCGGGGTAGAGCAGATGCAGATCCCGTCCGCTGAAAGATCGTCATGACATCAGTCTACCGCCAGAAGACCCGGCCCGCCATCCTTTCGACGCTCGGCAACGCCGGCTTCTGGGCGGCGGCGTCCCTGCCTCTTGCATTCGCCGTCACGCTGGTTGTCACGCTGGCTTCTTTTGCGCCCGCCCATGCCGACGACGATGCGGCCTGCGGCGGCAGGAACCTGCTTGCCGAACTGCAGAAAAACGATCCGGCGAAATACGCGTCTTTCCTCGCTGACGGTGACAAGGTCGCGAACGGGCACAGCATTTTCTGGAAGATCGAAAAGCCCGGAGTGAAGACCTCCTGGCTGCTCGGCACCATGCACGTCACCGATCCGCGCGTGCTGGTCATGCCGAAAGGCGCGGCAGAAGCGGACGCCAAGGCCGACACGATCATCGTCGAATCCGACGAAATACTCGATGAAAAGAAGGCGACGATGGCGATCCTTGCCCGCCCGGACCTCACCATGCTCGCCAACGGAGCAACGATCAACTCGCTGCTGCCGCCAGCCGACGCCGCCAAACTCGAGGCCGGCCTAGCAAAGCGCGGCATCACGCTGGGCGCGGTGTCGCATATGCAGCCATGGATGATCTCCAGCGTCGTCGCATTGCCGTCCTGCGAACTCTCACGCAAAGCCAAGGGTGCGCAATTCCTCGACCAGAAGATCGCCAACGACGCGGCCGCAGCCGGCAAGCAGGTTAAGGGGCTGGAAACGCTCGTCGAGCAGTTGCAGGCCATGGCCGACCTGCCAGCCGCCTTCCATCTGAAATCGCTGATCGAAACCCTGCAGCTCGGCGACAAAATGAACGACGTCGTCGAGACGATGACCGATCTCTACCTGTCCGGCAATGCCGGAGCGACGATGGCGATGCTGAAGGTCGTCACGCCCGATGGCGAGGATACCGATAGCGACGGCGATTACGCCACCTTTGAGCAGCGCATCATCCTCGACCGCAACAAGGTCATGGCCGAGCGCGCCGCACCGATCCTTGCGAACGGCAACGTCTTCATGGCCGTCGGCGCCCTGCACCTGTCGGGCGAGCAGGGACTGGTCGAACTCTTCCGCAAGCAGGGCTTTACGCTGACGGTGGTTGATTGATCTGGCGGCTCGAGGAGCGTCTCACCTGAACAAATTTACGGCCCCATAACACAGTTTTCGGCATGGGGGATAAATCCAGCGTGATTTATTTTTTCACGCAGTCAAATCAAGTTCTTACAGATTTTCGAGGCTTGTTTCATCCCCATGACCGCCGGTGGGCCTATACTGCAACGGTCAAAGGATGGGGAAGCCGGGTCGCGAACCGGTCGCTCCAACGGAACGATATCCGGTGTCCGATGATGGTTGGAAGCGATGATCACAATGCGTTGGGCTGAGTGATCGGGATATCGGGTAACGGAAGTCGGCACCTCCGTATCGATATCGTCAAATCGCAACGATCGGCAGGCAGCCAAACCCCGACACAAACAACACCAGCCACCCGGCTGCTTGCCATTTCCCCATCACGTTCGGCCACATCAGGCGCGACGCGCTTTCCCATGCCTGCAGTTGGCTGGCGTCGAAACACGAGCAGGAGCGCCAGGGCGAGAGGCCTTGGCGCTCCCTTCGATTTTACATATGGATCGGCTTGAAGGCGGCAGCCATGGCCGCTTCCTTGACGGCTTCCGACATTGTCGGATGGGCGTGGCAAACCCGGCCGAGGTCTTCTGCCGAGCCGCTGAAGTCCATCAGCACGGCGATTTCATGGATCATGTCGCCGGCGCCGAAACCGATGATGTGGCCGCCGAGGACCTTGTCGGTTTCCTTGTCGGCCAAAATCTTGACGAAGCCATCCGTTGCCAGCATCGCGCGGGCGCGGCCGTTGGCGCTGAACGGGAACTTGCCGACCTTGTAGGCGATGCCAGCAGCCTTGAGTTCTTCCTCGGTCTTGCCGACGGAAGCGACTTCCGGCTGGGTGTAGACGACGCTCGGGATGACGTCGTAGTTGACGTGGCCGGCCTGGCCAGCGAGAATTTCTGCCAGCGCGACGCCTTCGTCTTCCGCCTTGTGGGCGAGCATCGGACCCTTGACGACGTCACCGATGGCATAGATGCCGGCAACATTGGTCGCGAAGTGGTGGTCGATCTCGACACGGCCCCGGTTGTCGAGCGCGACGCCGGCTTCTTCGAGGCCGAGGTTGGCCGTATACGGCTTGCGGCCGGTCGCAATCAGCACGACGTCTGCATCGAGCGAGGTCGCTTCGCCGCCCTTGGCCGGCTCGAAGGTGACCTTGGCGCCCGTCGCCGACTTCTCGACGCCGGTAACCTTAGCGCCCAGGTGGAAGTCCATCCCTTGCTTGGCGAGCAGGCGGTGGAACTGCTTCGACACCTCGCCATCCATGCCGCCGAGGATGGTGTCGAGATATTCGATGACAGTGACCTTGGCGCCGAGACGCGACCAGACGGAGCCGAGCTCGAGCCCAATGACGCCGCCGCCGACGACAATCATCGTCGCCGGGACCTTCTCCAGTGCGATGCCGCCGGTAGATGAAATGATGATCTTCTCATCGAGATCGACGTGGACGCCCGGAATGCCCGCAACGTCCGAGCCGGTGGCGATAACGATGTTCTTGCCTTCGATTTCCTGGACCTGGCCATCATCGCCGGTGACCGAAACCTTGCCGGCCGAAACGATCTTGCCTGAGCCGATGAAGCTGTCGATCTTGTTCTTCTTGAACAGGAACGCGACACCCTCGACGTTCGACTTCACGGTGGCATCCTTGTGAGCCATCATGTTGGGCAGGTTCAGGGTTGGGGCAGCGACCTCGATGCCGAGCGCTTCCATGCCGTGACCGGCCTGGTGGAACATCTCGGAGGCATGCAGCAGCGCCTTGGAGGGAATGCAGCCGATGTTGAGGCAGGTGCCACCAAACGTGGCGCGCTTCTCGATGACAGCGACCTTCATGCCCAGCTGTGCTGCCTTGATGGCGCAGACATAGCCGCCAGGGCCGGTTCCGATAACGATCACATCATAAGACATCGAGAATTCCTCTTGGATTTTTCCGGTTAGTCGGCGGCGCGCGCCAGGGCGAGACGAAGGCCGAAGCCGACCAAGGCCGCTCCGGTGATACGGTTGAACCATTTTCCGCCCGCAATGAAGCGATCGCGGATCGGCTTGACGGTAAAGAATACCGAGACTGCGGCGAACCAGGCAACGAGCGCCGTCGCCATGCCGATGCCATAGCTGAACTGGATGAGCGCAGGCGTGTCGTGGTGCACCAGGGTCGAAAACAGCGACAGAAAGAACAGCACGGGCTTCGGGTTCAGCGCATTGGTGATGAAGCCTGTTGCCAGGCATCGCCAGGCAGACACCGGCTTGCGGTCGCCTTCCGTCACCTCGATATCGGCAACCTTGAAACCCGGTTCCCGGAACGACTTGATGCCGAGATAGACGAGGTAGGCAACACCGGCCCATTTGATCACGCTGAACAGCAACAGCGATTTGGAGACGATCAGGCCGAGGCCGAGGATGGTGTAGCTGATGTGAAACAGCAGCGAAAAGCCCATGCCGACGCCGGTCATCATGGCAGCCCGACGGCCATGGACGACACTCTGGCGCAGGACGACGGCGAAATCGGCGCCGGGCACGACGATGAAGATGGAGAACACCGCCATCAGGCCCAGGAATTCGAACAGATATTGCATATTTGCCCCCCTCTCAGCGCCCGCCGCTGACGTCTAGGATGGCACCCGTAATATAGGAAGCCGACGGTGACAACAGGAACAACACCGCATCGGCAATCTCCTGCGCCTCGCCCGGCCGCTGCATAGGCACCAGATGGGCCAGATCCCGCGCCCGATCCGGAAGTCCGCCGGAAGCATGGATCTCTGTGTCGATGATACCCGGCCGCACAGCGTTCACGCGGATATTCTCTGCCGCCACTTCCTTGGCGAGACCCGTCGTGAATGTGTCGATTGCGCCCTTGGAGGCGGCATAGTCGACATACTGGCCCGGCGAGCCGAGCGTCGCTGCCACAGAGGAAATATTGACGATTGCACCGCCCTTGCCGCCATGCCTTGTCGACATCCGCCTGACGGCTTCGCCCGCACAAAAGATGGAGCCGGTGATATTAATGCGAAACATCCGCTCGAGCCGGTCCCAGGACATCTCATCCACCCGCGCGGTCATATCGACGACACCGGCATTGTTGACCAGGCCGTCGATGCGGCCGAAATGAGTATCGACGACTGCATACATCGAGGCTATCCCGGCAGCACTTCCGACGTCGCCCTTGGCAATGACAGCCTGCCCGCCGTTGCTTGCAATCTCATCGACCACGGCTTCGGCCGCGCTTCGGTTCGTCGCGTAGTTGACGACCACGGCGAAACCCTGCTTCGCTGCGGAGAGCGCGATAGCTGCGCCTATTCCGCGGCTGCCGCCGGTGACGAGAAGCACGGGACGGTCGCTGCCCATATCACGTCACCAGAAAAGGCCGACGAACATCAGCACGAGACCGATGAACGACACCGTCCAGATCCACGAACGGTAAGGGCTGAGGCCCAGCATGTAGGCCGGCAGATATGCAAAACGTGCCCAGAACCACAGAGCGGTGCCCCAGGACACCAGCGCATCGTCGTGATTGCCAAAGATCGCCACCACGCTGAGCGCGATGAAGATGGGATAGGTTTCCTGGAAATTGCGCAGCGCGCGCGTCGCCCGGCCCGTCAGGAGGTTGGGTTCCGGCTCGTCGTCGCGGGTCGAATTGGCCGCCTTGACGCCGATCTGCAGGCGAAACGCGGTTGCTTGCGCCGTCAGATAGGCGAAAGCCAGCGCCGCGCTCCAGAGCAGATAGGTGATTTGAAAGGACATTTAGACTTTCCGGAGGGCAAGCGGGCCGCCAGATGCGGCCCTGCTGTTCAGTTTTAGAGATCGAGAACGAGGCGTTCCGGATCTTCGAGGCTTTCCTTGACGCGGACCAGGAAGGTAACAGCTTCCTTGCCGTCGACCATGCGGTGATCGTAGGACAGGGCGAGATACATCATCGGGCGGATGACGATCTGGCCGCCGACAACGACCGGGCGCTCCTGGATCTTGTGCATGCCGAGAATACCGGACTGCGGTGCGTTGAGGATCGGCGAGGACATCAGCGAGCCGTAGACACCGCCGTTGGTGATGGTGAACGTGCCGCCCTGCATGTCGGCCATCGACAGCGTGCCATCGCGCGCAGCTTTGGCAAGACGTCCGAGGTCCTTCTCGATTTCCGCAACGGTCATCTGGTCGGCATCACGGATGACCGGAACAACGAGGCCCTTGTCGGTGCCGACAGCCATGCCGACGTGACAATAGTTCTTGTAGATGATGTCGGTGCCGTCGATCTCGGCGTTGACGGCGGGCAGTTCCTTCAGGGCGTGCGTGACGGCCTTGGTGAAGAAGCCCATGAAGCCGAGCTTGACGCCGTGCTTCTTCTCGAAAATGTCCTTGTACTTCGTACGGAGCGCCATGACGGCCGTCATGTCCACCTCGTTGTAGGTGGTCAGCATGGCAGCGGTGTTCTGCGCATCCTTGAGGCGACGGGCGATCGTCTGGCGCAGACGGGTCATCTTGACGCGCTCTTCGCGCGGCGCATCCTCGACGGCAGTCGGTGCGCGCGGCGCGGCCTTGGCAGGCTCGGCAGCAGCAGGCGTCGAAAGGCCCTTGGCGACAGCAGCGATCACATCACCCTTCAGGACCTGGCCACGCTTGCCGGAACCGTCAACCTGATCGGCAGCAACGTTGTTTTCGGCCATCAGCTTTGCAGCAGCCGGAGCCGGTGGCATCGATGTCGGTGCGGCGGGAGCAGCCGGGGCAGAGACGGAAGCGGCAGGCGCAGTGGCCGCAACAGGCTCGGCCTTGGCAGGGGCAGCAGCAGCCGGAGCAGCAGGGGCCGCCGCAGCGCCAGCGCCGCCGGCAGAGATCTGACCGAGCAACGCGTTGAGACCAACCGTCTCGCCGGCCTGGGCAACGATTTCCGAAAGTGTGCCTGAAATCGGCGATGGTACTTCGATCGTCACCTTGTCGGTCTCGAGTTCGACAAGCGGCTCGTCGACCTTGATGACGTCGCCAACCTTCTTGAACCAGGTACCGACGGTCGCCTCGCTGACGGACTCGCCGAGGGTGGGTACGCGAATTTCAGTGGCCATGTTCAAATCCTGAATTTTGATCGTTATCGGTGGGACGGCGCTCCGGCAGCGGCCGAAGGGTGGTCTGACGGAGCCCGGCAGGCGACGTCTTCAATCGTATGCTGTGCGGAGGGGATATATCGAGACATCCCCTCCGCTTCGTTCTTAACCGCCGAGCGCATCCTCGAGGAAGGCTGCCAGTTGCGCCAGATGCTTCGACATCAGGCCCGTTGCCGGCGATGCGGCGGCCGGACGGCCGGTGTAGCGGACGCGCTGGTACTTGGCGTCGATATGGGCAAGCACCCATTCCAGATAAGGATCGATGAACGACCAGGCGCCCATGTTCTTTGGCTCTTCCTGGCACCAGACCATTTCCGCGTTGCGGAAGCGGCTGAGTTCGTTGATCAGCGCCTTTGCCGGGAACGGATAAAGCTGTTCGATGCGCAGCAGGTAGACATCGTCAACGCCGCGCTTTTCGCGCTCTTCGAGAAGGTCATAGTAGACCTTGCCGGAGCAGATGACGACGCGACGGATCTTGGCGTCCTTCTGCAGCTTGATCGGTCCGTCCTTGATGACTTCGGCATCGTCCCACAGCAGCCGGTGGAAAGAGGATTCTCCGGCCATTTCGGCGAGCCCCGACACAGCCTTCTTGTGACGCAGCAACGACTTCGGCGTCATCATGATCAGCGGCTTGCGGAAGTCGCGCTTCATCTGGCGACGCAGGATGTGGAAATAGTTAGCCGGCGTCGTAACGTTGGCGACCTGCATGTTGTCTTCTGCGCAAAGCTGTAGGAAGCGCTCCAGACGTGCCGACGAATGCTCGGGGCCCTGACCTTCGTAGCCGTGCGGCAGCAGGCAGACCAGGCCCGACATGCGCAACCACTTGCGCTCGCCCGACGATACGAACTGGTCGAAGACCACCTGCGCACCGTTGGCGAAATCGCCGAACTGGGCTTCCCAAAGCGTCAGAGCATTCGGACGGGCCAGCGAGTAACCGTATTCGAAGCCGAGAACGGCCTCTTCCGAGAGCATCGAATTGATGACTTCGTAGCGTCCCTGGGTCGACGACAGGTTGGCAAGCGGCACGTAACGCTGCTCGGTTTCCTGATCGTAGAGCACGGAATGGCGCTGCGAGAACGTGCCGCGCTCGCAGTCCTGGCCAGAGAGGCGGATCTTGGTGCCCTCGACGCAAAGAGCGCCGAAAGCCAGCGCTTCTGCCATTGCCCAGTCGATGCCTTCGCCCGACGAGATCATGTTGGCGCGGTTTTCCATGAAGCGCTGGATCGTCCGGTGCGCGTTGAAGCCTTCCGGAATTTCGGACAGCTTGCGGCCGATGTCCTTCAGCGTCTTCATCGGCACGGCTGTCTTGCCGCGGCGCTGTTCGTCTGCATTGTCTGCGGTCCGAAGGCCCGACCACTGGCCGTCCAGCCAGTCGGCCTTGTTCGGCTTGTAGTGCTGGCCGGCCTCGAACTCTTCCTCGAGATGCGCGCGCCAGTCGGCCTTCATCTTGTCGACGTCTTCCTGCGAGACGACGCCTTCTTCGATCAAGCGGGCCGAATAGAGCTGCAGGACAGACTGGTGACCACGGATGACCTTATACATCTTCGGCTGCGTGAAGGACGGTTCGTCGCCTTCATTATGGCCGTAGCGACGGTAGCAGAACATGTCGAGGACGACAGGCTTGTGGAACTTCATGCGGAATTCGGTCGCGACCTTGGCCGCGTAAACGACGGCTTCCGGATCGTCACCGTTGGCGTGGAAGATCGGTGCCTCGATCATCTTGGCGACGTCGGACGGATAGGGCGACGAGCGCGAGTAGGCCGGATTGGTGGTGAAGCCGATCTGGTTGTTGATGATGACGTGCATGGTGCCGGCGACGCGGTGGCCGCGAAGGCCGGAGAGGCCAAGGATTTCAGCAATCACACCCTGGCCGGCAAAGGCCGCATCGCCATGGATGAGCAACGGCATGACCTTAGCGCGCTCGGAAAGCGGGATCGTGTCGCCTTCCCAGACGGTGGCGCCCATGTCCTGCTTGGCGCGGACCTTGCCCATGACGACAGGGTCGACGATTTCGAGATGCGAAGGGTTGGCCGTCAGCGAGACGTGGATCTTGTTGCCGTCGAAATCGCGGTCGGAGGAGGCACCGAGATGGTACTTCACGTCGCCGGAGCCTTCGACTTCGTCGGGCGCATAGGAGCCGCCCTTGAACTCGTGGAAGATGGCGCGGTGCGGCTTGCCCATGACCTGGGACAGCACGTTCAGACGGCCGCGGTGGGCCATGCCGAACACGGCTTCGCGCACACCGAGCGCGCCGCCGCTTTTCAGCATTTGCTCCAGCGCCGGGATCAGCGATTCGCCGCCGTCGAGGCCGAAGCGCTTTGTGCCCTTGAACTTGACATCGAGGAACTGCTCGTAGCCTTCGGCTTCGATGACCTTCTGCAGGATCGCCTTCTTGGCTTCAGGCGAAAACGCGACGCCCTTTTCCTTGCCTTCGATGCGTTCCTGGACCCAGGCCTTCTCTTCCGGGTTCGACATGTGCATGAATTCGACGCCGATCGTCGAGCAATAGGTGCGCTCGAGGATCTCGATCATTTCGCGGACCGAGGCGTATTCAAGGCCAAGCACGTTATCGATGAAGATCTTGCGGTCGTAGTCGGCCTCGGTGAAGCCATAAGCCTCGGGCGACAGCTCGTGATAATCCTCGACCGGAGCGGCAATGCCGAGCGGATCGAGCTTGGCGTGCAGATGGCCGCGCATGCGGTAGGCGCGGATCATCATGATGGCGCGCACCGAGTCGCGGGTCGCCTGGATGATGTCGGCACCGTCGGTCGGCTTGCCGGCTGCTTCGGCCTTGGCCTTGACCTTGGTCTCGACGACCTTCTCGATCACGCCCCAGTTGCCGTCAAGCGCCGAGACCAGATCGCCGCCGGCCGCGATCGGCCAGTTCTTCTTCTGCCAGGAGGCGCCCTTGGCTGCCCGCTTCACGTCGCTCGGATTGTCGTCCAGCGCCTTGAAGAAAGACTGCCACTCGTCGGAGACAGACTTGGGGTCCGCCTCGTAGCGGGCATAGAGCTGCTCGATATAGGCCGCGTTGGCGCCGTCCAGAAACGACGTGATCTGAAATTGCTCGTTGGCTTCTTGTCTTGCCATGGTGATCTGCGGACGCTGGTCCGCCTCCCGACTTGAATGGATTGCCGGTCATTTCCGGCGGCCGCATTTCAATTTTCATCCGCCAGTGGCGGCAGTCATTCGGGCAGATGCCCTGAAATCGAAATGGGCAGGGGCTGATGTCCCTGCCCTTCTATATCGGATCAGCCCTTGAGGACTTCAACCAGCGTCTTGCCGAGGCGGGCCGGAGACGGCGAGACACGGATGCCTGCGGCTTCCATGGCTGCGATCTTGTCTTCAGCGCCACCCTTGCCGCCAGAGATCACGGCGCCGGCATGGCCCATGGTGCGTCCGGGAGGGGCCGTGCGGCCAGCGATGAAGCCGACCATTGGCTTGGAGCGGCCACGCTTGGCTTCGTCCTTGATGAACTGCGCCGCGTCTTCTTCTGCAGAACCGCCGATTTCGCCGATCATGATGATCGACTTGGTTTCTTCGTCAGCCAGGAACATTTCTAGGATGTCGATGAACTCGGTGCCCTTGACCGGGTCGCCGCCGATGCCGACAGCCGTCGTCTGGCCGAGGCCTTCGTTGGTCGTCTGGAAAACGGCTTCGTAGGTCAGCGTGCCCGAACGCGACAGGACGCCGACGGAGCCCTTCTTGAAGATCGAGCCCGGCATGATGCCGATCTTGCATTCGTCAGGCGTCATCACGCCTGGGCAGTTCGGGCCGATGAGGCGCGACTTGGAGGCGTCCAGGCGAGCCTTGACCTTGATCATGTCGGCAACCGGGATGCCTTCCGTGATGCAGACGATCAGCGGGATCTCGGCTTCGATGGCTTCGAGAATGGCGGCAGCAGCGCCGGCTGGCGGCACGTAGATGACCGATGCGTCGGCGCCGGTTGCTTCCTTGCCTTCGGCAACGGTTGCAAAGATTGGCAGGGATTCGCCGGCCGAACCGCTCCAGGTCTCGCCACCCTTCTTCGGGTTGATACCGCCAACCATCTTGGTGCCGTGGTAGGCCAGCGCCTGCTCGGTGTGGAACGTGCCGGTCTTGCCGGTCAGACCCTGAACCAGGATCTTCGTGTCTTTGTTAATCAGAATGGACATTAGTTGTCTTCCTCTTCCTCGAACTCGAGGGGATCGAATGCCTCAAAGGCGTCATTGGAAAAGCGGTAGCCTTTGCCGGCGGTCGACTTTTGCGTCAGGTGCGCCTCGAGGTTCTTGGACCACTGTGTACGGAACCAGTCGTAATGCTGGTCGACCTGGGAGATGCCCAGCTCGCCCTTCCAGACGAAAAGATCGGCATCCTTGATCTTCTCGGCAAAGTAGGCCTGCGCGTCATCATTGTGCGTGAAATGCGCCCAACGCTCGGCAGTACCGTCTTCGCTGTCGTACTCGCTGTCCCAGCAGACGAAGTAGCACAGATTGGCATCTGTCTCGTTCGGGCCGAAAGGCTGGCGATTGGGGTTCTTCGGGGATTTGGCCATGGTTTTAAGCTGCTTTCACGGCTGCGACGATCTTCTGGGCGGCATCGTCCAGGTCGTCGGCGGAAATGACATTGAGACCGCTCTCGTTGATGATCTTCTTGCCAAGCGCAACGTTCGTGCCTTCGAGGCGGACAACGAGCGGGACCTGCAAGCCGACTTCCTTGACGGCAGCCAGAACGCCTTCGGCAATGACATCGCACTTCATGATGCCGCCGAAGATGTTGACCAGGATGCCCTTCACGGCAGGATCGGCCGTGATGATCTTGAAGGCTGCCGTAACCTTTTCCTTCGTCGCGCCACCGCCGACGTCGAGGAAGTTGGCAGGCTCTGCGCCATACAATTTGATGATGTCCATGGTGGCCATGGCAAGACCGGCGCCATTGACCATGCAGCCGATGTTACCATCGAGGGCAACGTAGGCCAGATCGTACTTGGAAGCGGCGATTTCCTTCTCGTCTTCCTCGCTGGTGTCGCGAAGCGCAACGATGTCTTCATGACGGAACAGCGCGTTGCCGTCGAACGATACCTTGGCGTCGAGAACGCGCAGGCGGCCGTTGGTCATGACGATCAGCGGGTTGACTTCGAGCAGAGCCATGTCGGTTTCGACGAAGGCCTTGTAGAGGATCGGGAACAGCTTTTCAGCGTCCTGGCGAGCTTCGCCTTCGAGCTTCAGCGCATCGCTGAGCTTGGCGACGTCTGCCGCGGTGACGCCCGTCGTCGGGTTGATTGCGACGTTGATGATCTTTTCCGGGGTGTCATGGGCAACGGTCTCGATGTCCATGCCGCCTTCGGTCGAAACGACGAAGGAGACCTGGCCAACGGCACGGTCGACCAGGATGGAGAGGTAAAGCTCGCGGTCGATGTCGGCGCCGTCTTCGATGTAGAGGCGGTTGACCTGCTTGCCGGCTTCGCCGGTCTGGGCCGTTACCAGCGTGTTGCCGAGCATGTCCTTGACGAAAGCCTGGACTTCCTCGAGCGACTTTGCGAGACGAACGCCGCCCTTGGCTTCCGGCGGCAGTTCCTTGAACTTGCCCTTGCCGCGACCGCCGGCATGGATCTGGCTTTTGACGACGTAAAGCGGGCCCGGAAGCTGCTTGACGGCTGCCTCGGCTTCCGATGCGTTGAAGATGGCAACACCTTCTGCCACCGGTGCACCAAAGCTCTTCAGCAGAGCCTTGGCCTGATATTCATGAATATTCATGGATCTATCCCTATTGGAACGCGACGCTTATTTCAGCGCCAAACTTATTTTAGCGAAGGCGCGATGTTGATGCATGCTTCGCAGAGACCGGCGACGGCAGCGACAGACTTGTCGAAGGCTTCTTTTTCAGCCTTGTTCATGTCGATCTCGATGATCCGCTCGATGCCGCCGGCACCGATGACAGTCGGCACGCCGACATACATGTCGTTGACGCCGTACTGGCCGGAAAGATACGCGGCGCAAGGCAGCACGCGCTTCTTGTCCTTGAGGTAGGACTCAGCCATTTCGATGGCAGAGGCAGCAGGAGCGTAATAAGCCGAACCGGTCTTCAGCAGGCCGACGATTTCGGCGCCGCCATCACGGGTGCGCTGGATGATTTCCTCGAGGCGCTCCTTGGTGACCCAGCCCATGGTGACGAGGTCCGTCAGCGGAATGCCGCCGACCGTCGAATAGCGCGCTAGCGGCACCATCGTGTCACCGTGGCCACCAAGCACGAAGGCGGTAACGTCCTGGACGGACACGTTGAATTCCTTGGCAAGGAACAGGCGGAAGCGCGAGCTATCCAGCACGCCGGCCATGCCGACGACCTTGTTGGCCGGCAGGCCGGAAAACTTCTGGAGGGCCCAGACCATCGCGTCGAGCGGGTTGGTGATGCAGATGACGAAAGCGTTCGGGGCGTACTTCTTGATGCCGGCGCCGACCTGCTCCATCACCTTGAGGTTGATGCCGAGCAGATCGTCGCGGCTCATGCCGGGCTTGCGAGCGACACCGGCGGTGACGATGCAGACATCAGCACCCTCGATCGCCGAGTAGTCGCTGGCGCCGGTGAGGTTGACGTCAAAGCCTTCGACCGGCGAAGACTGGGAAATATCAAGGCCTTTGCCCTGTGGAATGCCGTCCGCGATGTCGAAGAGGACGATGTCGCCCAGCTCCTTCAAGCCGGCAAGATGCGCCAGCGTGCCACCAATCATGCCAGAACCAACGAGTGCGATTTTGTTACGCGCCATTTCGGGATATCCTTTGCGATCGAAAACGATGGCGCGACACTTTGAAGCATCGACCACGGCCGCCAATCGCATAGACCCAACGGCCAAAAATGGCAATTGATTATTTTGTGACGTTAAAATTCAATCGGTTAGATAGAAAAACTCTTACGTAAACGTAAGAATTATTGTCACCATATCGTTATTCGGCCGCTGACTTGGATCGAATCTGGGCGAGATACTCGGCGCTTCGCATCTCGAAAAGGCGTGAGGCCGTGCGGTCGAATTCAAAACCCTCGGTTCCACGCCGCTGCACGAGAAGTGCCTCCGGCATCGCTGCTGCGGAGATCGTCACATGGATGGCGTGATCGTAAAGCGTATCGATCAGAATGATGAAACGCTTGGTCTGATTGCGCTTTTCCGGTCCAAGCTCCGGAATGCGATCGATAAAGATCGTGTCGAAACGGGCCGCGATGGCGAGAAAATCTCCGGCTCCTAGCGGAGCCTCGCAGAGATCGGCGAATGAAAACCGCGCCAGCCTGTCGACGGCAGCCGGCACATGGACGGTCCGGCCCTTTCTCTGGATCTCGACTGGCTGTGCCGTGCGGCCGTGAATCGCCCGCGCCCAGGCCGCATCCATCGCCTTGTCGGTTTCGGCGTTCAGTGGCGTCAGGTAGACAGGCTGGCTGTCGTCCTTTTCCATGCGGTAATCGGTCGGCGAATCCAGCGTCACCACGTCGACATAAGTCTTCAAAAGCGTGATGAACGGCGTGAACAACGAACGATTGAGCCCCTCGCGGTAAAGGTTATCCGGCTCGACGTTGGACGTGGTGACAAGAACGCAGCCGAGCGAGAACAGTTCTGAAAACAGCCGCGACAGGATCATCGCATCGGCGATGTCGGTGACGCTGAATTCGTCGAAGCACAACAGTTCCGCCTCGGCAAACAGATCGGCGGCGACAGGCGGTACCGGATCGGAAAGCTTCGTGTCGCCATTCTTGATCTTCAGCCGATGAGCAGCGATGCGGTTATGGACATCAGCCATGAACTCGTGGAAATGCGCCCGCCGCTTCTTCTTGGACGGCGCCATTGCGAAGAACATGTCCATCAGCATCGTCTTGCCGCGCCCGACGCTGCCGTGAATGTAGAGGCCGCGGATAGGCTCGGGCTTCTTGCGCGCCGCAAACAGCCATCCGAGCGCGCTGGACTTCGCAGCCGGCCGCCGCTGCTTGAGAGCGGCCAGCACCCGGTCAAGATGTTTTGCAACATCCATCTGCGCTGCATCCACCTGCAGCGAACCGGAAGCCGTCAGCGATTTCAACTTTTCGCTGACGCTGATCGAGTAGTCAGGCATAGGCTGCATGGAAAAATCCGCCTCGCGCGTCGAAAGATGGCCGGTGGGCCGCAGACTTAGCGGCTAAGCGTGATCGGCTGGCCAGAGGCCGTGGTGCCGGTGAAGCGCGAGTCGGCCGTCTTGTAAACCGAACCCAGCTGGTTGCCGCTGCGGTCCTTTAGAACGACCTGCTTGCCGGCCACTTCCCAGGATCCCATCGTCGTCAGTTCACCGACGCAGCCACGAGTACCGCCGCGCGATCCGCTGCCGAGATTGGTGAGTGTCAGGAACATGTCGCAGCTGGTGCCGCCATTGCCGACCTTCCAGCTGCCGACCATCGATTCCTTGGTGACATCGAGGCCGGAGGCGGCAAGCGCTGCATTCTGCTGCGGCGCGCCTGCACCCGGATTTGCCGACGGAGGGGCTGGAAACTGCGAGCCGGTACCGGTCGGGGATGGAAGCTGGCTGGACTGGACCTGCCCAACGGGCGCGGCCTGGATCGGCGGCGGGGAATAGGCTGGCGAAGCGGAGCCATAATCGTTGTTGTAACCCGTCCGCTGGCAACCCGCCAGCGCCACACCGATAACTGCAGCCGTCGCAGCATATTTGAATCGCATTAGGAAACTCCTGAAATAGCCCAGCCTGCCCCGACGTTGGCGCGCAATCACGGCGGAATTATCGTGAAAGGCATTGATGAATCAAGTGAGCACAAGGAGAAATTGTCGCGGGCTGCTGCCCTTGCCGCAGTCATGGGACAAATTTGGCGCATTTTTCCAGACGTCTGAACGAAAGACGCCCTCATATCAACATGAGGGCGGCTTGTAGCGCGATCGTGAGAGTAAGCGACTAGACGCGCCGCTCGACCATCATCTTCTTGATCTCGGCAATCGCCTTGGCCGGGTTCAGGCCCTTCGGGCAGGTCTGGGCGCAATTCATGATCGTGTGGCAACGATAAAGCCGGAACGGATCTTCCAGATTGTCGAGGCGTTCACCGGTGGCCTCATCGCGTGAATCGATCAGCCAGCGATAAGCCTGCAGCAGGACGGCCGGACCGAGATACCGGTCGCCGTTCCACCAGTAGCTCGGACAGGAGGCCGAGCAGCAGGCACACAGGATGCACTCGTAAAGACCGTCCAGCTTCTGGCGGTCGTCATGGCTCTGCTTCCATTCCTTCGCGGGCTCCGGCGATACGGTCTTCAGCCAGGGCTCGATCGAGCGGTGCTGGGCATAGAAGTTCGTCAGGTCAGGAACCAGGTCTTTCACCACAGGAAGGTGCGGCAGCGGGTAGACCTTGACGGTACCCTTCACTTCGTCCAGCCCCTTGGTGCACGCGAGTGTATTGGTGCCGTCGATGTTCATGGCGCAGGAGCCACAGATCCCCTCGCGACAGGAGCGGCGCAGCGTCAGCGTCGGGTCGATGTTGTTCTTGATGTAAAGCAGGGCATCCAGCACCATCGGCCCGCAGTTATCGACATCGATGTAGAAGGTATCGATGCTCGGGTTCTGACCGTCGTCCGGGCTCCAGCGATAGATCCGCAGTTCGCGCGTGTTCGTTGCACCCTGCGGCTTCGGCCAGACCTTGCCTTCGCGCATCTGAGAGTTCTTGGGGAGAGCGAGTTCAACCATGTCCAGTTCCTCTCAAATCAATACACACGCGCCTTCGGCTTGATCTTCTGCGGATCCATGCCCTCGGCGATCAGTTCGGTGTGAACCGGGCGATAGTCGAGTTTTACCTCGCCAGCATCGTTGACCCACGAGAGCGTGTGCTTGCGCCAGTTGACGTCGTCGCGACCGCCGAATGGGCCGTCGGTGAAGTCTTCCCGCGCATGCGAGCCGCGGCTTTCTTTGCGGGCTTCCGCGCCGTAGATCGTGGTGATCGCGTTGGC
The DNA here is from genome assembly GCF_019355735.1 of Rhizobium sp. B230/85. Lineage (NCBI taxonomy): Bacteria > Pseudomonadati > Pseudomonadota > Alphaproteobacteria > Hyphomicrobiales > Rhizobiaceae > Rhizobium > Rhizobium sp. B230/85. The sequence goes on from NZ_CP072156.1 coordinate 107,462, forward strand.
CATCAGGTTGTGCAGTTCAAGCGTTTCGACCAGATCGGAGTTCCAGATCAGCGAACGGTCGGTGACCTTTACGTCAGAAAGCTCCTTCCAGATCGCCGACATCCGCTCGCAGCCCGAGGCCAGCGATTCCTGCGTACGGAATACGGCAGCGTCGTCCTGCATGGCATGCTGCATCTTTTCGCGCAGCACCGATGTCGGTGTATGACCATTGGAGAACCGCAGCTTGTCGAAGCGATCCATGATCTTTTCGCAGGCAGCCAGGTTGAGCTGAGGGATCGGCGCAGCGCGATCGATGACTTCGGCAGCCCGGATGGCAGCAGCACGTCCGAAGACGACGAGGTCGATCAGCGAATTGGATCCAAGGCGATTGGCGCCATGCACCGATGCGCAGCCGGCTTCTCCGACAGCCATGAGGCCCGGAAGGATGCGTTCCGGATTTTCACTGTCCGCATTCAGCACTTCGCCCCAGTAGTTCGTCGGGATACCGCCCATGTTGTAGTGCACCGTCGGCAGGACCGGGATCGGCTCGCGCGTCACGTCGACGCCGGCAAAGATCTTTGCCGATTCCGAAATGCCCGGCAGACGCTCGTTAAGAACAGCCGGATCGAGGTGGTCGAGGTGCAGGTAGATGTGGTCCTTGTTCTTGCCGACGCCACGCCCCTCGCGGATTTCCAGCGTCATGCAGCGCGATACGACGTCGCGCGAGGCAAGGTCCTTGGCTGATGGAGCATAGCGCTCCATGAAGCGCTCGCCTTCCGAATTGACGAGATAGCCGCCTTCGCCGCGCGCCCCTTCAGTGATCAGACAGCCGGCGCCGTAGATGCCGGTCGGATGAAACTGCACGAATTCCATGTCCTGCAGGGGCAGGCCGGCACGCGCCACCATGCCGCCGCCGTCGCCGGTGCAGGTATGGGCGGACGTTGCCGAGAAATAGGCACGACCGTACCCGCCGGTCGCAAGCACCACCATCTTGGCGGAGAAGCGATGGATGGTTCCATCGTCGAGGCACCAGGCCATGACGCCGATGCACTTCGAGCCGTCTTCCGACATGATCAGGTCGAGGGCGAAGTATTCGATGAAGAATTCGGCGTTGTGCTTCAGCGACTGTCCGTAAAGCGTGTGCAGGATGGCGTGGCCGGTACGGTCGGCAGCAGCGCAGGTACGCTGCACGGGCGGGCCCTCGCCGTAATTCTGCATATGGCCGCCAAACGGCCGCTGGTAGATCTTGCCCTCTTCATTGCGCGAGAAGGGCACGCCGTAGTGCTCGAGTTCGTAGACGGCCTTAGGCGCTTCCATCGTCAGATACTGCATGGCATCAACGTCGCCGAGCCAGTCGGAGCCCTTGACGGTGTCGTAGAGATGCCACTGCCAGCTATCCGGCGTCATGTTGCGGAGCGATGCAGCGATACCGCCTTGAGCGGCCACGGTGTGCGAGCGGGTCGGGAATACCTTGGTGATGCAGGCGGTCTTGAAGCCCTGTTCGGCCATGCCGAGCGTGGCGCGGAGACCCGCGCCGCCAGCACCGACGACGATCACGTCATAGGAGTGGTCGACGTACTTGTAGTCCTTGCCGGTCCGTTCGGGCCCATTCTGATTGGGTGAGGTTGGTGCCATGATGCAATTATCCTACGAACGCGATTTTCAGAATGGCGAAGAGACAGAGCCCAGCGACGACGATCGAAAAGAACGTGTTGAGCATCAGGAAGACGAGTTTGCCGACTTCGCCATGGACGTAGTCCTCGATGATCACCTGCATGCCGAGCCGCATGTGGATCACGCCCGAAATCACCATCAGCGCGAAGATCACGGCGACGAACGGGTTCGACAGCGCGTGCACGACAACAGCATAAGGTGCGCCGGCGTAAATCATCAGGAAGACGACGAAGAAGATAAACAACGGCACGTTGGCGACGGCCGTCAGCCGCTGGCGCCAGAAATGCTCCGTGCCGTCCTTGGCCGAACCGAGACCGCGAACGCGGCTGAGAGGGGTGCGCATATCCATGATCAGAACCCTCAGAAACGCATCGCCAGGCCGACGGCCCAGACGATGGCGGTAAGACAGAGCGAACCGACCAGGTTTGCAATAGCGAGCTTCGTGGAGAAATGTTTCTCGAAGCCGTAGCCGAGATCCCACATGAAATGGCGGAAGCCGCCGAGCATGTGGTGCAGCAGCGCCCAGGTATAGCCAAGCAGGATCAGCCGGCCGATGATCGTGCCGAGAAACCAGTTGGCCCAGTCGAAATAAAACTGGCCCGACGCGGCGGCGACAAGCCACCAGACGACCAAAAGCGTGCCGACGTAGAGCGCGCCACCGGTAATGCGATGGATGATCGACATGGCCATGGTCGGGATGAGTTTGTAGATTTGAAGATGCGGCGATATAGGCCGATTATGTGTGACGTTCGCCATCAAGACCTCGCGGCGTTACGATGCGCTTCCAATGCGGGCAATCCCGGGCAACACACGAATGACAAAGTCCTATGTGCGTTGCATCAATCGCGTGGTTTAATCACCGAAATGCCTGCCGACAAGCACTATTGCAGTCCATAGAAAATTTAATCGATTGACGTCATCCACACGCCGATTTCGCCGTATTACTCTGTTGCGAGTTAACCATCCGGGTGGATTTGTCGCCCGCTGCGTGGACTTGGTCTTCCACTTCCGGCACTCTTCCTTAACTTTTTGTTAACGGTTATTTGTCCGGAGGCCGGCATGCCTGGTGTTTTCTCGCGAATCGGTACGATCCTTGGCGCAGCAGCACTGAGCGGAACCCTGGCGTTGCCTGTTCTGGCGAACGACTACCACGGCCACGGCCGGACCGTTTTCCATCAGGGAGCGCACGCCTCCGGCTTTCGGAACCGCGAGGCCGGTGGACATCGCTTCTACGCCTACGATCGCAGCCCGCGCCAGGGCCATGAACACAGCCGTTTCGATCCCAGCGGTTATCGCAGCCATGCGCCGGAGCGGCAATTTACCGACGGGCACATGCGTAGAAACCATTTCCGGATGCTGGCGTCCCGGGACTTTTCGGCGCGGCGTGGCGGTGGCATCGCCGTCATCGAGCGCCGTCAGCCGGACTATGGTTTCATCAGCAATTACGCAGGCTCGGTGGATGTCTACCAAGCCAATGGCGGCACCTACATCACTGGCTATGGCGACGGCGGCTACACCGGGTCGAGCGCCCCTGTCATGGCGCCGCGCGCAAAAATCATCGATGTCGCCCGCACGCGCAACGGCTGCGCCTACGAAAACGGCGTCTGCGTCATCAGGCCCTGATCGTCAGTCTGCGGAGAACTGCCACACGGTCGTCTTCTTGATGTCGCTGTCCTCGAGGGCGCGCGTGACCGGCACTTCATAGGTCGCCTGGAATGTGAGACCCGCTTTCGGCAGGTAGGCTCGCCCGGGATCGCCGACGAGAACGACGATGCCCCGGGAGGTGAGTGCCGATAGCCAGGGGACGAGCCGGTCTGCAAATTCGCGATCGTAGAACACGTCGCCAGCGAGCAGCACGTCCGCGTCGACGGGAAGGCCGACGATATCATCGCCGGAAAACCCGATATCGGCCCGATTTTCCGCAGCATTCAGCCGCACTGCCGTTTCCGCCCACGGATCGATATCCACCGCCAGCACCTTTGCAGCACCCGCATGTGCGGCGGCAATGGCCACCAGCCCCGATCCACTGGCAAAATCCACCACACGCTTGCCGGCGACGACATCGGGGTTATCGAGCACGAAACGCGCCAGGCCCTGGCCTCCCGCCCAGGCAAAGGCCCAGAACGGTGGTGGCAGGCCGATCTCCTGCAGCTCCTCCTCGGTCTTCAGCCAGAGGTCATGGGCTTCGCTCGCCAGATGGAGCCGGATCTCAGGCACATGCGGCGGCGCCATCACATCGGTGTTGGCGCGGATAAAGGCTTCCGGCTCGGTCTTCACTCGCGGCTCAGCGGGGCGGATTGTCGAGGCCGCCCATCCGGCAGACCTCCAGATATTCCTCGTCGGTGACCGGCTGCACGGACAGCCGCATCGAGGTCACCAGCGACATTTTCGCCAGCTTCTCGCTCGCCTTGACATCCTTCAGCGTCACCGGCTTCGGCATATCGCAGACGGCGCGGATGTCGACGCAATCCCACTTCGGATCGCCATTGGCGCTGGAATCCGGATGCGACAAGGCACAGACCTCGACGATACCGACGATCTCGAGCCCTTCGTTCGAGTGGTAGAAAAAGCCCTTGTCGCCGATCTTCATCGCCCGCATGTGGTTGCGCGCTAGATAGTTGCGCACGCCGGTCCATTCGGTGCCGGCCTCGCCCGCATCCTTCTGCGCCTGCCAGCCCCAGGTCTTCGGTTCGGATTTGAATAGCCAGTGAGCCACGATCACGCCTCCGGCTTGTTAAATACCCAGTTGAAGGGCTTGACCTCGACGCTTTCGAACAGGCCGGCCTTGGCATAGGGATCGGCATCGGCCAGGGCCTGCGCATCGGCGAGCGATGCCGCTTCGACGATCACCAGGCTGCCGCAGGGCTTTTCATCCGGTCCGAGGAACGGGCCAGCCATCTTCAGCGTGCCCTCGTCATTCAGCTTGTTCAGATGCTCAACATGGGCAGGGCGGGTGTCCATGCGGACATGCAGATGGTCGGGTTTGTCCTTGCAGAGAAAAGCGAAAAGCATGGGTTTGCTCCTGTTTTGTGGTCAGATCTATTCGGTGGTGATCGGCCGCGTCATCAACTGCTCGATGGCGTCGGAAATATCGAGCGTGCCGTCGATAATGGCCGCAACCGCTTCGGTGATCGGCATGGCGATGCCGAGTTCGGCGGCAAGCCGAACGGCGACGGAAGCGGCAAGCGCGCCTTCGACCAGCCCCCCCCGCGCCGGATCCTGAAGCTCGCCGCGACCAAGCGCGATGCCGAACCGCAGATTGCGCGACTGGTGGCTGGTCGCAGTCAAGACGAGATCGCCGAGGCCGGAGAGGCCACGCACCGTCTCCGCCTGACCGCCCTGCGCGCCGACGAAGCGCGACATCTCGGCCAGCCCCCGGCTGATCAGAGCCGCTCGGGCCGAATCGCCGATGCCACGGCCTTCGACGATGCCGCAGGCAATCGCCAGCACATTCTTCAGCGCGCCGCCAAGCTGCACGCCGATCCGGTCATCGGAAGCATAGAGCCGAAATGTCCGCCCCGATATCGCCTGCGCCAACCGTTCGGCATCGGCCATGTCCCCGGCGGCGACAGCCATTGCCGTCGGCAGGCCCTTGGCAATATCGGCGGCAAAACCGGGGCCTGAAAGTACAGCGATGGCATGATGTGGCAATTCGCGTTCCAGCATTTCCGTCAACAGCGAGCCGGAAACACGATCGATACCCTTGGCACACGTAACGACGACGGCATCCTTCGAGAGGTATCTTCCATACTGTCGCGCTGCATCTGCCTGTGCCTGGGAGGGCATCGCAAACAACACGATATCGGCATGGGAAACCGCATCCGGTTCGGCGGAAAAGGTGAGACCTTCCGGAAGCGCAATGCCGGGCAAAGCCGCTTCGTGCCGGCGCTCGGCGGCAAGTTTGGCCATCAGCGCCGCATCCCGGCCGACGAGCACCACCTCGTGGCGCCCGGCCTGGGCGATGACGGAGGCCAGCGCCGTTCCGAAGGCGCCAGCACCAATAACCGCGATGCGCTCCATCCCACTCATGATTTCGCGCCCCGCCGGCCATGGCCGATCAGCGCTGCAGCATTGGCATCCAGCGGCCAGCGCGAGCGCGGCGCGACCGAGAGATCGTCGGCAGGTTCACCCGTTGCCATCCGCTCGAGGCCGGCCCAGGCGATCATCACGGCATTGTCGGTGCAAAGATGCAGCGGCGGAGCGATGAAACGGAAGCCCTGCTGGTTGCATAGCTCCTGCAGGGTCCGGCGCAATTCGAGATTGGCAGCAACACCGCCGGCAACGACCAGCGCCGGAAGATCAACGGACTGCGGAAACTCGGCCTTGAAGCGTTGCAGCCCGCGCCCGATGCGATCCTTCAGTGTCCGCGAAATGGCCTTCTGGAAGGAGGCGCAGATATCGGCGATATCCTGATCCGAAAGCGGCGCGATCTCCATTGCGGCCTGCCGCACGGCAGTCTTCAGGCCGGAAAAGGAAAAATCGAGCCGCGCTTCACCGACCAGCGGCCGGGGAAAGACGAACCGGTCGGCATTACCGGTTTTTGCCGCCTTTTCCACCGCCGGACCGCCGGGATAGGGCAGGCCCAGCAGCTTGGCCGTCTTGTCGAAGGCTTCGCCGAGCGCGTCGTCGATCGTCGTGCCCCAGCGCTCATAGACGCCCACGCCGCGCACCAGGATCAGTTGCGTATGGCCGCCGGAGACCAGCAGCATGAGATAGGGAAAGGCCAGCCCATCGGTCAGGCGCGCCGTCAGCGCATGTCCTTCGAGATGATTGATGGCATAGAGCGGCTTGCCCGAGGCACGCGCCATCGCCTTCGCCGTCATCAGCCCGACCAGCAGACCGCCGATGAGGCCGGGGCCGGACGTGGCGGCAATAGCATCGACGTCGGCAAGCGACACATTGGCGCGTTTCAATGCTTCTTCGATGAGCGTATCAAGCGCCTCGACATGGGCGCGGGCCGCGATTTCGGGGACCACGCCGCCATAGGCGCTGTGCTCCTCCATCTGGCTGAGAACGACGTCGGACAATACAGAGCACTGCCCGTCCGAACGGCGTTCGACAAGGGCAGCGGCGGTTTCGTCGCAGCTTGTTTCGATGCCGAGAATGCGGAGAAAGGGCGTCATGGAACCTGAACGTCGGATTGCGGTGCAGTCTAAACCTGTTTACGAGAACTGTCGGTAACAACGGATCAATACGGATGCAAACGAAACCTTTCCGGATCGGCACACGCGGTAGTCCGCTTGCGCTGGCCCAGGCCCACGAGGCGCGAGACCGGCTGATTGCCGCCCATGGCCTGCCCCCGGAAATGTTCGAGATCGTCGTCATGACGACGATGGGCGACCGCATTACCGACCGTTCGCTGGCTGAAATCGGCGGCAAGGGGCTGTTCACCCAGGAACTCGAACTGCGGCTTTTGACCGAGGACCTGGACTTTGCCGTGCATTCGGCCAAGGACATAGCCACCAATCTGCCCGAAGGCCTCTATCTCTCCGCCTTCCTGCCACGCGAAGATATCAGGGATGCCGTGATCGGCCGAACGGCGCCGAGCCTGATGGAATTGCCGCAGGGCGCAACGGTCGGCTCTGCCTCGCTACGTCGGCAGGCGCTGATCCGCCGCATCCGGCCGGATATCAATGTCATCGTCTTTCGCGGCGCAGTCGACACGCGGCTGCGCAAGTTGCACGAAGGCCAGGCCGATGCCACGCTTCTGGCCGTGGCCGGGCTGAAGCGACTGGGCAAGTTCGACGTGCTTACCGAGATACTCGACCCCGACGCCTTTCCGCCGGCGCCGGCGCAGGGCGCAATCGCCATCGAAAGCCGGGTCGGAGACATCAGGACCGACGCGTTGCTTGCGCCGATCAACGACATCCCCACCTTCGACACCGTCTCCTGCGAGCGCGGCTTCCTCGCGACGCTCGACGGCTCCTGCCGAACGCCGATTGCCGGCTACGCCACCTGCGACGGCGACAACCTGCGCTTTTTCGGCATGATTCTCACCCCGGACGGTCGCATCGAGCACAACATCACCGTCGAAGGCCGGCGCTCGGATGCCGAAGCCCTTGGCGCTGCCGCCGGCGAGGCGGTGCGCGACAAGGCCGGTCCGACCTTTTTCAACAGCTGGAGCTGACAGATGCGCGTGCTCGTCACCCGTCCCGCAGCATCGGGCGAGCGCACCGCGAAAAAGCTCGAAGCACGCGGCCATGAGGCGCTCCTTCTTCCGCTGACGGCAGCAGTCCACGATCCCAAGGCCGCATCGGCGGCACTGGACAACGCAAATGGCGCCATTGCCGTCACCAGCGCAGAGGCGCTCCGTGCATTGCAAGCCATCGGCCCGGCACTCTCCGCACATTTCGGACGACCGCTCTTTGCCGTCGGCAAGGCAACCGCCGAAAAGGCAGTCGCAGCCGGTTTCACCACTGTCCACCATTCCCGTGGCGATGGCGCCGAACTTGCCGATCTCGTGGCCAGCAAGAAATCCTTACTGGGTGATCGTCCGCTGACCTATCTCGCAGGCTCCCCCCGCGCGTCAGGCTTCGAAAAGCAGCTCTCCCTGCACGGCGTCCCGTTCGACTGCATCGAATGCTACCGCATGGAGCCGGTTGAGCCGCCTGAAACACTGCTGCAGCGCCTTTTCAGCGACGTTCCCGTCGATGCAGTGCTCTTCTACTCCAGCCACACCGCCAGACGTTTTTTCGGCCTCGATGCATTATCCAGGCATCTGCAGCAGCTGAAAAAGACGCGGCTTCTTTGCCTGAGCGCGACGATTGCCACAATCGTCCCCTACCCGTTGCGATCAGCGGTCGAAATAGCGGAGATCCCGGAGGAAGACAGCATGCTCGGCCTTCTCGATCCCGATCCGAGCGCTAATTTGATCTAAGCTCTTTCCATAAACCGCTTCACTGTCTACCTTCTTCGCAGTGCATCACATGAGGACGCCATGATCCCCGGTAATCCGCCGCATCATACGAAGCCCGACGAAGAGCCCGTAACGATCGATCTGGAAGCCAACGAGGCTGACCGCCGCGAAGCCGAGATCGAAAGTCACAAGGACGAAATCGGCACCTCCGCCACGGACACAGTGGATATCAAGCCGCAGCCCGAGCCGGAACCGGAACAGGCATACGAGCCCGCCGGACCAACGCCGACAGAGCCACCGGCCCCGACAGCCACGGCACCCGCCAACAGCACCACGGGCCTGATTGCAGCCGGTATCGTCGGCGGTCTGATCGCGCTGATCGGTGCCGGAGCGCTGCAATATGCAGGCGTCCTGCCCGCCGCTTCCGGAAACGATAAGCAGCAATTCACGTCGCTGGACGCTGAGATCGACGGGCTGAAGCAGAGCGTCGCCAATCTGGCCACCTCTCCCGCAGCAACGCCGGATGCCGCGCTGGAAGCACGCATTGGCGCGCTCGAGACAGCCATGAAGAACAACCCGCAGGCGGCGACCGCCAACGGCGCCGTCGACACCGCCTCCGCCCAGAAAATTTCCGATCTGACGGCCGAAGTCGACCAGCTGAAAGCCAGCATGACGCAGACCACGCAGACTCAGGCAACGACCGGCGCCGACATCAGCAAGCGGCTGGACGATGCTGAGAAAAAGCTGAACGACCCGGGCAAGGATGTCGCCGTTGCCCAGGCGATCGCTGCTGCCGGCCTCAAGGCGGCGATCGATCGCGGCGGGCCTTTCCGCGCCGAACTCGACACCTTTGCCGGCGTCTCTCCTAACGACCCGACAGTGGAAACCCTGGGCAAGTTTGCCGAAACCGGCGTGCCATCGCGCGCGGAACTGATCCGCCAGGTCCCGGATGTTGCCACCACCATCATCGGTGCGACAGAAAAGCCGGCTGAAACCCAGGGCTGGAGCGACCGCCTGATGGAAAGCGCCAAGTCGCTGGTGACCGTTCGCCCCGTCGGCAATATCAAGGGTGACGGAGTCGACGCCATTGCCGCCCGCTTCGAGGACAAGATCCGCAACGGCGACCTGCCGGGCGCTGTCAGTGAGTGGAATAGTCTCCCGGAAACCGGCAAGATGGCATCGGCGGCGTTCAAACAGTCGATCGAAGCCAGGATCAAGGTCGAGGATCTCGTCGGTGAAACCCTGTCGAAGGCGATTGCCGGCGCCGGCAAGCAGAGCTGAGGTAAGAACATGATCGTCAGACTGCTTGTCTTTATCGTCCTGATCCTTGCACTCGGCTACGGCTTCTCCTGGCTGGCCGACCGTCCGGGCGACCTGTCGCTGATGTGGGGTGGCGAGCTATATCAGACCAAGCTGATAGTCGCGGCCAGCCTTCTGATCGCTATCGTCGCCGCTGTCATGATCGTCTGGTCGCTGCTGCGGATGATCTGGACCTCGCCCCATGCCGTCAGCCGCTATTTTCGTGCCCGCAAACGTGACCGCGGCTATCAGGCATTGTCGACCGGGCTGATTGCCGCTGGCGCCGGCAATGCGCTGCTGGCCCGCAAGATGGCTGCTCGTTCGCGTGGCCTGATCCGCGCCGACCAGGAACCGCTGATCAGTCTTCTGGAGGCGCAGGCAGCGCTGATCGAAGGCAACCACGACGAGGCGCGCGCCAAGTTCGAGCTGATGGCCAAAGATCCGGAGACCCGGGAACTCGGCCTCCGTGGCCTCTATCTCGAAGCCAAGCGCCTCGGTGCCGATGAGGCTGCCCGGCAATATGCCGAACAGGCTGCAGACAAGGCACCCTATCTGCCTTGGGCGGCGCAGGCGACGCTCGAATATCGCAGCCGCGCCGGCCGCTGGGACGACGCTATCCGTCTTCTCGACCAGCAGAAGGTCGCAAGGGTCATTGGCAAGGATGAGGCGAACCGCCTGCGCGCCGTGCTTCTGACGGCACGCGCCACCGACCGGCTCGACGCGAACCCGACCGGTGCGCGCGACGACGCGCTGGCCGCCCTGAAGCTGTCCGACAATCTCGTGCCTGCCGCCCTGATTGCCGCCAAGGCGCTGTTTCGCGAAGACAAGATCCGCAAGGCAGCAGCGGTGCTGGAGGATGCCTGGAAGGTTTCTCCCCATCCCGAAATCGGCCGTGCCTACGTTCGCGCCCGCAGCGGAGACAGCGTGCTGGACCGCCTGAAACGCGCCGAGAAGCTGGAAGCGCTGCGACCCAACAATGTGGAAGCATTGCTGATCACGGCGCAGGCAGCGCTCGATGCAGGCAATTTTGCCGTCGCCCGCAGCAAGGCGGAAGCAGCCGCCCGCATGCAGCCCCGCGAGGGCGCCTTCATGCTGCTCGCCGACATAGAGGACGCCGAGACACGCGACCAGGGACGCACCCGCCACTGGCTCGCCCAGGCCTTGCGCGCACCGCGCGACCCGGCCTGGATGGCCGATGGTTTCGTGTCCGACAAGTGGCTCCCGGTTTCTCCGATCTCGGGCAAGCTCGATGCCTTCGAATGGCGGTCGCCTTTCAGCCAGCTTGAAGGCCCGGTCGAGGAAGGCACCGTCGCGTCTTTCGAGACAGCGCTCCGCAACCTGCCGCCACTGGCAGATCTACGTCAGACGCCTGCTCCAGTTTCCGCGCAATCTGCTCAGGACGCACCTGCAGCAGCCAAGCCCATGCCACCAGGACCATTGCCAGCCAGTTCACCGCCAGCCAAGCCCATGCCGGCCAGAACGCAGCCGTCGACGGCGCTGGTCACCGTGACAAAACCCGAAAGCCCGAAAAAGCCCGAGCCCCGCCCCTTCTTTGGCGGCGCCCCGGACGATCCGGGTGTCCGCACCACAAAGGCAGATCCGGAGCCCAAGACCCGGCTGAAGCTTTTTTAAGAATGAAACCGCATGTTTGAACGCTTCCAGGAATTCTTTCAAAGTCTGACGACAGATCATTCGAAACCCGGCCTTGCGCCCGACGATCCCCGGATCTCGGTGGCAGCGCTCTGCATCCAGGTGATGGAGGCCGACGGCAAGGTCGAGGCCAGCGAGAAGAAGGCGCTGCGCCGGTTGCTCAAGGACCAGTACGGCCTCGACGGCCGCGAGCTGGATGCGCTGATCGCGGCAGGCACCGAGGCCGAGAACGAGGCCGTCGACTATTTCCGCTTCACCTCGGATCTCAAGCGCCATCTTGACAGCGACCAGCGTATCGAACTGATCGGCATCCTCTGGGATATCGTCTATGCCGATGGCGAGCGCAGCGAGATGGAAGACGATGCCATCTGGCGCATCGCCGAGTTGCTGGGCGTGTCCGGCCGCGAGCGCATCATGAAGCGGCAGGAGGCAGCGGCACGGGTGCCGGGCCTCGCCGTGGAGGCTGACGATGCGGATTGAGGCGGCCAACAGCCGTCACCGGCGGCCGATCCTGATCGTGCTGCACCAGGAGCGCTCCAGCGCCGGCCGCGTCGGGCAGATGCTGCTGCAGAAGGGCTACGACCTCGATATTCGACGTCCCGTCCTCGGCGACCCCCTGCCGGAAACCCTTGAGGCGCACGGCGGCGCGGTCGTCTTCGGCGGGCCGATGAGTGCCAACGACCCCGATCCCTTCGTACGCTCCGAGATCAACTGGCTGGATGTTCCGCTGCGGGAGAACCGCCCGTTCCTCGGCATCTGTCTCGGTGCCCAGATGCTGGTGCGCCAGCTCGGCGGCAAGGTACAGGCCCGGCCGGATGAAAAAGCCGAAATCGGCTGGTATCCGCTGCATCCGACCGAGCGCGGACGTCAGCTGATGCGCTGGCCGCCTATGGTCTACCACTTTCACCGCGAAGGCTTCGATCTGCCCGCTGGAGCGGAGCTCCTGGCCAAGGGCGATACCTACCCCAACCAGGCATTCCGCTATGGCGACAACGCCTGGGGCCTGCAATTTCACGCCGAACTGACCCGTGCCATGATGCAGCGATGGGTCGTCCATGGTGCCCATCGCTTCGCACTGCCCAACGCCCAGCAGGGTCGAGATCATCTGGAGGGCCGTATGCTTTTCGACGGTGCGCTCAGGCAGTGGCTGTCGGAATTTCTCGATATCGTCTTCGAGACGCAGGTCGCGGTCGCGGCCTGAACCGATCAGGCTGACCCTGCGGCGTTTTCATCCGGGGCATCCAGCGCGTCGATCTTGCGCAGCTGCGGAAAGCCTATCGCCCAGATGATAGCCACTGCCAAGGTGCCGACACCGCCGATCACGACCGCCGGCACCGCCCCGAATACGGAGGCCATCGTCCCCGCACGGAATTCGCCGAGCTCGTTCGAGGCACCGACAAAGACCATGTTGACGGCATTGACCCGGCCTCGAACATGATCCGGCGTCCACAGGGCAATCAGGGTTTCCCGCACATAGACCGAGATCATGTCTGAAGCGCCCATGATCATCAGGGCGACGATCGACAGCCAGGGCGTGCTGGACAGGCCGAAAATCAGCGTACCCACACCGAACATCGCCACGCCGGCAAACATGTAGACGCCTGCCCGATGGCGTAGCGGATAGGTAGCCAGCAGCACCGCCGTGGCGATAGCGCCGACACCCGGTGCTGCCCGCAACAGCCCAAGGCCCCAAGGTCCGAGTGTCAAGATATCGCGGGCAAAGATCGGCATCAGCGCCACGGCGCCGCCGAGCAGCACTGCGAACAAGTCGAGCGAAATTGCACCGAGGACGACCTTCTCAGACCATATGAAGCGATATCCGGCGAGGATGGTGCTCCAGTTGGTTGCCATTCCCGTGCTCCGCTGGACGGGCTTGGCAATCATCTGGATCAGGATGGCCCCGAGAATGGAGAATACCGCGGCCACCGCATAGGCAAAGCTTGGCCCAAGACCGTAGAGCAGACCACCGGCAACAGGACCAACGATTGCAGCAGTCTGCCACGAGGACGAATTCCAGGCGACGGCATTCGACAGGTCTTCTGGCGGGACGAGATTGGGCGCCAGCGACTGTGTGGCCGGGCCAAGGAAGGCGCGTTCGATGCCCATGATGGTGAGAATGCCGAAGACCGGCAACGGCGCGAATGATCCCGTCGACGTCATCACCCACAGCGCCACGGCACAGAGCGCACCGACCAGCGTGCAGATTGCCACGATGTGGCGGCGGCTGTAGCGATCCGCGACCGAACCGGTGACCAGCGTCAGAAGCAGCGACGGCAGGAACTGCACGAGGCCGATAAGGCCCAGGTAGATGGCGCTGCCCGTCTGGTCGTACATCTGCCAGCCGACGGAGACACTGATGATCTGCGCGGCGAAGGAAACGAGAAAACGGGCAAAGAAGAAACGTGTGTAGGAAACATGGCGGAATGCGGCGAAGCGATCCGCAGACGAGATAAGCGACATGAACGGCTTTCCGTTAGCGACCGCCGTAGATCCCCCACGGCCGTTAAACATGATTCATCGTGCCGGCGGGCATACCACTTGCTCGCGCCTTCGCCAATGTCTACATGTCTGTCAATCGCGAAATGGAGACGTACATGTCCGGAATACTTCTGGCGCTCTTTCAAGTCATTGATATCGTCTTGCAGCTTTACGTCTACATCCTGATAGCCAGCGCCATCTTCTCATGGCTCTACGCCTTCAACGTGATCAATTCGAGCAACCAGTTCGTGAACTCGGTTGGCCGTTTCCTCTACAATGTCACCGAGCCGGTTCTCAATCCCCTCCGGCGCATCTTGCCGAACCTCGGCGGCATCGACATTTCGCCGATTGTCGTGTTGCTGATCATCTTCTTCATTCAGGCGGTCCTGCATAACACCGTCTACCCGGCCCTCCTTCAACTGACGATGTGAGCAGCGCCTGGCGCAAGCTTGCAGACCATGTCCGATTGTCCGTCCGGCTGACGCCGAATGGCGGCCGCGATGAGATAGACGGTATCGAGACCGGCGCCGATGGCGATGTCCATATCAAGGTGCGCGTCAGCGATGTGCCCGAAAAGGGCAAGGCCAACAAGGCGCTGATCGCCTTGCTGGCGAAAAGGCTCGGCCTGCCGAAATCCTCGATCAGCGTCACTTCCGGCGACACAGCGCGCAAAAAAATCCTCCGGATCGATGGCGACCCGGAGGAAATATGCAAGGCTCTCGATACTGTCGTAGAAGCCTGATCAGGCCTTCTTCTCGGCCGCATTGTGGCGAGCGATGGCTTCGAGGATCAATTCGCCAGCTTCCTTGGCACCCTTCCAGCCATAGATCTTCACCCACTTGCCTGGCTCCAGATCCTTGTAATGCTGGAAGAAATGCTCGATCTGCTTGATGGTGATATCAGGCAGGTCGGTGTATTCCTTGACCTTCTCGTAGCGCAGCGTCAGCTTCGGCGACGGGACGGCAATGATCTTCTCGTCCTTGCCGGAGTTGTCTTCCATCATCAGCACGCCGATAGGGCGAACGTTGATGACGCAGCCGGGAACGAGCGGCCGGGTGCTGGCGATCAGCACGTCGATCGGGTCGCCGTCTTCCGACAGCGTGTGCGGCACGAAGCCGTAATTGCCTGGATAAGTCATCGGCGTGTAGAGGAAACGGTCGACGACGAGCGTGCCGGCTTCCTTGTCCATTTCGTACTTGATCGGGTCGCCGCCGACCGGCACTTCGACGATGACGTTGACGTCTTCAGGTGGATTTTTACCAATGGAAATTGCGTCGATGCGCATGGGAGTCCCCTAAACTATGATAGCTGCCAGCCACTTAATCGGAAATAACCGGTAAGGCAACAGCGCTTCGAAAGCATGGCCTGCTTTGCGCCAAGGCCAAAAACCGCGACACCTACAAATGAATTGGCGGCGAAATTACGACGGCCGCCGCATTATGCCCGACCGCCGTGATCGCCAGCCGGTCTTACGGCCAGACAAAGCCGATCTTCTTCACCTGCTCGCCGCCAAAGGTCTCCAGCCCCTCGCAGAAATCGAGCCCGCCGTGGCTGCGATAGAAACGCTCGGCATTCTCGTTGTCTTCCAGGCACCAGACAACCATGCCCTTGCAGCCGAGCGACTTCAGCAGCCGCCGTGCCTCGCCGAACAGCAGACGGCCGAGGCCGATCCCTTGATATTCCGGACGGAGATAAAGCTCGTAGATCTCGCCTTCCTGCGGCAGCGCGCGCGCCCGGTTGAGGCCAAGTGTCGCATAGCCTGCAACGGTGCCGGCAACGTCGAGAACGAGCAGGGTCGCCGGTCCGCGCGTCGCCCGGCGCCACCAGGCTTCGCCGCGCCGCTCGATCATCTGCGACAGTGCACGGTGTGGAATGATGCCGGTGTAGGCATACTGCCAGGACAGCCGATGCGTCTCCGAAATGGCTCGGGCATCGTGCGGTTCAGCCCGCCGGACATCAATCGATAACGTTTTCATAACGCCTACTTTGGCCCGGCAACCGCAAATTAACCATCCAGCAATATTGCCGGAAACCATTTGCCCACAGGCTTTATGTGTGGACTAGCGCGAAACGTTAACTCTTTTTTAACGGATGTCACAAGAGGCCAAAAATCGAACATGTAAATAAAAAACCCCGATGCAAGCACCGGGGTTTGAGGTCTTCTGGGTGTCGAAAAGCCTTACGCGCTCTTCTTGCCGAAACGCTTGCGATCGTTCGGGTCCAGATAGGTCTTGCGCAGACGAATGGACTTCGGCGTGACTTCCATGAGTTCGTCGTCCTGGATCCAGGAGAGCGCCCGGTCGAGCGTCATACGGATCGGCGGCGTCAGGCGGACAGCTTCGTCCTTGCCGGCAGACCGGATGTTGGTCAGCTGCTTGCCCTTCAGCACGTTGACTTCGAGGTCGTTGTCACGCGTGTGGATGCCGATGATCATGCCGGCATAGACCTTTTCACCTGGCTCGATGATCATCGGGCCGCGATCTTCAAGGTTGAACATGGCGTAGGCCACGGCTTCCCCGGACTGGTTGGACAACAGGACGCCGTTGCTGCGGCCGCCGATTTCGCCCTTGAAAGGCTGGTAGCTATGAAACAGGCGGTTCATGATCGCCGTGCCGCGCGTGTCGGTCAAAAGCTCCGACTGGTAGCCGATCAGGCCGCGTGTTGGCGCGTAGAATACCAGACGCAGACGATTGCCGCCCGACGGACGAAGCTCGACCATCTCGGCCTTGCGCTCGGACATCTTCTGGACAACGATACCGGAATGCTCTTCGTCGACGTCGATGACGACTTCTTCGATCGGCTCCAGCTTGTTGCCGTTCTCGTCGTCATGCATGACGACGCGAGGACGCGACACAGCCAGTTCGAAGCCTTCGCGGCGCATGGTTTCGATCAGAACGGCAAGCTGCAATTCGCCGCGGCCGGATACGTAGAACGAATCCTTGGCTTCCGACTCTTCGACCTTCAGCGCAACGTTGCCTTCGGCTTCCTTCATCAGGCGGTCGCGAATGACGCGCGAGGTAACCTTGTCGCCTTCGGTGCCAGCCAGCGGGCTGTCGTTGACGATGAAGGACATGGTGACGGTCGGCGGATCGATCGGCTGGGCGTGCAGCGGCTCGGTAACAGCAGGATCGCAAAAGGTATCGGCAACCGTGCCCTTGGAAAGGCCGGCAATGGCGATGATGTCACCTGCGAAGGCTTCCTCGATCGGCTGGCGCTCGATGCCGCGGAACGCGAGGATCTTCGAGATACGGCCGGTTTCGATGGTCTTGCCATCAACGCCCATGACCTTGACAGGCTGGTTCGACTTGATCGAACCGGAATGAATGCGACCGGTGATGATACGGCCGAGGAACGGGTTGGCTTCGAGCAGCGTGCCGATCATGCGGAACGGGCCTTCGCCGACAGTCGGCTCTGGAACATGCTTGAGCACGAGGTCGAGCAACGGGCCAAGGCCCTGGTCCATCGGGCCTTCAGGAGCCGTGTTCATCCAGCCAGCACGGCCGGAACCGTAGAGGATCGGGAAGTCGAGCTGTTCGTCGGTGGCGTCGAGGGCAGCAAAGAGGTCGAAGACTTCGTTGACGACTTCTTCGTGACGCGCGTCCGGACGGTCGATCTTGTTGATCGCGACGATCGGGCGAAGGCCGACCTTCAGCGCCTTGCCGACCACGAACTTGGTCTGCGGCATCGGGCCTTCGGCAGCATCGACCAGCACGATAGCGCCATCCACCATCGAAAGGATACGCTCGACTTCGCCGCCGAAGTCGGCGTGGCCGGGGGTGTCGACGATGTTGATGCGAACATCTCTCCAGACGACCGACGTCGCCTTGGCCAGGATCGTGATGCCACGTTCCTTTTCGAGTTCGTTCGAATCCATCATGCGCTCAACGGTGCGCTGGTTGTCGCGGAACGAACCGGACTGCTTCAGGAGTTCGTCGACAAGCGTCGTCTTGCCGTGGTCAACGTGCGCGATGATCGCGATATTTCGCATAGACATATGGGCTACTCGGAGGGTTTGCGGGCAGCCAATAGCGCGGCCCTTATCTTCGGTTGAGGCGCTCATAGCCTGTTTTTCGCATTTGCGAAAGGGGGGGCGCGACAAAGCAGCGTCTTCCCTGCCCCGGCGCAATCGCATGGCTGGGACAGGGTATGCTGTTCAATTGATCAGCCGCCGGCACAAAGCCTTATGCGGCCAAGCCTTTTTGCGCCAGCATGGCATCCGGGCTCGGCAATTTGCCGCGGAACGCCCGGTAAGCATCTTCCGGGTCGATGGAGCCGCCGACCGAATAGATGTGAGCCTTCAGCTTCTCGGCCATCTCGGGATTGAAGGCGTCGCCCGTTTCCGTGAAGGCTGCGAAGGCGTCGGCATCGAGCACCTCGGACCACATGTAGGAATAGTAGCCGGCCGAATATCCGTCCCCGGCAAAGACATGCTGGAAATGCGGGCTGGCGTGCCGCATCACCATCGATTTCGGCATGCCGAGCGTGGCCAGAATCTCCGCCTGTTCCGCCATCGGATCCTCGACCGGCCCACGCGTATGGAATGCCATGTCGACGAGCGCCGACGATGTGAACTCGACGGTATTGAATCCGGAGTTGAAAGTCCGGGCGGCCAGAACCTTGTCGAGCAGCGCCTGCGGCATCGGCTCGCCGGTCTGGTAGTGCACGGCATAGGTCTTCAGGATATCGGGCACCGTCAGCCAGTGCTCGTAGAGTTGTGACGGCAATTCGACGAAATCGCGCGATACGCCTGTGCCGGCAACCGACGGGTAGGTGACATCGGAGAGCATTCCGTGCAGCGCATGGCCGAACTCGTGGAACAGCGTGTAGGCATCCCCCATCGACAACAGCGCCGGCTTGCCCTCGGCCGGCTTGGCGAAATTGCAGACATTGTAGATGATCGGCCGCTCGCCCAAAGCGCCGTTCTTCAACGGCAGCTTGTGCTGAGACTGGAAGGCACTCATCCAGGCGCCGGAACGCTTCGACGGCCGGGCAAAATAGTCGCCGAGGAACATCGCGATGAGCTTGTTGGAACGGTCGCGGATTTCAAAGACGCGGACATCCGGATGATAGGCGGGCGCATCGTGGATCTCGACGGCATGAAGGCCGAAGAGGCGGCCGGCAACGTCGAAGCAGGCTGCGATGATCTTGTCGAGCTGCAGGTAGGGCTTCAGTTCGGCCTCGGAAAAATCAAACCGCTCCGTGCGGATCTTTTCCGAATAGAAGCGCCAGTCCCAGGGCATGACATCGTGGTTGCCGCCGCCTGCCTTGATCAAGGCGGCAATATCCGTCTCTTCTTCCCGCGCCCTGGCGACAGCCTTGGCCCAGACCGTGGTCAGCAGATGGTTCACCGCCTCGGGCGTCTTGGCCATGGTGTTGTCGAGCTTCAGTTCGGCATAATTGCCATAGCCGAGCAACTTTGCCTTTTCGAAACGCAGCGCCAGCGTCTGGCGGATGATGTCGCGATTGTCCGTCTCCCCGCCGTTGCGGCCGCGCGCCACCCAGGCCTCAAACGCCTGCTCGCGCAGGTCGCGACGCTCGGAAAAAGTCAGGAACGGCTCTATGATCGAACGCGACAGCGTCACCGCATACTTGCCTGTATCGCCACGCTCAGTTGCAGCTGCCGCCATGGCCTCGGTGACAAACCCCGGCAGGCCGGCAAGATCGGCCGCGTCGGACAGCACCAGCGCCCAGCCCTTCTCGTCGGCCAGCACGTTCTGGCCGAAACTTGCGCCCAGGCCTGCCAGCGTCTCGTTGATTGCAGCAAGCCGCTCCTGCTCCGGTTTTGCAAGCTTTGCGCCAGAGCGCACGAAACCTTTCCAATGGCGCTCAAGCACGCGGCTTTCCTCGAGCGTCAGGCCGAGCGTATCTCGCATTTCCCAGAGCGCGTCGATCCGGGCAAACAGCGCGGCGTTCATGCCGATCTTCGAATAGTGGCGCGACATCTTGGGCGCGATCTCGCGCTCCAGGCCCTGGATCACGTCGTTGGTATGGGCACCGGCCTTGCTCCAGAACAGCGACGAGACGCGCGACAACTCGTCGCCGACGATCTCCAGGGCGACGATCGTGTTGGCGAAAGTCGGTGGCTCCGGATTGTTGGCAATCTGGTCGATCTCGCCGTCGTGCAGTTCCATGGCAGCATCAAAGGCTGGCCCAAAGTCGGCGTCATGGACGCGGTCGAAGTGCGGCAGTCCCTCATGCCCTGTCCATTCGACGAGGGCGGGATTGACGGAGAGTTGCGATGACATGGGACATCCTTTCGGCATCAGATTGGTCACGGGCATATAAGAACGCCGGACCGGCAATGGTATGGTGATCGCAGCCTGTCAGCAAAACGGTGCGGTGGCGACATGTTGGAGAGGTATCAGGCCCTGCGCCACCCGAGCAGCCCCGGCGCGGAATGCCAGAGCGCCTGCGCAGCAAAACCCATGAACAAAACCCCGGAGAAGCGCACGATGACGCGTTCGTGGGACCGATAGAGCCGCCGCACGGCGCCGGCACCGATGATACCGATCAGAATGATATCGGCGGCCACGAACCCGGCAAAGGCAACGCCTAGCAGCAACGGAAGCTCGCTGAACTGCAAGGCACTGGCCGAACCGGCGACAAGCGCCGTGAAGGTCGCGAGCGCCACCGGATATCCCTTTGGATTGGTGGCGCCGAAGATAAGGCCGCGTCGAAAAGGGCGCTCGACTGCGATCATCGCCGCACCGTCGACCCGGGGCTTGGCAGTTACCGCGTGCCAGCCGATCCAGGCGAGATAGAGGCCACAGAACAAGCCAAGCAGATCGAATACGAGGCTGCCGATGGTCCGCGCACCGATGATTGCGGTCAGGGCCAGGGCAGACCACATGAGATCGCCGAACAGATGGCCGCACATGAAAAGCGCCCCCGCCCTTCGCCCCTGGCCAGCACCTATTCCCAGCAGCGCCAGAAAAGCCGGACCGGGAATGAGCACGTAAAACAGTGCGGCGAGGAAAGTGCCGGCAATCAGGGAGGAGGTCATGGCACGGTTTCCGCTTGATTTGCAGCCAGCTTAACGCCGGCACTGCGGGCGTCAAGGCGCCCTTGTCGCCGGCAAAGATTCAATTGTGTTCGCGCAATAGAGTGATTAAGGAAAACCAGAGAGAACCGCGATAAAGAGCCGAGAAACGCAATGAGCATCACAATAGATACGGATACGCTCGCATTTCTCGTCGCCGATTGCGCCCGGCTGATGCGAATGGCTTTCGAGAAACGCATCTCGTCGGCCGGGCTCGGCATCACCGCCGGCGAGGCAAGAACCCTTGTTCAGATTGCTGCGGTCAACGGCAGCCGGCAGCTCGACATCGCCATACGCATGGGGCTGGAGCCGATGACGGTGAGCGCTTTCCTCGACCGTCTGCAGGCCCGCGGGCTGATCGAACGCCAGCCCGACCCCCTGGACCGCCGTGCAAAGCGGATACTCCTGTCGGACGCTGCGGAAGACATGATCCGCGCCATCAGCATCGAAATCGCTGCCGTCCAGCAGGAAGCAACGATGGGGCTGGACGAGCAGGCTTTGTGCGACGTGAGCAAGGCTCTCAAAAGCTTCCGGCTCAACCTCCAGAAAGTCGAACAACCCGCAATCGAAAACGCCCCGATCACAGACGGCTGACTTTTCCCGAAAAAGAGACCCGCCACCATCTGCGGTGACAGGCCCTGCTCAGGCTGGGCTCAATGGCTCAGTTCGACAGGTTGCGCTTGCCGAGCGTGCGCAGGCGAAGGGCATTGAGCTTGATGAAGCCTGCTGCATCCTTCTGGTCGTAGGCGCCCTGGTCGTCCTCGAAGGTGACCAGCTTGTCGGAATACAGCGACTTCGGGCTCTCGCGGCCGATAACCATGACATTGCCCTTGTAGAGCTTCAGCGTCACTTCGCCCTCGACATGCTCCTGGCTCTTGTCGATCGCCGCCTGCAGCATCTCGCGCTCCGGCGAATACCAGAACCCGAAATAGATGAGCTCCGCATAGCGCGGCATCAGTTCGTCCTTCAGATGCGCAGCACCGCGATCGAGCGTGATCGATTCCATCGTCCGGTGGGCAGTGAGAAGGATCGTGCCACCGGGTGTCTCATAGACGCCGCGCGACTTCATGCCGACGAAACGGTTCTCGACGAGGTCGAGACGGCCGATGCCGTTGTCCCGGCCGTAGTCGTTGAGGGTCGCCAGCAGCGTCGCCGGGCTCATCCGGACGCCGTTGACCGACACCGCATCGCCACGCTCGAAGCCGACCTTGATGATGGTCGCCTTGTCAGGAGCGGATTCCGGAGAAATGGTGCGCATATGCACATATTCCGGCGCTTCCTGCGACGGGTCTTCCAGAACCTTGCCCTCGGAGGACGAGTGCAGCAGGTTGGCATCGACAGAGAACGGCGCTTCGCCCTTCTTGTCCTTGGCAACCGGGATCTGGTGCGCTTCGGCAAAGGCCAGGAGATCGGTGCGGGACTTGAAGTTCCAGTCGCGCCAGGGAGCGATGATCTTGATATCGGGGTTCAGCGCATAGGCCGCGAGTTCGAAACGAACCTGGTCGTTGCCCTTGCCGGTCGCGCCATGGGCAATGGCATCGGCGCCGGTCTTGCGGGCGATCTCGATCAGGTGCTTGGAGATCAGCGGCCGGGCAATCGACGTGCCGAGCAGGTAGACGCCTTCATAGACGGCATTGGCGCGGAACATCGGGAAAACGAAATCGCGGACGAACTCTTCGCGGACATCCTCGATGTAGATTTCCTTGATGCCCATCATCTCGGCCTTCTTGCGGGCCGGCTCGAGCTCTTCGCCCTGGCCGAGATCGGCAGTGAAGGTGACGACTTCGGCGCCGAGTTCCGTCTGCAGCCATTTCAGGATGATCGAGGTGTCGAGACCGCCGGAATAAGCGAGAACGACTTTTTTCACGTCTTTGTGCGATACCATGATGATGAGGTCCGTTTTTATGCGCGCGGCGCCGGACGCCGCAAATCTTGATGTCGCGGCACTTTTATCGAGATTCGCGCCATGCGCAAGAAAAACTGAAGCCTGCATTCAGCGCAGATGCGCAGTAATATTCATACGTTGATGCAGGATACGAATGATTGTGACCGCGCGCGCATCGGCTTTGTAAACGATGAAATGCGATTCGAACGGAAGAATGAAATAGCCGGTGATTATGTGGTCGATATTGCGGCCCTGCCTGGCGCCACGCGCCAGTTCCGGAAAGCATGACGTCAGCCGCCTTTAGTAGTCATTGGCTTGCTGAAGCGACCATTTTCGAGCGTGTATCTGAAAATTCCGTCCAGATCCCGGCGTGCCTTCGGCAGAAGCCGAAATTGGCGTCGCCTATCGGACATGTTTACGATGCATTTCGCTCAGAAATTCCCCGGTGTCGAATGGCTCGGCCTGGCCCGATTGCTCCCCTTCGATGATGGCAGCACGGATGGCATTGATTTCTGCTTGCTTGCGTAGAAGTCTCAACCCGGCGTCGATGACAGCGCTTGGGGAAGCAAAGTGGCCATGGTTCACCTGTTCGTCGACGAAATCCTCCATCTGTTCATCCAGCGTGACAGACTTGAGTTTAGACATGGCGTCCTCCGTCGTTTGACTTGGCTGGGCAAATTACCATATCTCGCAACATCATAACAAGGGCTGGAGAGGGTAGGCAGACCATGGCAAATATCGAGGACGTCTTCAAAAGTTCCAACGTCGCCGTCATCACCGGCGGCGCTTCCGGCATCGGCTTTTCCGCTGCCAAAAACTTTGCTGCGCGCGGCATGAGCGTCGTCTTGGCAGACCTCGGTGGCGACCGGTTGGCAAAGGCAAAGGAAGAGATCATCGCCCTTTCCAATGGTAGCGACGAACATGTCATGGCCATCGAGACCGATGTCAGTGACAAGGAATCGCTGGACGCCCTGGAGCGCACCGTCATCCAGCGCTTCGGCCGCGTCCATGTACTGATGAACAATGCCGGCATCGGCCCGGAGACATCGATCTTCAGCCCGCAGGCCGGCTGGGACAACATCCTCGGCGTCAACCTGATGGGCGTCATCAACGGCACGCGCACGTTCGGACAGCACATGATCGGCCATGGCGAACCTGGCATGATCATCAACACCGGCTCCAAGCAGGGCATCACCACGCCGCCGGGAAACCCTGCCTACAATGTCTCCAAAGCCGGTGTGAAGGCTTTCACCGAGGCGCTGCAGCATGAACTCCGCAACACGGAAGGTTGCCGGATCACCGCCCACCTGCTGATACCGGGCTTTGTCTACACACCTCTCACAAAGGGCGACCGCACGGAGAAGCCCGCCGCCGCCTGGACGCCGGAGCAGACCGTCGATTTCATGATGAAAAGTCTTGAGCGCGACGATTTCTACATCCTCTGCCCCGACAACGATGTGCCCCGTTCACTGGATGAAAAGCGAATTCTCTGGGCCGCTGGCGATATCGTCGAAAACAGGCCTCCGCTGTCGCGCTGGCACGGGGGGTACGATGACGCATTCAAGGCCTTTGTCGCCGGCAAGGGCTGATTGGCAATCGCCGCTAAACAAGGTAGGCATCCTGGAAACCTATGATCCGAGGAGCCTGCCATGGACTTCCTGCCAAGCTTTGCGACGGCGCTCGCCTTTGTCGCCGCAAGCCTTCTTCTGGCCGCGACGCCAGGCCCGGACATGACGCTTTCGATCAGCCGCGCCCTGTCGCAGGGCAAGACGCCTGCGCTGTTTGTCGTGCTTGGGACCAGCCTCGGAATCGTCGTCCACACGATGCTGGTGGCATTTGGGATATCGGCCCTGATCACGGCCTCTCCGGTTGCCTTCACCATCCTGAAGACCGGCGGCGCGGCCTATCTCCTGTGGCTCGCTGTTCAGGCCATCCGCTTCGGCTCGAAACTCAGCGTCAATGCTGTAGAAGAGCCGAAAGTGTCGCCGCTGTCGAACATGGCGAGCGGGTTTTGGGTCAACCTCCTGAACCCGAAGGTCATCATCTTCTTCATGACCTTCCTGCCGCAGTTCGTCACTGCCGGCGATCCGGCCGTCACCCAGAAGCTGCTGTTCTTCGGTTTTCTGTTCATTTCCGTCGGCATGCCGGTCAACGCCCTGGTCGTGCTCGCCTCCGACAGGCTGGCATCATGGCTGCAGAACAACAGGAAGGTCTTGCGCGGCATGGACTATACCTTCGCCGGCGTCTTCTCGATCTTCGCGGCGAAGATCCTGTTTACCCACGCGCGCTAGGTACGTCGCGTGGTCGGCCATCCCTGCGGGTGATATAGATCAACGCATCCGAGCGCACCGACCACGAAGATCGCAATTGCAATCCCGTCGAAATTGGTGGCCGTCAGTTTCGTCTGCTCGTTGCAAACGACTTCGCCCGTCGACCGTCAGTCTTCGCCGTGGTTGGCGATCATCATGGCTTCGAAGGCGAGGCGGTCGGTCTTGCGCATGCGCTCCGAATCCGATTTCAGCTGGCCGCAGGCGGCGAGAATGTCGCGTCCGCGCGGCGTACGGATTGGCGAGGCATAGCCGGCCGCATTGATGAAATCGGCAAATTTCTCGATCTGCTCCCAGTCCGAGCACTGATAGTTGCTGCCGGGCCAGGGATTGAACGGGATCAGGTTGATCTTTGCCGGCACGCCCTTCAACAGCTGGATAAGCCCCTTGGCATCTTCGAGACTGTCGTTGACGTCCTTCAGCATCACATATTCGAATGTGATGCGGCGGGCATTCGACAGGCCGGGATATTTGCGGCAGGCGTCGATCAGGTCCTTCAGCGGATACTTCTTGTTGATCGGCACCAGGATGTCGCGCAGATCGTCGCGCACAGCGTGCAGCGATATCGCCAGCATGACGCCGATTTCGTCGCCGGTACGGAAGATTTCCGGCACCACGCCCGAGGTCGAAAGTGTGATGCGACGACGCGACAGCGACAGGCCGTCACCGTCGGAGGCGATCAGCAGAGCGGTCTTCACGGCCTCGAAATTATAGAGCGGCTCGCCCATGCCCATCATCACCATGTTCGAGACCTTGCGGCCCTCGGCAGGCATGGCGGTACCCACAGGCGTATCGCGATCCGGGAAGTCGCCGAGCCGGTCACGCGCCAGCAGCAACTGCGAGAGGATTTCCTCGGCCGTCAGGTTGCGCACCAGCCGCTGGGTGCCGGTGTGGCAGAAGGAACAGGTCAGGGTACAGCCGACCTGGCTGGAGACGCACAGCGTCCCCCGGCCCTCCTCAGGGATATAGACGGTTTCGATCTCGACAGGTCGTCCTGCACCGCGTGCCGGAAAACGCATCAGCCATTTGCGTGTACCGTCGTTGGACACCTGCTCCTCGACGATCTCCGGGCGGGCGATGGTAAAATGCTGCTTCAGCATTTCACGCATGTCCTTGGCGACGTTGACCATGGCATCGAAATCAGACACGCCGCGCACATACAGCCAGTTCCACAACTGGCTGACGCGCATCTTGATCTGCTTTTCGGGAACGCCCTTTTCGCGCAGTGCCTGCCCCATCTCCTCGCGCGTCAGGCCGATCAAAGACGGCTTCGGTAGAGCTTCGCCACCGCGCACGACGGGCGCCGAAGCGGGCTTGGCAATGGTCATGGCATCTATCACGGACATGGGATCATCCAAAAGGTTGATGCCTGCCGTGCTTCGAGGAAGCTGCAGGCGCGATCTAGGGTATTGAAATTGAATTCGGTGACGGAAGGGGCGACAGTATCGCAGGCACATCCGCAGTTCGCGGCGGCAATAGCACTAATTTCGTCGCCCGTCATCCCCCTCAAAACGCCAGAGGCCGGCCAAAGGCCAGCCTCCATGATCTTGCGCCCGCGCTTTTCACACACGAAAAGCGGAAACCGGCCCAGCCTACTTGCAGCTCTCGATCTGCTTCAGCGAGGCGGAAATGCCAGCCAGCGAGTAGGTGTAGGACGTGCCCGTACCCTTCTTCGACGTTGCAGTGACGGTCAGGGAGTGGCCGGTCTTCATGGCCGAGACCAAAGCCGGCTCCTGTGCGGCGTTCTCGACCCATGCAGCCTTGTCCTTGGTGAACATGACGAAGGTCTTGTTGTCGATGGTCACGTTGACCTTGGAGTTTTCCTTCAGCACATAGCCCATCATCGCCTGGGGCTCGTAGGAGATGTTCTGGCCGGGGCGCTGGGTGACGATGAAGAAGTTGTCGCCGTGGTCGATGCCCGTTGCCGGCAGCTTTGCCGTCGGCACCGACAGGACGTAGCACACCTTGCCGGTTCCCGACTGGTAGGAATAGGCACCCCAGGCATCGAACTGCTTGATGCGGGTCGGCGCTGCAGATTGCGTCTGGGCGGCAGCCGCAGGCGCGGCCTTTGGCTTGGTTTTCTGAGCGGATGCGATGCCGGCGGTGGCCAGAACGAGCGTGAGGGCGATTGCGGAGCTTTTTACAAACATGATTTCCTGCCGGTTTCTTGCGATCCAGAGCCCGACGTGAATTTCGTCGGGAGATGCGTATTCACGAGGCGCCTTATTTTGGCGTAATTTCGGTTACCAAACCGTCAATGGGATGGGCGATTGCCTCTTAACTGTGCCAATTCAGTCAAGCTATGATCGAAAGATTGTCGAAACTTCTGAAGATAGATGGACCTGATTGGCGAGATCGCCAGCCTTTATAGCGATTTAAGACAGAAAGATTCAGGCAAGAGTTTGACGTTTATAAAATCCGCTGTACCTCATAAACCATTCGGACGACGGTTGCGAGTTGCAAGAGCTGGGGGGCAGGTGGAGGGGAAATGGATGCGAAGGAAAAACAGCGCTTTGCTGTCCTCGCCAGGGCCGTTGCCGAGCGCCGTGACCAGACGGCGTTTTCCCATCTGTACGACTACTTCGCGCCAAGGCTGAAGTCCTGGCTTTTGCGGCAGCGCATGGCCGATGGAGAGGCAGAGGAGCTTGTCCAGGAGGTGATGATCGTCCTCTGGCACAAGGCTGGGCTATACGACCCGGCACGCTCTTCGCTGTCGACCTGGATTTTCCGTATCGCCCGCAATCGCCGCATCGATATGCAGCGTCGATCAAAAATTCGTGTGCTCGACGATAATGATCCGGGATTGCAGCCAATCGGCGAATTGGCGGCCGACGTCGTCATGGAATACGAAGACCGCGATGCACAGGTGCGCGCTGCAATGGCCGAGTTGCCGCACGAACAGCAGGAGCTTCTGCGCGCCGCATTCTTCCTCGGACAATCGCACTCGGAGATCGCTGCCATCACCGGCCTGCCGCTCGGGACTGTCAAGTCGCGCATCAGGCTGGCTTTCGGCAAGCTTAAGAAACGGCTTGAGGCAGTCTAGGTCGCCGTCTGCCTGCGCTCACCTGCTAGGCCGGCTTGCCGGCATCCAGTTCATCCGCCAGCGCCCGGTCGGCGGCATCGTAGTGACTTTCGTTGATATGCCCGCTGACCATGCGAAACGCTGCCGTCAGCACCGCTATGTCATCCGTGTAGCCCACGACCGCCATGAAATCCGGAATGATATCGAAGGGCATCACGAAATAGGCAAGCGCTGCCAGCAAGATGCCTCGCACGCGCGCAGGCGTTTGCGGATCGAGAGCGCAGTAAAAGGCAGCAACCATGTCGCGCGCAAACGGGACGTAGCGGATTGCCTTGCGAAGTGCCGGCCAGAACTTGCGGCGCACGGTCTTCTCCCGGCTTTGACGGGTATCGTCATCGCCTGGAAGAAGAATCTCGCCGAACTTGATATCTTGCATTGCTGGAAAATCCTGTGGGACCCTTGAGGCACACATATGGAAGCGGCGGCTCGAGCAATCAACCGATACGGCCGGCCGCAGCCTTGTCCATCGCTTTCGCCATGCGAAAATCCTGCTCCGTCAATCCGCCGGCATCATGGGTGGTCAGCGTCACCTCGACCTTCGAGTAGACGTTGAACCATTCGGGATGATGATCGAACTTTTCCGCCGCAAGCGCGCTTTCCGTCATGAAACCGAAGGCTTCGCGAAAGTTGGCGAATTTGAAGCTTCTGGTGATCGATTTCGCGTCCCCCGCAAGCGTCCAGCCGTCAAGGCCGGTCATCTTTTCTTCTATGGCCGTCGCTTCAAGTTTGTCGTATTTCATGTCGGTGGCCCTCGTTTGAACAGTCGAAAGTTCGTATGCATCGTTTCAAGATCCTCTTCGTCTGCATGGGCAACATCTGTCGCTCGCCGCTCGCCGAAGGAATTTTCAGACATATGGCAATAAACGCCGGACGCGCCGCAGAGTTCGATATCGACTCGGCCGGCACCGGCGGATGGCATCAGGGCAACCCGCCAGACCCGCGCTCGATCGCTGTTGCGGCTGTCCACGGCATCGATATTGCTGCCCAGCGCGCACGCCGCATCGTAGCTGCCGACTTCGATCGTTTCGACCTGATCCTGGCGCTTGATCGTGACAATTTAAGGGTTCTCGAAAAGATGGCGAGTGGCGCAAACGCGGCCAAGCTGCATCTCTTCAATCGCTATGCTCTGGAAACCGGGGAAGATATCCCCGATCCCTACTACGGCGGCCGGGATGATTTTGACCGCGTCTACAGCATGCTCTTGACCGGCTGCAAGGCCTTGCTGGAAACCGCCGGGAAAGTTCGCACCTCGTGAAGCGGAAAAATCTCTTCCGTCAGATACGGACCGCCGCCAACCGATTCCCGAGACGATAGCAGCACAAAGCGTGACGCCGTGAACAGCGATGTCTGGAAATCGCCGCGGCCAGAGAGATAGTGCGCGACATCGTCCAGACGTGACGATTTCAACCGGGCCAGCGTAACGTGCGGCATGAATTTCCGGGGATCCGCCGACAGGCCGACCCGCTGGCAGATCCGCTCGATCTCGCCCTGCAGCGCATACATTTCGGGATTTGGCGTAACGCCGGCCCAGACCGAGTGCGGCTTCTTGGAGCCGAAGGCACCGATGCCATCCAGCTTGATCTGAAATTCGGGCCTTTCGATCCGGTCCAGGCGCTCGACGATTTCATCGGCGGTCCGGCCATCGACGTCCCCGATGAAGCGCAAGGTGATGTGGTAGTTCTCTACGTCAATCCACCGGGCGCCCGGTAGACCACCGCGCAACAACGACAGGCTCATCGCCGCGTTACGGGGAATTTCGAGGGCGGTAAACAGTCTCGGCATGGCGAGATCCCCGAATCTTTTGCAGATACATGCAGCGAATCACGCAATCAAATGCGGCGCAAGTGTCTATTTCTGCACCGCAGCGATCGTCCCAATGAAACTTGTCACCTGTGGCATAATCCGCTGCACCATGACATCGACCCCTTCCGGATTGGGATGCATGCCATCCTGCAGTTGCAACTTTGCCTGGCCAGCAACGCCGTCAAGGAAGAATGGGTACAACGGCAACTGGTACTTGTCGGCCAGCCGCTTGTAGATCGGGTTGAAACGGGCGGCATAATCCCCGCCCATATTCGGCGGCGCCAGCATGCCGGCCAGAAGAACGGGAATTTTGCGTTCCTTTAGCTTGGCGATGATCGCATCGAGGTTCTTCTCGCTCTCCTCCGGTGCAATGCCACGCAGCGCATCGTTGGCGCCGAGTTCGAGAATGACGCCATCGGTACCGTCTGGCACTGACCAGTCTGTCCGCGCCAACCCGCCGGAGGTCGTGTCGCCGGACACACCGGCATCGGAAACCGCGACATCGAGCCCCTTGGCTTTCAACGCGGCCTGGAGCTTTGCCGGAAAACCGTCCCCCGGTGGCAGCATGTAACCGGCCATCAGGCTGTCGCCGAGACCGACCAGCTGGATGGTTCTGGCGGCAGCCGGACCGCAGAGGCCGAACACAAGGGCAGCGGCAATGACGACGAATTGAAACCCGGCAACTTTAAAACGCATGATCGATTCCCTAGATTGCCTGCATTGGGCGCGCAGCAGCGACCCGTCTTCGCTTATATAGGGCAGTTCTCATTGGCTAAAACAATCATCGAGCTGAAGAAGGCGGATTTGACGCTGGGCAACGCCGCCGCGTCGGTGCATGTGCTGAAAGGCATCGACCTGACCATTTTCGAAGGCGAATCCGTCGGCATCGTCGGTCCTTCCGGATCAGGCAAATCGACGCTGCTGATGGTTCTGGCCGGGCTGGAGAGCCTCGACAGCGGCGAAATCATCATTCGCGACACTCCGCTGCATGCCCTCAGCGAAGACAAGGTCGCCGATTTCCGCGGCCGCAACATCGGCATCGTCTTCCAGTCCTTCCACCTGATCGCCAACATGACGGCGCTGGAAAATGTCGCGGTGCCGCTGGAACTGGCGAATGTGCGGGACGCCTTCGACATCGCCCGCCGCGAACTGGAGTCCGTTGGGCTTGGCGAACGTCTAACCCACTATCCCGGCCAGCTCTCGGGCGGCGAACAGCAGCGCGTGGCGATTGCACGCGCTCTCGCCCCCTCGCCGGCCCTGATCATCGCCGACGAACCGACCGGCAACCTTGACACAGACACCGGCCGGCAGATCGCCGACCTGCTTTTCGCAAAGCAGGCCGAGCGCGGCACCACGCTGTTGCTGGTCACCCACGACAACGCGCTGGCGGCCCGCTGCTCGCGCCAGATCCGGGTGCGCTCCGGCGCAATCGACAGCGACAACACGAAGGCGTCCGACCAGCAGGCAGTTTTCGCATGACGCTCGGCGGCGCCCGCCTATCCCTCGCCTTCCGTCTGGCACTGCGCGAACTGCGCGGCGGCCTGCGCGGATTTTATATCTTCCTCGCCTGTATCGCGCTCGGCACCGGCGCCATCGCCGCCGTCAATTCCGTTTCGCGCTCGATTACCGACGCCATCGCAACGCAGGGGCAGACGCTGCTGGCCGGCGACGTACGCTTTGAAATCAACAATCGCGAGGCGACGCCTGAAGAGATGTCCTATCTCAAAGGCCTCGGCACGCTTTCTGCGTCGACAGGTGTGCGATCGATGGCGCGCCTGCCGGATGGTACCGACCAGTCGCTGGTCGAGGTCAAGGCCGTCGATCAGGCCTATCCGCTCTACGGGAAATTCGAAGCCGAACCGGATCAGCCGCTTTCGACGCTTCTGGCGGAAAAGGACGGCACCTATGGCGCCCTGGTAGCGCCCCTGCTGCTCGATCGCCTTAACCTGAAAATCGGCAGCGAACTGCTGCTGGGCAGCGCCAAGCTGCGGATTTCAGGCACGATCAAGAACGAACCGGATGCGATTTCCGAGGGCTTTGCCTTTGCGCCGAGATTACTCACCAGCGCCGATGCCCTGACAGCCTCCGGCCTGGTGCAGAACGGCAGCCTCGTCGAGCATGGCTACAAGATCCGCATGGCAGACCCTGCCAATGGACTGAAAGGCATTGCAGACCGCGCCAACAAGGCATTTCCGCAAGCCGGATGGTCGATCCGCACCAGCGACAAGGCGGCACCGTCGCTGGCCGATAACATCACCCGCTTCTCACAATTCCTCACCCTCGTCGGCCTGACGGCACTGATCGTCGGCGGCGTCGGTGTGGCCAATGCCGTGCGCGCCTTTCTCGACAGCAAACGCACGACCATCGCTACCTTCAAATGCCTCGGCGCGCCCGCCTCCGTGGTAGTGATGATCTATCTGATCCAGATCGCCCTGATCGCGCTGGCCGGCATTCTTGTCGGCCTTGTGATCGGCGCGATAGCCCCGATTTTCGCGTCTCAGTTCATGGCGCAGTTCCTGCCGGTCTCGACAGCGCCGACCCTCTACCCGGGAGCGCTGACGCTGGCCGCGCTGTTCGGCCTCCTGACCACGCTCGCCTTCGCCATCCTGCCGCTCGGCCACGCCCGCGAAGTGCCGGCGACCGCGCTGTTCCGCGAGCAGGGCTTCGAGACCCGCAAGCTGCCGTCCTGGCCCTATCTCCTCGGCGCAGCGTTGCTGCTCGCAGCCCTCTCCACGCTGGCCATCTTCACCGCCTATGACCGCTTTATCGCCATCGTCTTCATCGTTGCCATCGCCGTGGCCTTTGCAGTCCTGCGGCTGGTTGCCTGGGGCCTCGCATGGCTCGCAAGGCGCAGTCCGCGCGTCAACTCGCCGGCATTGCGGCTTGCTATCGGCAACATCCATCGGCCCGGCGCGCTGACCGCATCGGTCGTGCTGTCTCTCGGCCTCGGCCTGGCACTGCTGGTGACGCTGACGCTGATCGACAGCAACATGCGGCGCGAACTGACCGGCCACATGGCAGACCAGGCGCCGAACTTCTTCTTCGTCGATATCCAGGGCAGCGAACTCGAGGGCTTCAAGACGCTGGTCACAGCGCAGGCGCCGAAGGGCAAGCTGACCGAGGTGCCGATGCTGCGCGGCCGCATCACCGCCTTCAACGGCGAGGATGTCACCAAGCGCCAGGTCCCGCCGGCCGGCCAATGGGTGCTGCGCGGCGACCGAGGCATCACCTATGCCGAAACGCCGCCGGAAAATGCCGCCATCACCGAAGGCAAGTGGTGGGACAAGGGATATACCGGCGAACCGCTGGTGTCGTTCTCGCAGGAGGAAGGCAAGGCGCTGGGCCTGAAGCTCGGAGACACCTTCACCGTCAATGTGCTCGGGCGCAACATGACGGCCAAGATCGCCAACTTCCGCAAGGTGGAATGGCAATCGCTGTCGATCAATTTCGTCATGATCTTCACCCCGAACACCTTCAAGGGCGCGCCACACGCCTGGCTGGCGACGCTGACAGACCCGTCCGCGACGGCCGAGCAGGAGGCGACGATCCTGCGAACCGTGACCAATGCCTATCCGACTATCACCAGCGTCCGCGTCAAGGATGCGCTCGATATGATCAACTCCCTCGTGGCCCAGCTTGCGACGGCCATCCGTGCCGCCGCCTCGATCGCGCTGATCGCCTCGGTGCTGGTGCTCGCCGGTGCCCTTGCCGCCGGCAACAGGGCCCGCACCCACGATGCCGTGGTGCTGAAGACGCTGGGGGCGACCCGCGCCATGCTGATCCGCGCCTTCACCTACGAATACCTCATTCTCGGCGTGGCAACGGCGATCTTTGCGCTCACTGCCGGCTCAGTCGCGGCATGGTACATCGTCAGCCGGATCATGCATTTGCCGTCAAGCTTCCTGCCGGACGTCGCCTTTTCGACCATCGTCATCGCCCTGGTGCTGACGGTCGGTATCGGCCTCATCGGCACGTGGCGCATTCTAGGCCAGAAAGCAGCACCCGTGCTGCGCGAACTCTAGGGTCCGCCATTAACCCAAGCGGCCAAAAGCCCCGAGGTTACATCGATTTAACCCGATTGCAGATCGTTGGCTCTTGTACGCGCGCCTCGAAAGCCTCATATTCTCGTCAGGCATGCTGGAGCTCCGCAGCGGCGCCCGGGACTGAAGTGCCCGACACCGTCATCCACTCGGAGCTTGAAAGAGGAAAACATGGCTGACTTTCGTAATTTCCCCAACCGGGCAACCGGCGCGCAATCGGGCGCAATGATCGACGAGGGCCTTCGCAGCTACATGCTGAAGGTCTACAACCTGATGGCACTGGGTCTGGTGCTGACGGGCGTCGCCGCCTACGCCCTGATCGCGCTCACCACGACCACTGACCCGACACAGGCAGCGGCCAATTTCCACGGCGTCATGCTGACCAGCGCCGGCGTTGCCGTCTACGGCTCGCCGCTGAAGTGGGTCATCATGCTGGCGCCCCTGGCTGCCGTGTTCTTCCTGAGCTTCCGCATCAACAACATGAGCGTGTCCGCTGCTCGGACGACATTCATGGTCTATGCGGGCCTGGTCGGATTGTCGCTGTCGTCGATCTTCCTGGTCTACACAACCGGTAGTGTCGTCCAGACGTTCTTCATCACGGCTGCCGCCTTCGGTGCGCTTTCGCTCTACGGCTACACGACTAAGCGCAGCCTGTCGGCGATGGGTTCGTTCCTGATGATGGGCCTGTTCGGCATCATCATCGCCTCGGTCGTCAACATCTTCATGCAGTCCTCGGCCCTGCAGTTTGCCATCTCGGCAATCGGCGTGCTCGTGTTTGCCGGCCTCACCGCCTACGACACGCAGCGGATCAAGGAACTGTATTTCGAAGCAGACGATGACGTCGTTGCCGGCCGCAAGGCCATCATGGGCGCCCTGACCCTGTACCTCGACTTCATCAACCTGTTCATGTTCTTGCTGCAGTTCATGGGCAACCGGAAGTGACAGAGACGCAATCGGCTCTTGCCGATAGGTCGGATTAGTTTGACGAAACGGGGGCACGCTTGCCCCCGTTTTTTGTATTTTTTCAGCTCTATTACCGATGAGATCGCGGTCGTCACGCTGTGATGGTCATCACCAGCCAGTCTTGATCGGTGATCTCTGCCAGCATTGCCTGTGCGTCGGCAAGGGCATGGCTCTCTTTTAAAAGTGACCACGCAGCCAGGGCCTGGTCGTCGGCGTGTGGCGAGATGCCGACAGCCAATTGATCGAGACGTTTCTTCAACGCCTGCACGGTGCGTCCCGGCGTCCAGCCACCGGTGTCGCGATAGCCGCCTTGATCGAGAGTCTCAGCCGACGCCGCGTAGCTTTCCAGCATCACCTCAACCTGATTTCCCCTGAGAAGGAAGTTGATGTCCTCCGACGACCAACCCAGCAGGGGCAGCTGCGTCTCCAGCAGGTGATGGTTGGCATCGTTGCTGGCGCTAAGGCCAGGAATCCGAAGGAAGGCGCCGGCCAGTGTAGTCAGGGCAGCGAGCCCCGGGCTTATGAACTGTGGCTGCATCCGCGACGAAACAACTCCCTCTTGATGAAGCCGGAACGCCGATCGCAGATCTTCGCGCTCTGCCAGCGAGCCGTACCCGGCCAGCGCCAAGGTTGAAAGCTCTCGGTAGTCGCGCCGGCTCCATGCGGCCAGAAGTGTCGAAACCGTCTGGTCGAATTCGGCCGTAGCTGGACAACGAAAGGCGTGATGAAGAATTGCCATGCGGGACTCCCATTGGGAAGCCGCCAGGCAAGGTTGCCCAGCGGCGAAACACTTTTACCAGAAGAACTCAGATCTACCGGGAAACCTTCAGCGCATGCAATTTTGCTGCGAGCCATTGATGACCGTTACGCCGAAATTATTGGCATTGAAGGCGAGATTATGAAAGCCCAATGCCGCGACCCTGGAGGCTGTATTGTTGGAGGGAGGAGGCTGGGGCACGATGTTTACCATTTCGCCCTTGCCGATGTTCCAGTGGCCTGGCGGCACATTGTCGAAAACGATTCTCCATGGAAAAGGCAGAGGATTGTTCGGACCGCCGATGGCAACGCTCACATCGCCGGCGATATCCTGGGCATTTTGCAGCGGATGAGCAACGGTATTGGCAAGATGGACTTTAACAAAGCATTCATATCGGGGCAAAAGTTGCTGCGCCTCGACGTCGCTAGCGGCGTAAAAAAACGACAGGTTCGGGTTGACGCCGCTGACACCGAAGCTCGCCAGGCTCCAGTCCACGGCGCCATTCGCGGCGGCATGTACCGTATGATAGACGTCATAGGCCTGGGCATGGTTCGCGAGACCGATGGTGGTGAAAGAGGCAAGCATCGCTGCCAACAGGCTGTGACGCAGTTTGTCGATTTTCATTGGACTTTCCTTTTCACAATAAGGGAGTGGTCGCTCGTCGCACCATGCGCAGAGCGTTGCCGGAAATGCAGAAGCGGTGACGGGTCACCGCAATGTTTGGGGGGCTAGGCAGAGCGTGCTTGGGACGCTCCGAAGTCTGTCAAAGATGGGCGTTGCCATCTCAGGATCTGCGGCAGGTTGCCCGCAGAGGTCCGGGACGGCGGCAACAGGGCCGCCGTCCCGAAGATCAGGCTGTGGTGATCAGATTGTTCAGGCCGAGCGTGGCCGTCCGCGATGTCAGCGCGCCGCCGTACGTCACCTCGACCGCCGAGCTGATGTCCTCGATGTCCATGACGTCGCCCGTCGTGTAGTTGCCGAAGATCACCCAGTAGTTTGGATGCGGCGTGAAGACGGCCGTCATGTTCGGAGCCGCCTGGACGGCGTGGGTCCCGGATCCCGCCATGCCGATGCCAACAGACGTGTAGTTGGGCTGGACGTTGGACAGCTGCTGGATCGTCAGGGAGCCGATTGCACCCGTACCGGCGGGATTGGCGAAGGTGGTGGCACCGAAACTGTCTTGCGTCAGCTGCACGACGTTCTGCCCGTTCGGATCGGCTGCGACATTCTGTGTTGCGGCAAAGTTGATGCCGGGCTGCAGCAGGCCAGTCTCCGACCAGACGAAGCTGTAGTCGAGACCCCAGGTAAAGGTGACTTTGCTGGACACGGCCGTCGGCCGGGCGAACCAGGCCAGCGAAAAGATGTTGCCGGGAATGGTCATCGGTGGTGGCTTCTGGAAGATCGCGAAGCTGCCGGACATCTGCGAGTTATTGATACATGTCAGAGAGTAAGTCGTCATTGTCGTCGCCTTTCGTTGCAGAAAATCCCCTGTGATCAAGAGGCCGGCGCCGCCCAAGGGAGGATGCGGTGCCGGCCCGCCTCGCCGCTCCAGTCGTGCGGAGCATGGAGACGGCGAGGATGCCCGGCTCGGTGGCGGAAGCCGGGCAATCGGAAATTGCAGCTAGCCGAGCTGGACGATCTCGTCGGTCACTCCGACCGAGATCTCTGCGGTTGCGAGCGGGCCGCTGCTCGAGGTCCCCGGCTGGAACGTCACCAGCATCGGTTGGCTGACATCGGAGACAGGCGGTGGCGGCAGCTGAAAGGCAGTACCGAACGACACCGTTGCAACCAGAGACATGTCGGGCGTCAGGGTGAGTACTGCTTGGCCCATCGCTGGCCGAACCAGGATCGATCCTGGACCCACCACCAGGCCGAGCTTTGTGCCAGGAGGGACTTCGGCGCTGAACGACACCTGGATGCTGCCGGTTAATCCGCCGGCTGCGGGGGTGATCGTGAAAGCGCCGGCCGCCCAGTCGACGACCACGGTGTCGCCCAGCGCAACTGCGGTGCTAGGCGAGGTGACGGGGCTAGCTCCGGCCGTGACGGCAAACAACGACAGCGCACCGTTACCGCCTTGCCATGTCATCGTTGTGGATTGCCCTTTGCTCGTCGCATCGGAGACCAGAGCGACAAGGGTCTGGGCTTTGGCGTCCAGATTTGTCAGTATCGGTGGATAGACGTTGAAATAATTCTGCCCCGGAAGGCTGGAGTCGTTGGTGGCCTTCAGCTCGAAGGTGGTGCCGGCGCCCGCTTGTGCATCGATCGACATTGTATCGTTTCCTGTCGCTATTCGTTTGAGAACAATTGAATTGCTTCGGCTTTCTCGGTTGTTGCTGTGGATATTAGCGATCCCCTCCTGGTTGTCCTTGGATGCCCGTCCCGCAAACTTGGACAGGCGTCCCAAATCACGAACCTCGTCAGCCGGTGCCGAGCATGAGAAGCCAATCGGAAAAGGAGGGGAC
Source organism: Rhizobium sp. B230/85 (assembly GCF_019355735.1). Taxonomy (NCBI): domain Bacteria; kingdom Pseudomonadati; phylum Pseudomonadota; class Alphaproteobacteria; order Hyphomicrobiales; family Rhizobiaceae; genus Rhizobium; species Rhizobium sp. B230/85. The sequence goes on from NZ_CP072156.1 coordinate 145,756, forward strand.
GGGACCCGGCGGCAACTTCAGGCCCTTCAAACTGCTGTCGCCGGCGCGCGCCGCCGCTCTGATGTCGCGCGGCGATTGCCCGAAGGTCTGCCGAAACAGCCGGCTGAAATGCGCCTCGTCGGAAAAACCCATTTCGTAGGAGATGTCGGCGATCCTGGCATCTGCGCGTCGTGGGTCGGCAAGCGCCTGCAATGAGCGCCGTAATCGCCGGCCACGGATGTAGGTGTCGACACCGCCGCTCGCCTCGAACTGCCGATAGAGCTGACTGCGGGATACGCCGATCTCGCGCGCCAGCCGCGAGGCAGTCAGGTCTGCCCGGTCGATATTCTCCTCGATATGACGGCGCAGCCGCCGGCCGAGATCGCCCCTCGTCGTTGCCGCCGAAACCGCGGGAACGGTCCCCAGGCACCAGCCGAGCAGGTCGGGAAAGCAGGCACCTAGGGCATTGACCTCGAGCGCGCTGAAATAGCGGGAAGCGTTGGAGAGGCTTTCGAGGATACCCCGCAGGAAAATACCCATTGCGGTGTCGCCATGGAAAACACGGCATGGCATTGGCGAAAGGGACGCCACGGCACTGGGCAAACCGGCGCGCGGAACGATCAGATGCAGCGCGTCGGCCGCCACCATGGCAAAACGCATCGGCGAGGAAAGATCGACGACCGTAACGTCTCCCGGCCGCAACCGCCTCGCCTTGCCGCCGACAGCGATCCCTCCGCTCAACACCGAGGAGACAACGACATGGTCCAGATCGTCTGAACAGACCCGCCGATGGTCACGAAGAAAGCGCCCGCTGCCCGCAAAGCTGCGGCAAAGCAGGAACGTCCCGAAATGCTGGACAACAAGATCGGCCTTGAACCCGCTAGGGGGAATTTTCTGGGTCTGCGTGGCTTCGAACAGCGTGGCGAGGACTGCACGCCAGGCGGCAAAGGGTGCATCGTTATCAGCCGTGGAAAAGCGAAAGCCGGCGACCTCGCCTCGCCCTTGGGCATCGGACAGCGGTTCTGATGTTGGCGCCACGGCCTGATTCCATGGGATCATAGATCGTAGGATTACAATCCTACTTCATGGATATCAAGGGTAGCATTTTAAATAAATACAATTCAAGGTAATTGGCATCATACCGTCAGCTGCTGGGGTGCCAGTCCGGGCTTTATCCCGGGGGAGCGCAACTTCTTCTAAAAAAATAGAGATTCAGCATTGGTTTCAGCGGATTGCGCCGAGCTCCAGACAACACTTCGACAAAAAATAGTTCAATCAGCGCGAACGAGCTCAAAAATAGGATTTAGGTCCTGCCCTACGAATGACAGGCCCTTCACGGGGAAGCATGAAAAAAGACTGTCGCCGCCGAAACTCTTTGTCCCGCCCCGACGTACCCACACCTGCGGTAGAAACATCCACGGAGATACGTATTGAAAATAGGCATTTTCCTTTTGAGCATTTCCACGGTGATGTGTTGGGGACTGGCGTTTTACATGGTCTATCGCACGCATTAGCTACGAAAAATTGGAGGGTATCCGGCAGAGTGCAGCAGCACCGCCGCACTGGCCCTCCGCTCCAGACCGCTACTACAGATAGCAGAACCCCCCTCGGAGCGATTACTTCTCGACCAGTTTCAACGTCTTGTCGAAAATCTTCAGCACCTGGCGCAGATCGTGCCCGCGCTTCAATATCATACCGTTTGTGTTGATGACGGCGTAGGCACCCTGCTTGGCGGCAAGCTTCGGATCCTTCTCGATGCGAAACAACGGCAACTCGCCGGAGCGTTTGAAAACCGAGAAAATCGCCTTTTCCTTGGTATGGTCGATGGCATAGTCGCGCCACTCGTTCTCGCCCACCATACGACCGTAGATCCACAGTATCGCATCCAGCTCCCGCCTGTGAAACGTCACTGGCAGGATATCCTTGCTCTGTTTATATTGAGTAATATCGACGACAACGGAAGAGTTGCTATCGACGCCGTTGCTTTGGCCGCGTCGCAAATCCGGCTGATCAGTCATCAATTCCTCGAAGCCTCCGCCCATGACAGCAGGGTGACAGTGTCGCCCCGCCGCAATAAAATTGCAAGATGCCGCGCATCCGGATTTGCGCCGGTGCAGATTTCACCGGGCATCCAGCGTGGAAGACACTTGCGATAGCGAAGATCTGGCGCCGCTAGTCGTCTGCACCCATAGTCATGACGGTGGCCCCGATGATGGCTGCCGGATCTCCCGTGGCCGTCGAAGACTGCAGCATGATGGCAAGCCCCTTGCGGCCGGCCTTGTCCATTACGTTCGCAGGCAATGTCAGGTGCATCGGCTTGCCCTCCCACATGCCGACAGTCTCGACGTCCGAAACGCTGTGCATGTAGGCGATCTGCTGGCCGGTATTTTCGCCCTTGGTGACGTCGACGCGCTGTTCCCGGTCAAAATAGGCAACTACCACGTTGGCCTTGCCCATGCCTGCCGCGATGTCGATTTCCAGTTCGTCGCCCTTCATCGCGGCGCTGACCGGAACGGTCAGTCCCTGTCCGGCACGCGAAAGATCATCCAGCTTGACGTTGATAGCCCCGAGATCGGCGCCGTTCAGATGATCCCGGCCATTCAGCACGGCCTGCGGCGTGTAGACGCTGCTGCGGCCGAGTGTCCGCGCATAGGCATATTGCCGGGCGGTATTGTCCTTCGACGACATGGTGTCGTTCCAGCCGAGATAGTTCCAGTAGTCGACGTGATAGGCCAGCGCCACGACATTGCCCTGCTCGATCAGTTGCTTGAGCGCGGCGTCCGCCGGCGGACAGGAGGCGCAGCCCTGCGAGGTGAAGAGCTCGACGACGCCCTTCAGCTTGCCCAAGTCCTGGGCATGCGCCGCGCCCGTCAACGCGACACCGGCCAGCAGGGATATCAGGAACCGAAGGGACATGGGGCAACACCTCTTTCAGACCTTGTTAGCCAAAATCCTCGGCCTGCATCAAGCCTGACAAATCTGAAGCAAGAGATAATGGCTCGCAGCAGCCGCGCAAAGTCACGAACGGGTGAGGCAACGCGGCAACAGCGGACAACGATACACTTCACCGTGAAAGAACAACGCCGCCGGAGATTTCTCTCCGGCGGCGCCTGTCTGTGGCCTGCATTGTCTATCAGGCAGCGAGATCGCGCAGAACCGTCTGCAGGATGCCGCCGTTGTTGAGGTAGACAACCTCATCGAGCGTATCGACGCGGCAGATGAGCGGCACGTTCTTCACAGTGCCGTCGCCGTAAGTGATGACGGCAGTCTTCTTCTCGCGCGGCTTGATGTTCTCGAGGCCTTCGATGGTGACGGTCTCGTCGCCCTTCAGTGCCAGCGAGGCCCAGGTCGTGCCTTCTTCGAAGACGAACGGGATGACGCCCATGCCGACCAGGTTGGAGCGGTGGATACGCTCGAACGACTGGGCGATGACGGCCTTGACGCCGAGCAGGTTGGTGCCCTTGGCAGCCCAGTCACGCGACGAGCCGTTGCCATATTCGACACCGGCGAAGATCACCAGCGGCACGCCTTCGGCCTTGTACTGCATGGCCGCATCGTAGATCGATTCCTCTTCCTTGGACGGGTAGTGGATGGTGTAGCCACCTTCCTTGCCGTTCGGGCCGAGCATGTGGTTGCGGATGCGGATGTTGGCGAAGGTGCCGCGCATCATCACTTCGTGGTTGCCGCGACGCGTGCCGTACTGGTTGAAGTCGGCAACGCCGACATGGTGCTCAAGCAGGTAGGCGCCGGCTGGCGACGCTGCCTTGATTGAGCCGGCAGGCGAGATGTGGTCGGTGGTGATCTTGTCGCCGAACAGGCCCAGGACGCGGGCACCCTTGATATCGGAGATGCCGGAGCCGCTCTTGCCCATGCCGACGAAGTAGGGCGGGTTCTGGACATAGGTCGAATTGTCGTCCCAGGCGTAGGTCTGGCCCGGAGGAACCTGCACGGCCTGCCAGTTGACGTCGCCCTTGAAGACGTCAGCATACTTGCTCTCGTACAGTTCGCGGGTGACGTATTTCAGGATGAATTCCTGGATTTCGTGCGAGGTCGGCCAGATGTCCTTGAGGAACACCGGATTGCCATCCTTGTCTTCGCCGAGCGGTTCACTGGTCAGGTCGATCTGCACCGAGCCCGCCAGCGCGTAGGCGACGACCAGCGGCGGCGATGCGAGGTAGTTCGCCTGCACATCAGGCGACACGCGACCTTCGAAATTGCGGTTGCCGGAAAGAACGCCGGCTGCAATCAGGCCCTTGTCGTTGATTGTCTTGGAGACCGGCGCCGGCAGCGGGCCGGAATTGCCAATGCAGGTGGTGCAGCCGAAGCCGACGAGATTGAAGCCGAGCGTGTCGAGATCGGTCTGCAGGCCGGACTTCGACAGGTATTCGGCAACGACCTGGCTACCGGGTGCCAGCGATGTCTTTACCCAGGGCTTTGACTTCAGGCCCTTGGCAACGGCGTTGCGGGCGAGCAGGCCGGCGGCGATCAGCACCGACGGATTGGACGTGTTGGTGCAGGAGGTGATCGCGGCAATTGCCACGTCGCCGTGGCCGAGGTCGTAGTCCGTACCCTCGACAGCATAGCGCATGTCGATCTGGCCCGGCTTCTTGTAGTCGGCTTCGAGAGCAGCAGCGAAACCGGCGGCGATGCTTTCCAGCGGCACGCGGCCTTCGGGACGCTTCGGCCCGGCCATGGCAGGCACGACGTCGCCGAGATCGAGTTCCAGCGTGTCGGTGAAGACAATCTCGGACCCGTCATTGTCGCGCCACATGCCTTGCGCCTTCGAATAGGCTTCGACGAGCGCGATCCGGTCGGTGGTGCGGCCGGACATGGTGAGATAGTTGATGGTTTCGCTGTCGACCGGGAAGAAGCCGCAGGTCGCACCGTATTCCGGGCCCATGTTGCCGATTGTGGCACGGTCGGCAAGCGACATGTTGTCGAGACCGGCACCGAAGAATTCGACGAACTTCGAAACAACGCCCTTCTTGCGCAGCATCTGCACGACCATCAGCACGAGGTCGGTCGCGGTGCAGCCTTCCTTGAGCTTGCCGGTCAGCTTGAAGCCGATGACTTCGGGCAGGAGCATGGAAACAGGTTGGCCGAGCATGGCAGCTTCGGCTTCGATGCCACCGACGCCCCAGCCGAGAACGCCAAGACCGTTGATCATCGTCGTGTGGCTATCGGTACCGACGCAGGTGTCGGGGTAAGCCACCGTTTCCCCATCCTCTTCCTTCGTCCAGACAGTCTGGCCGAGATATTCGAGGTTCACCTGATGACAGATACCCGTGCCCGGAGGAACGACGCGGAAATTCTTGAAGGCCTGCTGGCCCCATTTGAGGAAGCGATAGCGTTCGCCGTTGCGCTCGTATTCGAGTTCGACGTTGCGCGCGAGTGCCGTCGGCGTGCCGAATTCGTCGACGATGACGGAGTGGTCGATGACCAGGTCGACGGGAACCAGCGGGTTGATCTTTTCCGGATCGCCACCCAGCGCCACCATGGCATCGCGCATGGCGGCGAGATCGACCACGGCGGGAACGCCGGTGAAGTCTTGCATCAGCACGCGGGCCGGACGGTATGCGATTTCGCTTTCAGCGGTGCCCTTGTCGATGAGCCAGGCGGCAACGCTTTCGATGTCCTTTTTGACAACCGAGCGGCCGTCTTCGTTGCGCAGCAGGTTTTCCAGGACGACCTTCATGGAATAAGGCAGCTTGGAAATACCGGAAAGGCCGTTTGCCTCAGCCTTGGGCAGGCTGTAGTAAACATAATCCTTTCCGTTCACGCTGAGCGTGGAGCGGCAATTGAAACTGTCGAGAGATTTAGACACGAGAGACCCCGTTTCTGATAGCCAACACAGTCGTGTGGACGCCTATGCACGTAATGCACATCAGGATGCGGGTACGGCCATTTCCGCTGTCCGCACGTGAGGTTGCCTTGAGACAACCGCAAGTTCGGCGCTAGGATGAAGTTCACGCCGACCGCTGGCGTGGTTGCAGGTCTTATAGATAATTTCCAAAAAACTTGCCATAGCAGGCAAGCCCAAAATCGGACAATTTTTTGCACATGCGTCATGCCAACCGGGAAAGCCTCCGCCAATGCATCTGAGTGCCGAAAACCTGGCTGCCAGGCGGGGCGAAGATCTGATTTTCGTTAACATTTCCTTTCACTTGCGAGCCGGCGAGGCCCTGATATTAACCGGCCCGAACGGCTCCGGAAAATCGACCCTCCTGCGTGTTGTCGCCGGTCTTCTGGCGGCCGAAAAGGGCAGGATCGTCTGCGTCGACGGGGCAGGAGAATCGGAGCGTCCGGTGGGCGAGGTCAGCCACTATTTCGGCCACCGCAACGCGATGAAAAACGAGCTTACCGTCGCCGAGAACCTGTCCTTCTGGCGCACGTTCCTCGGGTCTGACGGCGGGGTGTCCGTGGAGGAAGCAGCCCAGGCCGTCGGCCTTGCCGCCATCCTGCACCTGCCCTTCGGCTACCTCTCCGCCGGCCAGCAGCGCCGGATGGCCTTCGCCAAGCTGCTCGTCGCCCACCGCCCGGTCTGGATCCTCGACGAACCCACGGCAGCCCTCGACGCCAACGCCGACCTCCTGTTTGCCGACCTGATCACCAAGCACCAGCAGCGCGGCGGCATTGTCCTCGCAGCCACCCACCAGCCCCTCGGACTGGATAACACCCGCGAACTGGCGATGACCGGATTTGTCGGTGTGGATGAGGGAGTATGGGGTTGATGGTTCCAAGTTTGCCGCTGCCAAGCCATCCCGATGTTCACGCGCCACCTCCACAACAAGAGCGGGGTCACCGGACACGTACAAGTACCCCTGCCTTACCCTCTCCCCTCTTCCCTCATTCCTGTGCCCGTCACAGGAATCCAGCCACGGCGCGTCTGCGCCGTGAGACGACTCACTGTTGCTCGGCAAAGAGGCTTTCGCCCAAGGACTTGGGCGACTGGATTCCTGTGACAAGCACAGGAATGAGGGAGGTGGATGCAGCGCCCTCCCGAAACACTGGTCGCAATACACAAGCCAATCGGACTGGGCATCGCATGCGGGCCGGCGATGACAGGTTTTGCTGCTTCCGGAGAGGAGTCATGCGATTGATCGCTTGGCCCCTACCACTCCCAACCCCACACTCTGACCGTGCGGCCTCTCTCCCACACGTGCAGGCCCACTATATGTCCCTCATTCCCAACCCCCTCTTCCCTCATTCCTGTGCTTGTCACAGGAATCCAGCCACGGCGCGTCTGCGCCGTGAGACGACTCACTGTTGCTCGGCAAAGAGGCTTTCGCCCAAGGACTTGGGCGACTGGATTCCTGTGACAAGCACAGGAATGAGGGAGGTGGATGTAGCGCCCTCCCGAAACACTGGTCGCAATGCACAAGCCAATCGGGCTGGGCATCGCATGCGGTCCGGTGATGACAGGTTTTGCTGCTTCCGGAGAGGAGTCATGCGATTGATCGCTTGGCCCCTACCACTCCCAACCCCACACTCTGACCGTGCGGCCTCTCTCCCACACGTGCAGGCCCACTATATGTCCCTCATTCCCAACCCCCTCTTCCCTCATTCCTGTGCTTGTCACAGGAATCCAGCCACGGCGCGTCTGCGCCGTGAGACGACTCACTGTTGCTCGGCAAAGAGGCTTTCGCCCAAGGACTTGGGCGACTGGATTCCTGTGACTAGCACAGGAATGAGGGAGGTGGATGCCTTGCCCTCCGAAGCTTGCAACTGCCCTCGCCATGTCGGAGGCGGACAATGATCGCTCTCTTTCTTCGCGACCTCAAGCTTTCCGTTCGCTCTGGCGGCGGTGCGCTGATCGGGGTGCTGTTCTTTCTGACCGTCGTTGCCGTGATCCCCTTCGGTGTCGGGCCGGACCTGAAACTGCTTGCCCGCATCGGGCCGGCTATCGTCTGGATCGGTGCGCTGCTGTCGGCGTTGCTCGGCCTCGACCGGCTGTTCCAGGCGGAGCGCGATGACGGCTCGCTCGATCTGCTGTTGATGCAGGAAACGCCGCTGGTGCTGACCGTGCTCGTCAAATGCGCGGCCCACTGGACAGCCACGGGGCTGCCGCTGGTGATCGCCTCGCCGCTTCTCGGGCTGTTCATGAACATGAGCGAGACGGCGATCGGCGCCACCATGCTGACGTTGCTGGTCGGCTCGCCGGCCATCACGCTGATCGGCGCGGTCGGTGCTGCCGTTGCCGTTGCCCTGCCGCGCGGCGGCTTGCTGGTGTCGATCCTGATCCTGCCGCTGGCTATCCCGGTGCTGATCTTCGGTGTTTCCGCCACCTATGCCGCCGTCGAAGGCCCGGCCCCGTTCCTGCCGCCCTTCCTGATCCTCATCGCCCTGACGCTGTTCTTCGCGGTCCTCGGACCGGCCGCCGCTGCGCTGGCTCTCAGGAGCACGCCGGATTGATCGCCTTGCCAGCAGCCTTTGAATTGCAGGCTTCACAATATCGCGCTAAGGAAAATCGATGAGCGAAGTCAGCCCGACACTGAGCCGGTTTTCCGATCTGGCCAACCCGACCCGGTTTCTGGCGCTGGCAAGCCGCGTCATTCCCTGGCTGGCTGCGCTGACGGCGATGCTCTCGGTCATCGGAATATACCTCTGTTTCTCGACGGATGCGGACTACCAGCAGGGCGACACCGTGCGGATCATGTACATCCACGTGCCGGCCGCCTGGCTGTCGATGATGTGCTATACGGTGATGAGCGTGGCTGCCATCGGCACGCTGGTCTGGCGCCATCCGCTGGCCGATGTTGCCGCCAAGGCCGCGGCCCCGCTCGGCGCCGCCTTCACCCTGCTGGCGCTGGTAACCGGCTCGCTCTGGGGCAAGCCGATGTGGGGCACCTACTGGGTCTGGGATGCCCGCCTGACCTCCGTCTTCATCCTGTTCCTGATGTATCTCGGCCTGATCGCGCTCAATCGCGCCATCGACGATCCCTCGCGCGGTGCGCGGGTGAGCGCGGTGCTGATCCTCGTCGGCTTCGTCAACATCCCGATCATCAAGTTTTCGGTCGAGTGGTGGAACACGCTGCACCAGTCGGAAAGCATCATGCGACTAGACGGCCCGACCATCGCGCCGGAATTTCTCTGGCCGCTGTTCGTCATGGCGCTGGCCTTTACGCTGCTATTCTTCACGCTGCACCTGATGGCGATCCGCAATGAGATCTGGCGCCGCCGCATAGCCGCCCAGCGCCGCCTTGCCGCCCGCATGGCAAGCCGGGAGGGCTAAGACGATGGACCACGCCTTCTACGTCTATGGCTCCTACGGCTTTGCCGCACTGACCGTGATCGCACTCATCAGCTGGACCTGGATCGACGGTCGCCTGCGTCGCCGCGAACTGGCGGCGCTGGAAGCCTCCGGTATCCGCCGGCGCTCGCAGCGCAAGAAGGAAGCCACGTCCTGATGGCCGAAAGCACCGATCAGCACCCGGCGCCAAAGCCGCGCGGTCTAGGCCGCTATGCCGCAGCCCTGCTGCCATTGTTGGTGTTCGGGGTGATTGCCGGCACGGCTGGCAAGATGCTCTACGACCAGGATTTTCACGGCAAGGACATCGCCACCATTCCCTCGGCCCTGATTGGCCGGAAAGCGCCGTCGCTGGCGCTGCCGCCACTCGATGGCGCCAATCTGCCGGCGCTGACGGATGCGGCGATCAAGGGCAAGCTGACGCTGGTCAACGTCTTTGCGTCCTGGTGCATTCCCTGCCGCGAGGAACATCCGCTGCTGAAGGAACTGGCGAAAGACGGGCGGCTGAATGTGGTTGCCATCAACTACAAGGACCAGCCGGAGAATGCCTTGCGCTTCCTTGGCGAACTCGGCAATCCGTTCAAGGCGATCGGCATCGATCCGAGGGGCGCAGCCGCAATCGACTGGGGCGTCTACGGAATCCCCGAATCCTACCTCGTCGCACCTGACGGCACCATCGTCTACAAACGCGTCGGCCCGTTCGATGCTCTCAGCCTGAAGGAAGGCCTGTACCCGGCAATCGACAAGGCCCTGGGACACGGTTCGTAGCATCATACGCTTGCTATTGCCCGCACCGCGCAGCGGGCGACCGCTCGCACCTGGCTACCCCAAACGCGTCAGTCGCCGCCCTTTCCTCCCTCACCCCTGTGCTTGTCACAGGAATGAGGGGCGTGGGGTAACCCTTTGAAAACGAGATTTTACAGCGCAGCCTGCCAGACCTAAAGCGCCGCCTGCCAGGTCTTGACTGCGTCGACCGGCCAGACCAGCATCAGCACGTTCAGGGTGAGGTTGTCGCGGATCAGCCAGCCGGTGAGGAGTTCGAAGAAGATGGCGATGGCTATCGTCAGCCAGACGGGCGCCCGCCAGGCAAAGAAGAAGCCGACGGCCATGAACACGGTATCCATCGCCGAATTCAGGATGCTGTCGCCGACATAGGCGAGCGAGATCGTCGTCGCCCGGTAGCGGTCGATGATGATGGGCGAGTTTTCGAGGATCTCCCAACCCGATTCGATCAGCATGGCAACGAACAGCCGCATGGACAGGGGTTTTGCCCGCAGGATCAGATGCGTCAGGCCAAAAAACAGGAAGCCGTGGATGATGTGCGACGGCGTGTACCAGTCGGCAAGATGCTGCGAGTTGCCGCTGGAATTGACCGCAGGCTCGAACAATTTGACGTATCCGCAGGTGCAGATGGCAACCCGCCCCATCAGGTGCTCGGCAACGATCTGTACCAGCAGCACCGCCAGGCAAGCGACGAACCAAGCCGTATGACGGCTCGCCTGGCGCTGCGTGTCGCCGACGACCGTCATTTCTCCGCGTCCGTGGCAGCAGGCGGCTGCACCGTGTGCTTCATGATCAGCGGCATCTGCGAAAGCGTGAACAGGATGGTGATCGGCATCGTCCCCCAGACCTTGAAGGCGACCCAGAAATCATCGGAGAAATTCCGCCAGATGACTTCGTTGAGCACGGCCAGGAACAGGAAGAACACGCCCCAGCGCACGCTCAGCTTGCGCCAGCCCTCGGCATCGAGCTGGAAGGCGGCGTTGAAGACATAGCCGAGCAGCGACTTGCCGAACAGCAGGCCGCCGAGCAACGCGCAGCCGAACAGCGCATTGATGATCGTCGGCTTCATCTTGATGAAGGTCTCGTCCTGCAGGTAGATCGACAGCGAGCCGAATACCAGCACGACGATGCCGGAGACGAACGGCATGATCGGCAGGTGGCCGAGCACGAATTTCGAGACGATCAGCGACAGGATTGTTGCGGCCATGAACAACCCGGTGGCGACAAACAGCGGACCGCCCAGCGCTGAAAGCGCCGGGAACTGCGCCACCAGCCAGGGGCCGCGCAGGTTGGCAAAGAAGAACACCATCAGCGGCCCGATCTCGAGCGCCATCTTCAACATCGGATTCTGACGATCCGCCGTGCTGGGTGTTACGTCGCTTTCGCTGCTCGTCATTATCCGTCCTGACCCTGGTCCAAAATCCCGTTGCGCCATGATCGGCGTCGATGGCTTATCTATGGCGCCGGTTGCTATCCGTCGATCCCCGCAATCGCCTGGGCGAACTCCTCGGCCTCGAACGGCTCGAGATCGTCCACCCCCTCGCCGACGCCGATGAAATAGACCGGCAGCTTATGCTTGGCCGAGATGGCGACAAGAATGCCGCCGCGGGCGGTGCCGTCAAGCTTGGTCATGATAAGACCGTTAACGCCGGCGACATTACGGAAGATCTCGACCTGGTTGAGCGCATTCTGGCCGGTCGTCGCATCCAGCGTCTGCAGCACGGTGTGCGGCGCCTCGGGATCGAGCTTGCCGAGCACGCGGACGATCTTTTCGAGCTCGTCCATCAGCTCCTTCTTGTTCTGCAGCCGGCCGGCAGTGTCGATGATCAACACGTCGGTGCCATCGGCTTTCGCCTGCTGGAAGGCGTCGAAGGCGAGACCGGAGGCATCGGCACCGATCTTGGTGCCGACAAAGGTCGACTTCGTGCGGTCGGCCCAGATCTTCAGTTGCTCGATGGCCGCAGCGCGGAACGTATCGCCGGCAGCAACCATCACCTTCAGGCCGGAGCCCGACAGTTTGGACGCCAGCTTGCCGATTGTCGTGGTCTTGCCGGTTCCGTTGACGCCGACCACGAGGATAACGTGCGGCTTGTGGCTGAGGTCGAGCTGCAGGGGCTTGGCCACCGGCTTCAGCACCTTGACGATTTCGGCCGCCATGATGCGGCTGACATCCTCGCCGGACACATCCTTGCCGTAGCGCTCCGAGGCCAGCGCATCGGTGATGCGCAGCGCCGTCTCGACGCCGAGGTCGGCCTGGATCAGAAGGTCCTCGAGGTCCTGCAGCGTCTGGTCGTCGAGCTTGCGCTTGGTAAACAGCGCCGTGATCTGGCCGGTCAGCTGCGACGAGGTCCGCGACAGGCCTGCACGCAGGCGCTGGAACCAGGTGGTCTTCGGGGCTTCGGGGACGGGCGCGACAATGGCGGGACCGGTGGAAAAGCCCTTGGGGAGAATGGGAGGGGACGGGATGGTTGGCTGCGGCGCCAGAGCGCCCCCCTCTGTCAGCTTCGCCGACATCTCCCCCACGAGGGGGGAGATTGGCGCCGGAACGGCCTCGGATGTGAAATCAGCCAGGCTGTCGAGGATTGTCGTCGGAGCCGCGCCACTCTCCTTCTGATCTCCCCCCTTGTGGGGGAGATGTCCCACAGGGACAGAGGGGGGTGTCGCCCCACCCTCGGGAATCTCAGCCTCGGCTTCGAGCAACGCCAGTGGCGTCACGCCGAGATCGTCCAGCGCAGTGACGACCGGCAGGATCGGCGGCGTATCGTCCTCGGCATCGCCAACGATCCCATCGGCCGCAGGCCCACCGGCTGTCTCCATTTCCGCCGGCAAGACCGGATCGGCAGCCTCGGGCAGATGCTCCTCGCGGCTCTTCGGCTCCAGCTCTGCGGCAAGACCCTTGTCTTCGTCCGGCAGCAACTCGGCCGGAACCTCGTTGAAGCCCGGCTGGTCGTGGCGGAAGGTGAAGACTTTTTTGATGAAACCGATCGCCATGAAAATTCCGTCAGTCAGGCCGCGTTTGCGGCGTCAAGTTGTATATCGAGGCGCTTGCCGTCGTGGCCGGTGATGACGGCCGGGACTAGCGCACGAGGCGCAAGGCCAGGAGCCGCGACAAGCGTGAAGTTTTCCGTATGCGCCATACCGTTGTTTTCGACAAGCAGCCATTGCATCGTGCCGACCATGCCATCCAGATGGGATTGCTGCAGCCGAAGACCAGTGGCACGCAGCCGGGCTGCCCGCTCCTTGACGACGGCCCGGTCGAGCTGTGGCATGCGCGCTGCCGGCGTCTCCGGCCGCGGACTATAAGGAAACACATGCAGATGGGCGATCCCGGCTTCTTCCGCCATACTCACCGCATTCTCGAACATCGCTTCTGTCTCGGTCGGGAAGCCGGCGATCATGTCGGCGCCGAGGCTGATACCCGGCCGCAGCCGCCGGACCTCGGCGCAGAAGGCGAGCGCCTCGGCACGCGAATGGCGGCGCTTCATCCGCTTCAGGATCATGTCGTCGCCATGCTGCAGAGACAGGTGCAGATGCGGCATGAAGCGCGGCTCGTCGGCGATCAGGTCGATCAGGTGCCGGTCGGCCTCGATGCTGTCGATCGACGACAGCCGCAGCCGGCGGATTTCGGGCACTTGGCGCAAAAGGGTCTTGGCCAGCATCCCCAGCGTCGGCCGGCCCGGCAGGTCGCCGCCATAGCTGGTGGCATCGACGCCCGTCAGCACGATCTCGACATAGCCTGACGCCACAAGCTGGCGTGCCTGCTCGACAACTGATCCCATCGGCACCGAGCGGGAATTGCCCCGTCCGTAGGGGATGATGCAGAAAGTGCAGCGGTGGTCGCAGCCGTTCTGCACCTGGATGAAGGCGCGGACATGCCCGTCGATGTGTTTGACCATCTGCGGCGCCGTGTGGCGGACGCTCATGATGTCGTTGACGCGCAGCTTTTCTTCCGCCGAAACGCCGAAATCAGGCAATGCCCGGTAAGAGGTTTGGGCCAGCTTTTCTTCGTTGCCGAGCACCATGTCGACCTCGGGCATCTCGGCAAAGGTCTGCTTCTCGGTCTGGGCAGCACAACCTGAAACGATGATGCGGGCATGCGGATTGTCGCGTCGCGCCCGCCGGATCGCCTGGCGCGCCTGGCGAACTGCCTCGCCCGTCACCGCGCAGGTGTTGACGAGGATGGCATTGTTCAGCCCGGCCTTCTCAGCCTCGCCTCGCATCACTTCGGATTCGTAGGTATTGAGCCTGCAGCCGAAGGTAATGACCTGCACGCCGCTCACCGCACCGACGCCACTTCGGAGTGTTCGTCGCGCGAAAACACGCCCGTCGCCGGATCAACCCTGCCCGACCACTCCCATTCGGCCGGACCCGTCATGACGACGTGATCGTCGTCGCGCCATTCGATCTGAAGCTTGCCGCGCGGCACGCTGCTGGCAACGTCGATCTCGACGGTGCGACCGGTGCGGCCGGTGCGCGCAGCACTGACGCCGGCGGCACAGGCGGCAGATCCGCAGGCAAGCGTCAGCCCGGCGCCGCGCTCCCAGGTGCGGGTGATCATAGACGACGGCGAGGTCACCTGCGCCAGTGTGATATTGGCCTTTTCGGGAAACATCGGATGGTTTTCGAGCATCGGTCCGAAACGGGCGAGATCGTAAGACATCACGTCGCGCTCGACCCAGAAGATCGCGTGCGGATTACCCATCGACATCACGGCAGGCGAATGCAGGATCGGCGCGTCGATCGGGCCTATCTGCAGTTCGATACGGCTGGTGTCGAAGAACTCTTCCGACAGCGGGATCCTGCCCCATTCGAACACCGGCTTGCCCATGTCGACCGAAATCGTCCCGTCGTCGTGCTCGACTGCATTGAGGACGCCGGCGACGGTCTGGAAGGTGAAAACCTTGCGGCCGGTCTCCGACGACAGCGCCTGCACGACGCAGCGCGTACCGTTGCCGCAGGCCTGCGCCTTGGTGCCATCGCAGTTGAGGATATCGATCCAGGCGTCGGTGCCCTGGGCCTTCGGGTCGTGGATGGCCATGATCTGGTCGAACTGCGTGGCCGGATCGGCATTCAGCGCAATCGCTGCCGCCGGCGTCACCTTGTCCTTGCGACCGCGCATGTCGACGACCAGGATCTTGTTGCCAAGCCCGTTCATCCGCGCAAATTCGACCGTGTCACCCATCAGACGTTCCATTGTTGGAGCCTGTATATGGCGGAAATGGCCGCGAATTACCAGTCTCGGCTCAAGACAGGCCGCCTACCTCGCCAAGCTTGACCAATAGCAACCTAAGCGAGCACATTGAGCCTATGACCGGCTACACCTACATCGTCACGAACCACAAGCACGGCACCCTCTACATCGGAGTGACCTCGGACCTCGCACGCCGCATCCACGAACACCGCGAAGCCCTCACCCCCGGCTTCACCGCCACATACGGCTGCCGGCAACTGGCCTGGTACGAAGAGCACTTCAACATCCAGGACGCCATCCAGCGCGAAAAGTCCCTCAAGCGCTGGTATCGCCAATGGAAGATCGATCTGATCGAAAAAACCAACCCGGATTGGAGGGACCTGTATTACGAGCTGTGGTGAACATGGTGGTCCTCGGGTCGAGCCCGAGGATGACGAATTGTGGGGGCTTGGCTTTGTCGATGCAAGGGCTGCGTTTGAGGCGCCAACTTCAGAATGACGGTCATCCGCTAAAGCCTGTCGACAAGCCCGCACCAACCACCCAGCACCACCGCCCCATACCGTCCACACGCACCACCTTCAAACGGCAACCCCACCCACGGGGTTCCTCATCCTCGGGCTTGACCCGAGGATCCAAACGCAAGCCACCGCCGGAGGACGACGAACCCCAAGGGCTGGGCTTTCCCAAAACAAGCACAGCCCCCCGGAATTACCCATCCCGCACTCGCGACGGGGCAATTTCCTCGCCGATCTTGACTTTCCCGCCCAATTGCTGTTTACCGCGCCCATCTGCGACGAGCTCAAGCCTCCTAGCCGCCGACCGGGACCCCGCAAGGGAATTGGATCCCGGAGGTCAACACCCGACAGCGCGATGCGCCCTCGGGTGCTTTTTGGCTTTGCGTCTTGTTTTCGTCAAGGAAAAGAACAAAGTTTCCGGCCGACGCCGCGCGATGCCCTGAGGCGATATGCGGTCAAAAAACCGGAAGCGAGAAGGAAGAGCTGATGTTTGAAAACCTCCAGGACCGACTTGGCTCCATTCTGAATGGACTGACCGGCCGTGGCGCTTTGTCGGAAGCCGATGTTTCCGCAGCGCTGCGCGAGGTTCGCCGTGCTCTTCTCGAAGCCGACGTGGCGCTCGACGTCGTGCGTGGCTTTACCGATCGCGTCCGTGAAAAGGCCATCGGCGCCGAAGTCCTGAAGTCGATCAAGCCCGGCCAGATGGTCGTCAAGATCGTTCATGACGAGCTGATCGAGATGCTCGGTGCCGACAGCGTCGGCGTCGATTTGAATGCGCCGGCCCCCGTCGTCATCATGATGGTCGGCCTGCAGGGCTCGGGCAAGACCACGACATCGGCCAAGATTGCCCACCGTCTGACGACACGGGACCGCAAGAAGGTGCTGATGGCATCGCTCGATACGCGGCGCCCGGCCGCCCAGGAGCAGTTGCGCCAGCTCGGCGTGCAGGCCTCCATCGACGTGCTGCCGATCATTGCCGGCCAGTCACCGACAGACATTGCCGCCCGCGCGGTGCAGGCTGCCCGCCTTGGCGGCCACGATGTCGTCATCCTCGACACCGCCGGTCGCACCCATATCGACGAGCCGCTGATGGTCGAGATGGCCGAGATCAAGCGCAAGTCCAACCCGCACGAAATCCTGCTGGTCGCCGATAGCCTGACCGGCCAGGACGCGGTCAATCTTGCCCGGAATTTCGACGAGCGCGTCGGCATCACCGGTCTTGTGCTGACCCGCATGGACGGCGACGGCCGTGGCGGTGCGGCCCTTTCGATGCGCGCCGTCACCGGCAAGCCGATCAAGCTGATCGGTACCGGCGAAAAAATGGGCGAGCTGGAAGAGTTCCATCCGCGCCGCATCGCCGACCGCATTCTCGGCATGGGCGACATCGTCTCGCTCGTCGAGCGTGCCGCCGAGAATATCGACGCCGAGAAGGCGTCTGCCATGGCCGCCAAGATGGCCAAGGGCAAGTTTGACCTCAACGACCTCGCCGACCAGCTGCGCCAGATGCAGAAGATGGGCGGCATGGGCGGCATCATGGGAATGATGCCCGGCATGTCGGGCATGAAGGACAAGATGGCCGCCGCCGGCCTCGACGACAAGCTGTTTGGCCGCCAGATCGCCATCATCCAGTCGATGACCAAGGCCGAGCGCGCCAATCCGGATATCCTCAAGCATTCCCGCAAGAAGCGCATCGCCGCCGGCTCCGGTACCGATTCCGCCGCTATCAACAAGCTCCTGAAGATGCACCGCCAGATGGCCGACATGATGAAAGCCATGGGGGCTAAGGGCAAGGGCGGCATGATGAAGCAGATGATGGGTGGCCTTGCCGGCAAGATGGGCCTCGGCGGCATGGGCGGAATGGGCGGCATGCCCGATCTTTCCAGCCTCGATCCGAAGCAGCTGGAAGCCCTGCAGAAGCAGGCGGAGGCGGCTGGCCTCGGCCGTCCCGGCAGCATGCCCGGGCTTGGTGGCATGGGCGGTGGAATGGGTGGCCTGCCGGGTCTCGGCGGCCCCAAGCTTCCCGGCCTTGGCGGTGGTTTTCCTGGCCTGCCCGGCCTGCCGAAGAAGAAGTAAGGGAGCGCCCTAATGACCGATAACGACGTCAAGACCCAGCTTTCCGGCTACCGTCAGTCGATCGACAACATCGACGCCGCGCTGGTCCACATGTTGGCCGAACGCTTCAGCTGCACCAAGGCAGTCGGCGTTCTCAAGGCCAAGTACAATTTGCCGCCGGCTGATCCGGCGCGCGAGGAATACCAGATCGAACGTCTGCGGCGGCTTGCCAAAGATGCCGATCTGGACCCGGATTTCGCCGAGAAGTTTCTGAACTTCGTCATTACCGAAGTCATCCGGCACCACGAACAGATCGCCGCCGAATTCAAGGCATGATCGACAAGAACTGAAAGACAAAAGGCCGCCCGCCAAGGCGTCCTGACAACACTCTGAAGGAGTATGATACAATGGCACTGAAAATTCGTCTCGCCCGCGGTGGCTCCAAGAAGCGTCCTTACTACCACGTCGTCGTTGCCGACGCCCGTTCGCCACGCGACGGTCGCTTCCTCGAAAAGGTCGGCTCGTGGAACCCGATGCTCGCCAAGGAAGATGCCAAGCGCGTCGAACTCGACACCGCCCGCATCCAGCATTGGATCGACCAGGGCGCCCAGCCGACCGACCGCGTCCTGCGCTTCCTGTCTGAAGCTGGCGTTGCCAAGCGCGATCCGCGCAGCAACCCGGAAAAGGCAAAGCCAGGCAAGAAGGCCGAAGAGCGTATCGCTGAACGCGCCCAGAAGGCTGCCGACATCGCCGCCGCTGCCGAGACTGCTGCTGCCGAATAAGCCGTCACAGGCAATCACCGGGGCGGGTGGCATGGAGACATGCCGCCCGCTTTTTATTTGCCATCGTTCTCCGTTCCTCTATGAGAAGAACGATGTTCACCCTCATTCGATCTGCGGCATAGTCATGGCGAAACTCCAAAACCCCATTCTGATGGCCACACTTGGCGGCGCGCAGGGCCTGCGCGGCGAAGTCAGGGCGCGCTCCTATACGTCCGATCCGATGGCGCTTGCCGAATACGGCAATCTGCACGCCGCCGATGGCCGCACGTTCGAGGTGCTGGACATCCGCGCCAGCAAGACTGTCGTCATCATCCGGTTTCGCGGCATCAACGACCGTGAGGCTGCCGAGGCGCTGAACGGCCTCGAGCTGTTCGTCGAACGCGAGGACCTGCCGGACGACGAACTCGACGACGACGAATTCTTCTACGCCGACCTCGAGGGTCTGGAAGTCGTCGATGCCAAGGGCGTCGGCTACGGCGTCGTCAGCGGCGTCTACGATTTTGGCGCCGGCGACCTGCTGGAACTGAAGGGGCCGGGCAAGCGCCCCGTGCTGATCCCCTTTTCCGAAGCAGCCGTGCTGGAGATCGACCTCGAGAACCGCAAGGTGCTGATCGACCCGATGGCTGCCGGTCTGATTGACGATCCGACCGACATCGGCCAGCCGCCGAAAACCGACCGCCCGAAGAAGTAGGTCAGATGAGTTTCCGGGCGACCATCCTGACGCTCTATCCCGAGATGTTTCCCGGCCACCTCGCGACATCTCTTGCAGGCAAGGCGTCGGCGCGCGGCCAGTGGTCGCTCGACACGCTGCAGATCCGCGATTTTGCCACCGATCGCCACCGCACCGTCGACGACACGCCGGCCGGCGGAGGCGCCGGCATGGTGTTGAAGCCAGACGTGCTCGCCCGCGCCATCGACCACGCCGGATCGGGAGATGGTCGCCCCCGCCTGCTGATGAGCCCGCGCGGAAAGCCCTTGACGCAGCAACGCGTCCGCCAGCTGGCGGCGGGGCCGGGCGTCGTCATCGTCTGCGGCCGCTTCGAGGGCGTCGACCAGCGTGTGATCGATGCCCGCGACCTCGAGGAAATCTCGATTGGCGACTACATCCTCTCCGGCGGCGAACCGGCAGCGCTGGTGCTGCTGGATGCCATCATCCGCATCCTGCCCGGCGTCATGGGCAACGACCTCTCCGGGACGCACGAGAGCTTCGAAAACGGCATGCTGGAGCACCCGCATTATACGCGCCCGCAGCAATGGGAAGGCCGCGAAATCCCGGCTGTCCTGACATCGGGCAACCACGGCGCCATCGCCAGGTGGCAGGCCGAGGAGGCCTTGAAGCTGACACGAGCGCGCCGGCCCGACCTGCTCGACGATGCCGACGTGTCCGGCCGCTGATATCGGCCCCATTGCCGACAGCCCGGATCGAGAAAAATACGGCGCGAGGGATGACAAACCTTGCATTTTGGTGTAACTGCCCACGCGGACATGGGGTCAACCCCGTCGACCAGCAAAGAAATAATAGTGAATTCGCCCCCGTCCGAAAGGACAAGATCCCGCGGCATCGACCTACGGATACTGGCAGGGCGCTCTGGCTGTTTCAGAAGAACTCGAAAAGGTTAGACCAATGAACATCATTCAGGAACTGGAAGCCGAACAGGCTGCCAAGATCTTAGCCGTACGCAAGCTGCCGGAATTCTCCCCGGGCGATACGCTCCGCGTCAACGTCAAGGTAACCGAAGGTACGCGCACCCGCGTGCAGGCCTATGAGGGCGTCTGCATCGGCCGTTCGGGCGGTGGCATCCACGAGAACTTCACGGTTCGCAAGATTTCCTACGGCGAAGGCGTCGAGCGCGTATTCCCGATGTATTCGCCGATGATCGAAAGCGTCGACGTTGTCCGTCGCGGTAAGGTCCGTCGCGCCAAGCTGTACTACCTGCGCGATCGTCGCGGCAAGTCGGCTCGTATCGTTGAAGACACCGGTATCCGCGCCCGCAAGCTGAACGACGCCGAGCGCGCTGCAATGGCCGAAGAGAAGGCCCGCATCGAAGCTGAGAAGGTCGCAGCAGCACAGGCACTGGCCGCCGAGAAGGCAGCAGCCGAAGCCGCTGAAGCAAAAGCCGCCGACGAAGCAGCAAAGGCGAAGGCCGCTGAAGAAGCCGCCGCTGCCGCCGAACCTGCTGCAGAATAAGCCTTCAGGCTTTGACGCAAAAATAGTATCTGGAAAGGGCGGTCTTTGGGCCGCCTTTTCTGTTTTTATCGTCCCGGCCATGCCATTGCCCTTGCCAGCGACTTTGCACCTGTGACAATTTCGCGATTGGCCATTTGGGGAGATTTTCCATGACGTTCCGCCGCTCGTTCCTGCTGGGTCTGACCGCCCTCGTCCTGTCACCGCTCGCAGCCCTTGCCGCCGATCTTCCGGATCTGAAAGGCAAGACGGTCGTCGTCGTCACCGAGAATGCCTATCCTCCGCTGCAGTTCGTCGAGCCGAAGACCGGCAAGGCAATCGGCTGGGAATACGATGCGATGAACGAGATCGCCAAGCGGCTGAATTTCAAGGTCGAATACCAGAACACCAGCTGGGACGCGATGATCCAGGCGGTGTCAGACGGCCAGTACGCCATCGGAATGACCGGCATCACCATCAAGGAAGACCGTAAGCAGAAGGTCGATTTCTCCAACCCGTACATGCGCTCACAGCAATTCATGCTGGTGCGCGGCGACGAGAAGCGCTTTACCGACGCCAAGACGTTCGCCGCCTTCAAGGACGGCCTGGTCGGTGCCCAGCCGGGCACCACGCCCTTCTACACATCCGTATACGAAGTGCTCGACGGCAACGAGCAGAACCCACGCATCAAGCTGTTCGAAACCTTCGGCGCCACCGTCCAGGCCTTGAAGACCGGCGACGTCGATACCGTGCTGACGGACGGTACGGCTGGCAAGGGCTATGTCGAGAGTTCCGGCGGCGCCCTGAAGCTGATCGGCGGCCCGCTTGGCGTCGAGGACTTCGGTTTCATCTTCCCGAAGGGATCCGACCTCGTGGCTCCCGTCAACGCCGCCATTGCTGCACTCAAGGCAGACGGCACCTTCGCGGCGCTCGATAAGAAATGGTTCGTAGACTACAAGATGGGCGGCTGATGCTCGATACAGTGAAGTGCCGCCGGTGATTGCAGCCCAGCCCTCGCCGAGCGGCAAGGACAAGGGCGACTACCCCTGGTGGCTGGTCGCCCTGATCGTCATCTGCGTGGCGGTCGCCATCGTCATCGCCACCAGCGGCCTCTATACCCAGGTCTTCCTCACCGTCGTTACCGGCGCAACGATCACCGTCTTCGTGACTCTGGTCTCCTTCGTGCTGGCGACGCTGCTCGGGCTCGGCGTCATGCTTCTCGGGCGCGCCGACAACGTCGTCCTCAGGCAGGTCTCGCGCTTCTATATCGAGGTGATCCGCGGCATCCCGATGCTGGTGCTGCTGTTCTACGTCGCCTTCGTCGGCGCACCCGCCATCGTCGCTGCCTATAACATGCTGACCGCGCCGCTGGTGGCTGCCGGATGGACCGAGCCGCTGATGGTGCGCGAGCTGTCGCTGATGTGGCGGGCGATCATTGCCCTGACGATCGGATATGCCTCGTTCATCGCCGAGATCTTTCGCGCCGGCATCGAAGCGGTCGACCACGGCCAGATCGAGGCATCGAAGGCG
The DNA here is from genome assembly GCF_019355735.1 of Rhizobium sp. B230/85. Classification (NCBI taxonomy): domain Bacteria; kingdom Pseudomonadati; phylum Pseudomonadota; class Alphaproteobacteria; order Hyphomicrobiales; family Rhizobiaceae; genus Rhizobium; species Rhizobium sp. B230/85. The sequence goes on from NZ_CP072156.1 coordinate 167,999, forward strand.
CTCGGCCTCTCCCGCGTCCAGCGCTTCCGGCTCGTGGTCTTCCCGCAGGCGATCCGCGTCATCCTGCCACCGTTGTCGAACGACTTCGTCTCGATGGTCAAGGACTCGTCGCTGGTCTCGGTGCTCGGCGTTGCCGACATCACCCAGATGGGCAAGGTCTACGCCTCGGGCTCCTTCAGGTTCTTTGAAACCTATTCGATTGTCACCTATATCTACCTGATACTGACGGTTGGCCTGTCGCTGTTGCTAAGGCAGTTCGAGAAGCGGATGCGCCAGGTCAGGCGCTAGAACCCCAATGATTCGAATTGCCGTGCGCCAGAAAAATTGGTAAAGCCAGCCCCATGGAATCGAAGTTTAGATGCATCGGCGGAGAGACTTTCGTGCTGCAGGACCACAAGCGTCTGCCGGCCCGTTTCTTCGCGATAATTTCTGGCGCGCTCAACAGCCGGGTTTGCTGATCGAGCCCTGCGGCCGGCGAGCCCCTCGCCGCCCCATCATTTTCCGCGATACCCACTCCAATATGGATCCGCCGCCATGACAGCACCCCGCACGCTCTATGACAAAATCTGGGACGACCACGTCGTCGATACGCAAGACGATGGCACCTGTCTTCTCTACATCGACCGTCACCTCGTTCATGAAGTGACGTCGCCGCAGGCCTTCGAAGGCCTGCGCATGACGGGCCGGACCGTTCGCGCGCCGCAGAAGACGCTCGCTGTCGTCGACCACAACGTGCCGACCTCGCCGGATCGCCACCTCGGCATCAAGAACGAGGAAAGCCGCATCCAGGTCGAGGCGCTGGCCACCAATGCCGCCGAATTCGGCGTCGAGTACTATTCCGCCAGCGATATCCGCCAGGGCATCGTCCACATCGTCGGCCCCGAGCAAGGCTTCACCCTGCCGGGCATGACCATCGTCTGCGGCGACAGCCACACCTCGACGCACGGTGCCTTCGGCGCTCTGGCGCATGGCATCGGCACATCCGAGGTCGAGCACGTGCTGGCCACGCAGACGCTGATCCAGCAGAAGGCGAAGAACATGCTGGTGCGCGTCGACGGGAAGTTGCCCGACCACGTCACCGCCAAGGATATCATCCTTGCCATCATCGGCGAGATCGGCACCGCCGGCGGCACCGGCCACGTCATCGAATTTGCCGGCGAAGCCATCCGCGCCCTGTCGATGGAAGGCCGCATGACGGTCTGCAACATGACCATCGAGGGCGGCGCCCGCGCCGGCCTGATCGCCCCCGACGAGAAGACTTTCGAATACATCAAGGGCAAGCCACGCGCACCATCCGGCGAGAACCTGGAAAAGGCCATCGCCTACTGGAAGACCCTGCAGACTGACGAAGGCGCGCACTACGACAAGGTCGTCGTGCTCGATGCCGCCAACCTGCCGCCGATCGTCTCCTGGGGCTCTTCGCCGGAAGACGTCGTCTCCGTGCAGGGTGTCGTGCCAGATCCGGCCGAGATCGAGGACGAGAACAAGCGCACCTCCAAGCAGCGCGCCCTCGACTACATGGGCCTGACCGCCGGCACGAAGATGACCGACATCAGCATCGACCGCGTCTTCATCGGCTCTTGCACCAACGGCCGCATCGAGGATTTGCGCGCCGTTGCCAAAGTTGTCGAAGGCCGCACGGTTGCGCCGACGGTCGACGCGATGATCGTGCCCGGCTCCGGCCTCGTCAAGGAACAGGCGGAAGCCGAAGGCCTCGACAAGATCTTCAAGGCTGCCGGCTTCGACTGGCGCGAGCCCGGCTGTTCGATGTGCCTGGCGATGAACGACGACCGGTTGAAGCCGGGCGAGCGCTGCGCCTCGACCTCGAACCGCAATTTCGAAGGCCGCCAGGGCCACAAGGGCCGCACCCATCTGGTCTCCCCCGCCATGGCCGCCGCCGCCGCCATCGCCGGCCACTTCGTCGACATCCGTGAGTGGAAATAGGCATAAGCGGATAAACGAGTTAACCGGAGGCCAAAAAACCCGGCCTCCGGTTCCAAGTCCAAGAGCTAGCTTCGTAAGTTCGTCGTCGACGGGATTGGCCATTCCCCTGAAAACGAAACGCGGTCGCAGAAGCCAAACTTTTCGCCACGACATTACCCACGATTTCCCCAATTTCCCTCACTCCTGTGCTCGTCACCGGAATGAGGGAAGGAAGTGGGGGCCTCTCTGAGCAAGGCCTTGTAAACTCAAGTCTATCGAGGCGCCCAACTCCGTGAAAAGGGATCAATTTCTACCACGTATTCTAAGATCCAACTTCGCCTGGGATGCGCGCCCCCACTTCCCTCATTCCTGTGCTCGTCACAGGAATCCAGTAACGGCGCGTCTGCGCCGTGGGAGGACTCTCTGTTGGCGAGGAAAGTGTTTATCGCCCAAAGACTTGGGCGGCTGGATTCCTGTGACAGGCACAGGAATGAGGGAGGTCGCGGGTGGCTTTTTTGCTTTTGTGATCTTTCTGACCTCACACACACTCTCTATCTCTAGCACACTCTCCTCTCTCGCTTCCCTCCATCGCCCTGGTTGCTGTCTACGCAGGCACGTCTTCAAGGGTCCGCAGAAAGTGGATCCCTTCGAGCCCCTTAGGCTCGGCATGCCTGTGTGGCGTAACTCCGGCAGCTTTTCCCGTTACGGGACGTGGGTCGGAAACAGAGGATCCGGAGTTGCGGATAAAAACTGTCGAACGGGGCACATCTGGTGTCACTTAACTAAAAAATCATCAGGCACTCGGTGTGCCCGGCACACGATGTGCCCCGGCCATCGGAATTGTCATGACACGGACCGAACAGGCCGCGTGAATGAGTTGGTGGGGGCCGGCCGCTCGGGCCGGTGCAAAGCCCTCGGAATCGTCTTTCACAACCGTAAGTCGGGCGCTAAGGTGGGCCCACGCAACGAATGGACCGAATGATGCTCAACGACCCGCGCTCCCATGGCCTATGGGAAAAGACTGCCCCGCCGCCGCCTGTGACGCAGCCGCTTGCCGGCGCGGTATCGGCCGATGTGGTGATCGTCGGCGGCGGCTATACGGGCCTGTCGTCGGCCCTGCATCTTGCCGAGGCCGGCACGCGCGTAGTGCTGCTTGAGGGTAACGAGATCGGCTTCGGTGGCGCCGGGCGCAATGTCGGGCTGATCAATGCCGGCATGTGGGTGATGCCCGACGACGTGCCGGGCGTGCTTGGCCCGCTCTACGGCGAGCGCCTGCTCGATACGCTCGGCAACGGCCCCGAACTGGTGAAAGCGCTGATCGACAAGCATGGCATTGCCTGCGAATTGGAGCGCAACGGGACGCTGCACTGCGCCGTCGGCGCCGACGGGCTGAAGGAGATCGAGGCCCGCGCCCGCCAGTGGGCAAGCCGCGGCGCCCCCGTGACTGTGCTCGATGCCGACGAGACGCGCCGCCGTATCGGCAGCGACGGCTATGCCGGTGCGCTGCTCGATATGAGGGCTGGGACGCTGCAGCCGCTTGCCTATGCGCGCGGGCTTGCCGAGGCAGCCATCCGTGCCGGCGCAACACTCCACACCGGCAGCCGCGTTACGGAGACCAGCCGCGAGGGCAGTCGCTGGGTGGTAAGGACAGCCGCCGGCAGCGTCACCGCCGACTGGATCGTCGTCTCCACCGATGCCTACAGCACCGGGCCGTTCGAACAGGTGCGCGGCGAGCAGGTGCTGCTGCCCTATTTCAATTTTGCCACCGTGCCGCTGGGAGACAATCTGCGCAAATCCATCCTGCCCGGCCGCGAAGGTGCCTGGGACACCAAGGAAGTGCTGTCGTCCTTCCGCATGGACCAGGCGGGGCGCCTGGTGTTCGGCAGCGTAGGGGCACTGCGCAACACCGGTGCCGCAATCCACAAGGGCTGGGCCCGGCGGTCCCTGAAGCGGCTGTTCCCGCAGCTTGGCGATATCGAATTCGAGTGCGAGTGGTACGGCAAGATCGGCATGACAGACAATGCCCTGCCGAGGTTTCACAGGTTCGCCGAAAACGTCGTCGGCTTCAGCGGCTATAACGGGCGCGGCATCGCGCCAGGCACGACATTCGGAAAGACCCTTGCAGCCCATATCCTCGGACAGATCGGCGAAAACGAGTTGCCGCTGCCACCGACCGAGGTTGGCGCCCCCCGCTTCCGTGCCGTCAAGGAAATGTGGTACGAGGCCGGCGCCCAGATTGCCCATCTTGCCGAGTCCCGCTTCTAGCCAGCGGCCAGGCCACCATCAGACCAACTCAAGGGACAGCCTCACATGACCGCTCTCGATCTTGCCCAGGAAACCAAAAAGATCCTCACCGACCTCGGCGTCGCCACGGATCGCTTTACCGGCGGCACCCTGTCGGTAACATCGCCGATCACAGGCGGCGAAATCGGCCGCCTGCCGGAGCACTCCGTTGCCGAGGCCCGGGCGGCAATCGACGGGGCGCACGAAGCCTTCCTCACTTGGCGCAAGGTTCCGGCGCCGAAGCGCGGCGAACTGATCCGCCTGCTCGGCGAAGAACTGCGCGCCGGCAAGGCAGCGCTCGGCAGGCTTGTGTCCATCGAGGTCGGCAAGATCACCTCGGAAGGTCTCGGCGAAGTGCAGGAAATGATCGACATCTGCGATTTCGCGGTCGGCCTGTCCCGCCAGCTCTACGGCCTGACGATCGCCACCGAGCGCTCCGAGCACCGGATGATGGAAAGCTGGCACCCGCTCGGCGTCACCGGCATCATCTCGGCCTTCAATTTCCCCGTTGCCGTCTGGTCGTGGAATGCGGCGCTGGCGATGGTCTGCGGCAATTCGACGGTGTGGAAGCCATCGGAAAAGACGCCGCTGACGGCGCTCGCCACCCAGGCACTGTTCGAAAAGGCGCTGAAGCGCTACGTCGCCGAGGGCGGTTCTGCGCCGGCTAATCTTTCGACGCTGCTGATCGGCGGCCGCGATATCGGCGAAGCGCTGGTCGATCACGTCAAGGTGCCGCTGGTCTCTGCCACCGGCTCGACCGCCATGGGTCGCACTGTCGGCCCGAAGCTTGCCGCCCGCTTTGCCCGCGGCATTCTCGAACTCGGCGGCAACAACGCCGCCATCGTCTGCCCGACGGCCGATCTCGACCTGACGCTGCGCGGCGTCGCCTTTTCGGCGATGGGCACGGCAGGCCAGCGCTGCACCTCGCTGCGTCGCCTGTTCGTCCACGAGAGCGTCTACGACCAGCTGGTACCGCGACTGCAGAAAGCCTACGGATCGGTCAGTGTCGGTAATCCGATGGAAGACGGCGTGCTGGTCGGACCGCTGATCGACAGGCAGGCGTTCGACAAGATGCAGTCGGCGCTGACAGCAGCCAAGGCAGAGGGCGCAACCGTCACCGGCGGCGAGCGCGTTGAGGTCAATGGCGCAGATGCCTTCTATGTGCGGCCGGCGCTGGTGGAGATCCCGACGCAGACCGGTCCGGTCGTCGAGGAAACCTTCGCGCCGATCCTCTATGTCATCAGGTACAGCGATTTCGATGCGGTTCTCGACCTGCACAATGCCGTGCCGCAGGGCCTGTCGTCGTCGATCTTCACCAACGACATCAGGGAAGCAGAAACCTTCCTCTCGTCGCGCGGTTCGGATTGCGGCATTGCCAACGTCAATATCGGCCCTTCCGGCGCCGAGATCGGCGGGGCTTTCGGCGGCGAGAAGGAAACTGGCGGCGGCCGCGAATCCGGCTCGGATGCCTGGCGCGCCTATATGCGTCGCGCCACCAACACCATCAATTACGGCCGCACGCTGCCGCTCGCCCAGGGCGTCAAGTTCGACGTCGAATAAGGGATGCTACATAGAATCCGCGGCGGCCGGGGCCGCCGCGCATTCCTTTAAAAATCAGGAGATGGCGTCCGGCGCGCCATCGAGCCAGCCGCCCTTGAAACCGGCCTTCTCGAGGCCCTTGCGCATGATCGGCGAGCCGCGCAGGAGCTTCCAGATCAATCCGGTGCGGTCGTTCTCGATCATGATCACCAGGAGACCCTGGTCGATGGCGACCGAGCGGTCATCGACCCAGCCGTCTGGTCCCTTGCCTTCGACGGTCGGGTTAAAGCCGCCGACGAAGCATCCGTCGAGCATGATGTTGGGATAGGCCGACATCAGCGCCCGGGTACCGCTGAGGGCTGCCTTGCGGTCGAAGGGCAGGCAGGAGAGCGGCGCCCAGGGGGCGATGGTGCCGTCATCCGGGCCGAACGGTGCGCCACGGGCGGCATAGCCCAGCACTTTCGGTCTCCCGCGCCGGCTATGGCGGCCGCCTGTCGGGTTGGGTCCGTCGCAGGCGGTCAGGCCCCAGACCTCGCGGCTATAGCCGGCAAAATGGCCGGGGTTGCGGTCGGCATAGTCGCGCTGCGTATCGATGGCGATCTGGGTGTTGAGAAAATAGTCGCTGTCCTTCTCCGCCATGTACTTGTCGCGGATACCGCGAAAGTCGATCCAGGCGTGGGAGAACAGGTGGATGAAAAGCGGGCCGGCATAGAGGAACGGCTTGTTCTTGACCATCATCCAGTTGTAGGTCGAGGCAAAGGCATCGTAGCATTTTGCCGGAATGGGATGGGTCGGCGACGCCATCGCCATGGCATAGAGCAGGATCGCCTCGTCGTAGCCCTGCCAGCGCCAGCGCAGGAAACCGCCGCCCGGCTTCCAGCCCATCGTCAGCGTGTCGCCCTTGTTCAGCGCCCAGCGCCAGTCGGCCCGCTCGTAGAGCATGGTCGCAAGCTCGCGGATCTCGGCATCGTCGGGCTCGTCGCGGTCGAAATAGGCGGCGACGGTGAGGACGCCCATGAACAGCAGGGCGGTGTCGATAAGCGACAGCTCGCTGTTCCAGGCGCGGTTGCCGGTCTTCATGTCGATGAAATGGTAATAGAAGCCGCGATGGCCGGTGGCCGCGCGTTCCTCGCCCTGGTCGCTGTCGGCAAAGAAATTCAGCGTCGTCAGGATGATTTCGGCTGCTTCCGTCCGGTCGATCCAGCCGCGCTCGATGGCGACGGGATAGCTCGAAAGCGCAAAGCCGACAGCCGCGATGCTGCAGTGGCTGCCCTTGATCGAGGTGTCCGCCACAAGCCCGTTTTCGCGGTTGGTGTGGCGCAGGAAATAGGTGAAGGCAGATTTCTGAAGGCGATCGACGAGGGCATCGTCGGTTTCCTCGCTGCGTTGAAGCATTGCAAATCCATCCATTGTCCGCCCCCTCCATGTGCTTTGCGGCATGCCAAACGTCAACTGCAAATCAATGTGATCGATGCTGCCACGCGTTCATCAACGATTGCTTAAGAAAGTGGCGTCTGCCCTATCCGCAGCCAAAAATAGTTGCGAAAGACCGCCAGAATTCAACTCACGGGGGCGTCAAGAATTAAAGGTCGGTGTGAAAAGCGACAATCGAGGCGGCCGACAGCCCGGGAAATTATCAGTGCTCCAGCGTCTCCTCGGTATGGGGGAAGTCGATTTCAATGGTCCGGAACCGAGCGGAACAATTGCTCGGAATGCAGGTTGAGTCACCTGAAAGCCAACCCACAGGAGAACCTCATGGCCGACAAAACACTCAACGACCTCTTCATCGACACGCTGAAAGATATCTATTTCGCCGAGCGCCAGATCGTGAAAGCGCTGCCGAAAATGGCTCGTGCTGCGCAGTCGCCGGAACTGAAAGCTGCCTTCAAGAAGCACCAGGAAGAAACCCAGGGCCAGATCGAACGCCTGCAGCAGGTTTTCGAACTGGTCGGCAAGCCCGCCCGCGGCAAGACCTGCGAAGCCATCCAGGGGATCATCGCCGAAGGTGAAGAGATCATCGAGGAATTCGCCGGCTCGCCAGCCCTTGATGCAGGTCTGATCTCGTCCGCTCAGGCGGTCGAACACTACGAGATCGCCCGCTACGGCACGCTGAAGAACTGGGCGACACAGCTCGGCATGAAGGAAGCCGCCGACCTGCTCGATGCAACGCTGCAGGAAGAAGGCGCAACTGACGAAGCGCTGACTCAGCTGGCCAACGCTTCGGTCAACGACAAGGGCAAGAAGAAGGTCGCCTGAGGCACCTCTTCTCCATATAGAAAGGCGGTCGTCCCCGGGGCGGCCGCTTTTTTTGGCTTTCCACCCGCCTGAAGCTTGATATCGGCGACATCAAACTCTGGCGCATCGCCCTTGTCGGACCGCTGCCTGAGGGCGTAATAGAAGGACATAGTTGACGTGATTTTCGCCCTGCCCCCCGGCGGCGGCGAAGGGAGACTGCGATGACCTTCTTCTCCGCCTACGACCAGGGTTTCGTGCGTGTTGCCGCCTGCACTCCCGTCTGCGAGATAGCCGATCCCGCCGCCAATGCTGCCGAGATCATGCGGCAGGCGACAATCGGCCATGCCGAGCATGTCGCCCTCATGCTGTTTCCCGAGCTGTCCGTCTCCGCCTACGCTATCGACGATCTGCTTGGCCAGAGCGTGCTGCTCGAGGGCGTCGAGAAGGCCCTGCTCGATATCGCGGCCTTCACCCGCACGATCGCGCCGGTGCTGATCGTCGGTGCGCCGCTGCACAAGGATGGCCGGCTTTATAATTGCGGCGTTGCCATCCATGACGGCAAAATCCTCGGCGTGGTGCCGAAATCCTATCCGCCGAACTACCGGGAATTCTACGAGCGCCGCTGGTTCGCCGCCGGCCGCACGATTCGCGGTTCGTCCATCACTGTCGGCGGCCAGACTGTGCCGTTCGGCGTCGACCTGCTGTTTGAAGCTGAGAACCGTCCCGATTTCGTCTTCCACATCGAAATCTGCGAGGATTTCTGGGTGCCGACGCCGCCGAGCGATTTCGGCGCACTGGCAGGGGCGACCATTCTTACGAACCTGTCGGCCAGCAATATAACGGTCGGAAAGTCCGATACGCGCAAGCGCCTTTGCGCCACGCAGTCTTCGCGGGCTCTGGCGGCCTACGTCTATTCGGCAGCCGGTCCCGGCGAATCGACCACCGATCTCGCCTGGGACGGACAGGCCTGCGTCTACGAGCTCGGCGAGCTTCTGGCGGAGACGGAGCGCTTTCCGGGCGGCTCGCAGATGTGCATCGCCGATATCGACGTCGAGCGTCTGAAGCAGGAACGCCTGCGTCAGGGAACGTTCGGGGAAGCTGCCCTCAATGTCGACCCGAACCGCGCGTTTCGCCGCGTCGGCTTCAGCACTGCGCGGCCGGAGGGTGACAGCGACCTGCGCCGCACCGTTGCCCGTTTTCCCTTCGTGCCCGCAGATCCGAGCCAGCTGGCGCAGGATTGCTACGAGACATTCAATATACAGGTGCAGGGCCTGCAGAAGCGCCTCAAGGCGACCGGCATCAAGCGGCTGTGCATCGGCATTTCCGGCGGCCTCGATTCGACCCATGCGCTGCTGGTGGCTGCCCGCGCCTTCGACCAGCTGGGCTGGCCGCGTTCGGATATACTGGGCTTTACCATGCCGGGTTTTGCGACCGGCGACGAGACGCTGGCAAATGCCTGGGCGCTGATGCGCAGCCTCCATATCACCGCCGACGAGATCGATATCAAGCCGCTGGCGCTGCAATTGCTGAAGGATCTCGGGCACCCCTTCGCAGGCGGCGAGCCGGTCTATGACGTGACGTTCGAGAATGTGCAGGCAGGCTTGCGCACCGACTTCCTGTTTCGCGCCGCCAACCAGCGCAACGCCTTCGTGCTCGGCACCGGTGACCTGTCGGAAATCGCGCTGGGATGGTCGACCTACGGCGTAGGCGACCATATGAGCCACTACAACGTCAACGCCTCGGTTTCGAAGACGCTGATCCAGCATCTGGTGCGCTGGGTCATCCACTCGAACGACTTTGACGCCGACACAAACGCCACGCTCGACCGGGTGCTGAACACCATCATCTCGCCGGAGCTTGTCCCGGCTGGTGCCGATGGCGCGATCCAGAGCACGGAGGACCGGATCGGCCCTTACGCGCTGCACGATTTCGCGCTCTATTACATCAGCCGCTACGGGCTGAAACCGTCGAAGGTTGCGTTCCTTGCCTATCACGCCTGGAAGGATGCCGAAGCCGGCGCCTGGCCGCCGAATTTTCCGGCAGAGAAAAGGCAGGCCTATACGCTGCCGGAGATCAAGCACTGGCTGGAAAATTTCCTGTTCCGCTTTTTCACCATCAGCCAGTTCAAGCGCTCGGCCTCTCCGAACGGCCCGAAGGTTACCTCCGGCGGCTCGCTGTCGCCGCGCGGCGACTGGAGGGCACCGTCCGATGGCAATGCCCGGCTCTGGCTGAAGGAACTGGCGGACAACGTGCCGGATGTGTGAGACGTTGGCGTCCCGCCGCGATGGCTCCTGATGCCCCGATGCGTCGGGATCAGCTGAGGATCCCGGCTAGTTCCCGGCTCGTCTGCTGGAGAGCGTCGAGATACTGTGCCACGACCGAGGGCATGGGCTCGTCCGACATGGGAAGGCCGGTGTTGAGCGCTGCGACGACCTGGCCACGGGCATTCTTCAGCGGCACGGCGATCGAGCGCAGCCCGATCTCGACCTCCTGGTCGACGGCGGCGTAACCCTGCGCCCTGACGCGTCCGAGCTCATCAAGGATGACGTCCGGATCTGTCATCGTAAAAGGGGTCCTCGCGGTCAGCGGCGCGCTGGATAGCAGCGCGCGCGCCTGATCTTGCGGCAGCGTGGCGAGGAGAATGCGGCCCATCGAGGTGCAGTAGGCCGGCAGGCGCGATCCCGGCATCAGCGTGATCGACATCACCTTGCGCTCGGCGGCGCGCGCCACGTAAACGATTTCGTGTTCGTCGAGGATCGCCACGGACGTACTTTGCCGGATCGTCTCGGACAGCCTGTCGAGGAAGGGCTGGACGATACGCGGCAGCGGCATCGATGCCAGACAGCCAGTGCCGAGACGCAGCACCCTCGGGGTGACGGTGAAGTATTTTCCATCATAGGCACAATAGCCGATATCGGCCAGCGTCAGCAGGCACCGCCGTGTGGTGGCGCGATCGAGGCCAGCGATTGCGGCCGCCTCCGAAATGCTGAGGCGCGGTGTCTCGGCCGTAAACGCTTCGATGACGCGCAGGCCCTTGGCAAGGCCGCCCATCATGTCACTCGGCTTCATGTCCATCAGAGCCCTCTCCGTGCGATATGGCAACAATTTGCTTATATCGCTCAGGTCGGTGATGGTCGAGGTGCGGGATTTACGCTTGAACCTAACGCGTCAAAACGCACATACAGACGCGAAGTCATGTGTCTGAATTTTATTTTTAGTGTTGGAGGGTTTTTACTCAGTTGAGTTCCCGTCATCGACAGATGTCGAGAGGGAAATTGGAGCGGGTGAAGCGATTCGAACGCTCGACCCCAACCTTGGCAAGGTTGTGCTCTACCCCTGAGCTACACCCGCTCATCCCACTGGTCCGGGGGTAGTCTGTGGACCGTGGCGCCACCTTGCGGCGACGGGCGCTATATGGCCCAACCGTTTTTCAAATGCAACAGGAAATTTTTCGGCTTCGAGAAAAATTTGTCACACAGTTCGGAGCGTATGCGAAAAACCGTTCAGCAGCAGGACTTTCGCCTCGAAAGATTGCCAAAAGGCGGGCAGGGACGTATCACCGCAGCGACCCATTCTGCAGACGTTGCCAAGTGAGATCCGATGACCGAGCCGACCCCGAAAACCCGCGCCGATCTGTTCGCCTTTCTGGACGCGATGGGCATCGCCCACAAGACGCTCGAGCATCCCGCCGTGTTTACCGTCGCCGAATCCGTATCGCTGCGCGACCAAATTCCCGGCGGCCATACCAAGAACCTTTTCGTAAAGGACAAGAAGGACAACTTCTTCCTTCTGACTGTCGAGGAAAACGCTGCTGTGGACCTGAAAACGGTCCACACCCTCATCGGTGCGGCCAGCAAGGTGTCGTTCGGCAAGCCGGAGAAGCTGATGGAATATCTCGGCGTCATCCCTGGTGCCGTGACAGCATTCGGCGCGATCAACGATATCGGCCACCACGTCACCTTCGTGATCGACGAGGCGCTGATGGCGGACGACATCATCAATTGCCACCCGCTGTCGAACGAGGCAACGACCTCGATCGCCACGCAGGATCTCGTGCGCTTCATGGAGGCGACCGGCCACACGCCGCTCGTCTTGAAAGTTGCGTCCTGAGATACGATTATAAACGCTGTAATTTCGGTCCGGACACACGGACAGACGGGAGACATCATGAGCGGCACAGACAATCCCTATAACACGGCCTCGCTGGGCGGCCAGATGTCAGGCTCCGTCGCCATGGGCGCCCCTGCTGCAGGCGGCTCCCACATCAAGGATACGACGACAGCGACGTTCACGCGTGACGTGATCGAGGAATCCCGCAAGCAGCCGGTGCTGGTCGACTTCTGGGCGCCCTGGTGCGGTCCGTGCAAGCAGCTGACGCCGGTGATCGAAAAGGTCGTCAACGAGGCTGGCGGACGCGTCAAGCTGGTGAAGATGAACATCGACGATCATCCGTCGGTCGCAGGCCAGCTCGGCATCCAGTCGATCCCGGCCGTCATCGCTTTCGTCGACGGCAGGCCTGCCGATGGCTTCATGGGCGCCGTGCCAGAAAGCCAGGTGCGCGAATTCATCGACAAGATTGCCGGGCCTGTCGGTCCCGATGCCGAGGCTGCCGAAATCGCCGCTATTCTCGAGGAGGCAGCAGCCTTGCTCGCCTCGTCGGACATCCATGGTGCTGCTGAGCTCTTCGGCGCCGTCCTGCAGGCCGACCCGGAGAACCCCAAGGCGCTCGCCGGCATGGCTGAATGCATGATCGCCGCTGGCCAGAGCGAGCGGGCCCGCCAGGCGCTCACCGATCTGCCGGAGACGTTGTCGAAGGATGCGGGCATCCAGGCGGTGGTGAAAAGGCTCGACCAGATCGAGGAGGCTGCCAAACTCGGTGACCCCGCAGCGCTCGAACAGCAGCTGGCACTGCAGCCGGACGATCACGCGGCGCGCCTCAAGCTTGCCAAGATCCGCAATGTCGAGGGCGACCGGAATGCGGCTGCCGAACACCTGCTGACCATCATGCGTCGCGACCGGACCTTCGAGGATGACGGCGCTCGCCGCGAGCTGCTGGCATTCTTCGATGTCTGGGGTCCGAAAGATCCTGCCACCATCGCAGCAAGGCGCCGGCTGTCGTCAATCCTGTTCTCCTAGGGTTTGGTTTGGCCTGTTCTCGTAGGGCTCGCCCTGTTGTCGTAGGGTTGGCAGACCCTCATAAAATCTGGTCCGTCACTTGCGTTTTCAGTGGCGGTTCCCACATCTTGACGAGACATCTGCTGCGCATAGGATGCACAGTGGACGCTGTAACCAGAACGGGAAACCTTTGATGCAGGTGGGCAACGCCAGATATCTGAAGCCGAGCGATCTGCCCGAATCGGTCGCGATCTTTCCGCTGACCGGGGCGCTGCTTCTTCCGGGCGGCCAGCTGCCGCTGAATGTCTTCGAACCGCGCTATCTCGCGATGTTCGACGCTGCCATATCGGGCAACAGGCTGATCGGCATGATCCAGCCGGCGCTGGGCGATGCTGCGGATAGCGGCCAGCTTGCGCATGTCGGCTGTCTCGGACGCATCACGTCCTTTGCCGAGACCGGCGATGGGCGCTACATGGTATCGCTGACGGGGATTTGCCGTTTCCGGGTCATGGACGAGATTTCCGGTCATCACCCCTATCGGATATTCCGGATCGCTCCATTCTTCGCGGATCTGAAGGCGGAAGACGAGGAAAGCAGCGTCGATCGTGCCGGTCTTCTGTCCGCCTTCAAGGCCTTTCTGGAAGCCAACAAGCTCGAGGCGGACTGGGATAGCGTGGAGCGGGCCGGCAACATGACGCTGGTCAATTCGCTGTCGATGATGGCGCCGTTCGAACCTGCCGAAAAACAGGCGTTGCTCGAAGCCCCCGACCTGAAGACAAGGGCCGAGACGTTCGTCGCCATTACCGAGATCGTGCTGGCGCGCGGTTTCGGCGATTCCGACACCATCCTGCAATAGGCGCTGACATGGTCGATACCGTCAGCAAGGTCGATACCAAGCTTCTGGACCTACTCGTCTGCCCGCTGACGAAATCGCGGCTGAGCTATGATCGCGAGCGTAATGAACTCGTCTCCGAAAAGGCGAGGCTCGCCTATCCCATCCGCGACGGCATCCCGATCATGCTGACCTCGGAAGCCCGCCGCATCGAGGACTGATCGGTCCTCATATCGTCTCACCTGCAAGCAGCCGGGGATTGTTAGCCGCGCTCGTGCCGGCAGCCTGGCCGATGAAATAGGATTTCAGCGCCGGCAACCTGTCGACCAGGCCGAGGCCAAAATCGCGAGCGATACGCAGCGGCGCAACGTCGTTTGAAAACAGCCTGTTCAGCACATCGGTGGTGACGCCCATCCGGAAGGTGTCGAAGCGACGCCAGGTCTGGTAGCGCTCCAGCGTGTGGATCGAGCCGATATCGATACCGAGGCGGTCTGCCTCGACGATGGTTTCCGCCAGCGCCGCCACATCCTTGAAGCCCAGATTGAGACCCTGGCCCGAGATCGGGTGGATACCGTGCGCGGCATCGCCGGCGAGAGCGAGACGTGGTGCCACGAAAGCGCGGGCGAGCGTCAGGCCAAGCGGAAAGGCGCGTTTGCCGCCGACCACCTTCAGCGCGCCGAGCTTGCGGCCGAAACGACGTTCCAGTTCCTCCTCGAAGATCAGGTCGTCGGCAGCGACCAGCCGGTCGGCATCGGCAGTGCGCTCCGTCCAGACCAGCGAAGAGCGATTGTTTTTGAGTGGCAGGATGGCAAACGGGCCGGAGGGCAGGAAGTGCTCCTCGGCGCAGCCATTGTGCGGACGCTCATGCTCGATGGTAGTGACGATGCCGGACTGGCCGTAATTCCAGCTGACGGTCTTGATGCCGGCCATCTCGCGCAGCTTCGATTTTACCCCATCGCAGGCAACCAGCAGCTTGGCCTCCAACATGCTGCCGTCGGAGAGTGTCAGCGACACGCTGCTGTCGGCGGTCTTGAAGTCGGTCGGGGAGAGGCCTTCGCGGATGGTGATGCCGAGCCTTTCGCAGGCTCCCCTGAGCGCGCCGACCATGGCGACGTTCGGCACCATGTGGGCAAAGGGTTCGCCTTCGACAACTGCACCCTCGAAGGTCAGGAAGACGGGGCGAACGGGATCGGCGGTGCGCGAATCGGTGACGATCATCTTGGTGATCGGTTCGGCCTCGGGAAGGATGTCGTCCCAGACGCCGAAGACGGAGAGCATGCGCGAGGCTGCGGTGATGATCGCCGAGGCGCGCTGGTCCTTCTTCCAGCTGTCCTCGGGCGCAGCCTCAATCACCATCACATCGAGATGCGGGGCCGCCTGCTTGACAGCCACCGCTGCGGAAAGGCCCACGTAGCCGCCACCTACCACCAGCATGTCCAACATTGCGCTCTCCTGCTTCCCGTGATCCACTGCCCGTCTATATAGATCAGCCTGACGTCCGTTCCTACTGCCGGAGAGCATCCATTATGTCGCGCCACCCCCATTCCGCCGCCATGGAACAATTGCTCTCGACGCTGGATCTGGAAGCCATCGAGGTCAATCTTTTCCGTGGCGTCTCTCCTGATGTGGGCTGGCAGCGGGTGTTCGGCGGCCAGGTGGTCGGCCAGGCCGTCATGGCGGCGCAGCGCACGGTGGATGCCCACCGTCACATCCACTCCCTGCACGGCTACTTCATGCGACCCGGCGACCCCTCCGTGCCGATCCTTTACCAGGTCGAACGGCTGCGTGACGGCGGCAGCTTTGCCACCCGGCGCGTGCTTGCCATCCAGCACGGCCAAGCGATCTTCTCGATGTCGGCCTCGTTCCAGATCGATGAGCCCGGCTACGACCACCAGATTGCCATGCCCGCGCGACCGGCGCCCGAAGAACTCCTCGGGGAACAGGAGATCAAGGAGAAATATCTCGCCCAGGCGCCGGCCTCGATCCGCAGGTACTGGGAACAACCGAGGCCGATCGAGATCCGGCCGGTGTCGCTGACGCATTATTTTTCCAGCACCAAGCTCGATCCGCAGCAGGACGTCTGGGTGCGCGCGACCGGCCCGGTGCCGGACGATCGCCATTACCAGGCGGCCGTGCTGGCCTACCTGTCGGACATGACGCTTCTCGACGGCGCGCTGTTTGCACACGGCACATCGATCTTCGATCCCAGCCTCCAGGTAGCGAGCCTCGATCACGCCATGTGGTTCCACCGTCCGTGCGCGCTGGACGATTGGCTTCTTTATACGCAGGACAGTCCGAGCGCCTCCGGAGCCCGGGGATTGGCCCGGGGAAGCCTTTTTAACCGGTCAGGCGTGCTGATTGCCTCCGTCGCCCAGGAAGGCTTGATTCGGAAAAAGGCAAATGCCTAATTAACGTGCAAAATCGTAAATTTGCCTTATATTTGCTCGCTTTCAGGCGTCGAAATTGCCTCATTTTTGGGGATGTGTTTTTATCCCATTGATTTTCAACGGCTTAATGGCTGATTTGAATCTGGCACGGCCTTTGAATGTAGAAGACCAGTCGCTGCCCATTCGATGGTCGGCGTCGAGAA
Organism: Rhizobium sp. B230/85; assembly: GCF_019355735.1. Classification (NCBI taxonomy): domain Bacteria; kingdom Pseudomonadati; phylum Pseudomonadota; class Alphaproteobacteria; order Hyphomicrobiales; family Rhizobiaceae; genus Rhizobium; species Rhizobium sp. B230/85. The sequence goes on from NZ_CP072156.1 coordinate 184,516, forward strand.
GGGTCGGCCTGTGCCGAGGGTAACAAAGGATGGGAACCAGATGAAAATTGTGATGGCCATTATCAAGCCGTTCAAGCTCGATGAGGTCCGTGAGGCTCTCACGGCGGTCGGCATTCAGGGCCTGACCGTGACGGAAGTGAAGGGCTACGGGCGTCAGAAGGGGCACACCGAAATCTATCGCGGCACGGAATATGCGGTCAGCTTCCTTCCGAAACTGAAGATCGAAGTCGCGGTCTCCACCGAGATCGTCGACAAGGCAGTCGAAGCCATTGCCGCATCTGCCAAGACCGGCCAGATCGGCGACGGCAAGATCTTTGTTTATTCGATTGACCATGCCGTGCGTATCCGTACCGGCGAAACCGATTCAGAAGCGCTGTAAGTCACGGCCGATCAGGGAGTTTTCCGCAATGTCTCTTTCCAAGTTGTCTTCCACGCTGACAGGGCTGGGCGTCGCTTCTGCCGCTCTGCTCACGCCGGTGATTGCGTTCGCGCAGACGGCGACCGATGCTGCTGCAACCGCCGTTGCCGCTGCCCCGGTGCCTGACAAGGGCGATACCGCCTTCATGTTCATCTCGACGATCCTCGTCCTGTTCATGCTCGTTCCCGGCCTCGCACTTTTCTACGGCGGGCTTGTCCGCTCGAAGAACATGCTTTCCGTGCTGATGCAGTGCACCGTCATCGGCGCCACTGTAATGCTGATCTGGGTTATCTACGGTTACTCCTTCGCCTTCGGCGGCGGCACCAGCCCTTACTGGGGCGGCACGGCCAAGATGTTCCTGTCGGGCGTCAACACCACGACCACGGCGGCAACCTTCTCCAAGGGCGTCGTCATTCCTGAATTCATCTTCATGCTCTTCCAGATGACCTTCGCCGCCATCACGCCAGCGCTGATCATCGGTGCCTATGCCGAGCGCATCAAGTTCTCGGCCTCGGTGCTGTTCTGCGCATTGTGGGTTACCTTCGTCTACTTCCCGATCGCCCACATGGTCTGGGATTCGAACGGCTTCCTGTTCAAGATGGGCGCCCTCGATTTCGCCGGCGGTACCGTCGTGCACATCAATGCCGGTGTTGCCGGTATCTGCGGCGCCCTCCTCATCGGCAAGCGCACAGGCTACGGCAAAGACATGATGGCTCCACACTCCATGACATTGACCATGGTCGGCGCTTCCATGCTCTGGGTCGGCTGGTTCGGTTTCAACGCCGGCTCCAACCTTGAAGCTTCCGGCGGCGCAATGCTTGCCACCGTCAACACCTTCATCGCCACTGCCGCCGCCATCGTTTCCTGGTCGCTGGTCGAAACACTGACACGCGGCAAGGCTTCGATGCTCGGCGGCGCGTCCGGCATGGTTGCCGGTCTGGTTGCCGTTACACCGGCTGCCGGCATCGTCGGCCCGATGGGAGCCATCGTACTCGGCCTCATCGTCTCGCCACTGTGCTACTTCTTCGTCTCCGTGGTGAAGAACAAGTTCGGTTACGATGACACGGCTGACGTGTTCGGCGTCCACTGCATCGGTGGTATCTTCGGCGCGCTGGCAACAGGCATCTTCGCCAGTGCATCGCTCGGCGGCGTCGGCTATGCCGAAGGCGTCACCATGAGCAGCCAGCTTATGGTCCAGGCGACCGCTGTCCTGACCACCATCGTCTGGTGCGGCGTTGGCTCGCTCATCCTCTACAAGGTTGTCGATGTCATCGTTGGCCTGCGCGTCACGGTCGAAGCCGAGCGCGAAGGCCTCGACCTCGCCTCGCACGGCGAAGCCGCCTACCACGCTTCGTAATCCGAGAGCCCGTCCTGCCGAAGCTACGTCTCCGGCAGGGCTGATCCTCCCGTCGCGTCCGGTCGAAAGATCGGCCGTCTTTGGCCCGAGCCTCAGGTTCGGGCCTTTTTCGTGGAATAAGCCAGCGCGTCAAGCATGGTTAACGCCGCTTTAACCCTCGTCTGGTTAGGTGGGGCTGACGTATTGAATGATCGGCATTGCGTCGATTCGTCCGATCATCGCCAACAGACGGGCTTAAGCATTATGGGCAGAAGCAATTCGCCAGCATTGGACGGTCGTCCCGTCCGCTTCACGCTCTCGACATTCGTGATCCGGCAGATTACCGGGCTCGCCGGTTTCATCCTGTTCTTCGTTCTGGCGCTGGCGGTTGCCGCGCTGGCGACCTGGAACGTGATGGACCCGAGCTATTCCTACGCCACCAGCAATGCGCCCACCAATATCCTCGGTGCCTACGGCGCCATCTTCGCCGATGTCGTCATGCAGGCGCTGGGGCTTTCCAGCGTCATCGTCATGCTCCCGGTCGTCGCCTGGGCCCTTGCCCTCGTCTCCGGTCGCAAGCTTCACCGCCTGCCTGCCCGCCTGGCAGCCTGGGTCGGCGGTGCGGCGCTTGCCGCCGCTGCCGTCGGCTGCCTGCCGGAGCCGCTCACCTGGCCGATCCCGAACGGCATCGGCGGTGTTATCGGAGACATGATCCTGCGCTTTCCGGCCTTGTTCGTCGGCGCCTATCCAAGCGGCGTGTTTGGCGCCATCGTCGGCACCGTCTTTGCCGTACCCGCCATCTGGTGCATGCTGTTTGCCGCAGGCCTTATCGGTAACAGCATCGACGATTTCGACTTCGAAGAGGACGAGGAAGACGATATCCCCAGCCGCATGCGCGCCGTCGGCGACGATGTAGAGGACGACGAGCCGCGGTTTCTGGCCTTCGGCGTCGTTATCCACATGTGGTACAACGCCAAGGCGCGCCTGCGCCGGCTGTTCGGCATGGGTCCCCGCCAGCGGCGCGACCACGCCTTCGACGCGCCTTACGATTTCAACGACGACGAATTCGGTCGCCTGAACGAGCCTGCCCGCGCCAAGACAGCCGCAAGCCGCAGCGAGCGGCTCGAGCCGTCCATGGATGGCAGTCCGTCGCGCCGCGTCATCTCGGCACCCCCGATTTCCGTCGGCGACGCAGACTATGACGACGACGACAATGATGTACCGTTCGACGTCGATCCGCGTCGTCCTGCCGGCATTCTGCCCGATGATGACGACGTCATCCGCCCTATCGGCTCCCGAGCTTCGCCTTCCAACGCCGGCCACCGCGTCATTCCGCCGGCACCGCGCCCGAAACCCGGCATTCGCGCCGAGCGCGAGGCGCAGACCTCGTTCATCCGTCCCCAGGGCTTCCAGCTGCCAGCCGTGCACCTGTTAGCCGAACCGAAAGCCGTGGTGCGCGATTCGACGCTGTCGGCCGATGCGCTGGAACAGAACGCCCGCATGCTCGAAGGCGTGCTGGAAGATTTCGGCGTCAAGGGCGAAATCATCCATGTCCGCCCGGGTCCCGTCGTCACGCTCTACGAGCTGGAGCCGGCGCCCGGCATCAAGTCCTCGCGCGTCATCGGCCTTGCCGACGATATCGCCCGCTCGATGAGCGCCATTGCCGCCCGTGTTGCCGTCGTCCCTGGCCGCAATGCCATCGGCATCGAATTGCCGAACAATATCCGCGAAACCGTCTATCTGCGCGAGATGATCGCCTCCCGGGATTTCGAGACCTCCAAGGCGAAGCTTGCCATGGCGCTCGGCAAGACCATCGGTGGCGAACCCGTCATTGCAGACCTCGCCAAGATGCCGCATCTGCTGGTCGCCGGTACCACCGGCTCGGGCAAGTCGGTGGCGATCAACACGATGATCCTGTCGCTGCTCTACCGGATGACGCCGGAGCAGTGCCGCCTGATCATGATCGATCCGAAAATGCTCGAACTCTCCGTCTATGACGGCATCCCGCATCTGTTGTCGCCCGTCGTCACCGATCCAAAAAAGGCCGTCGTGGCGCTCAAGTGGACCGTCCGCGAGATGGAAGAGCGCTACAAGAAGATGTCGAAGATCGGCGTGCGCAATATCGACGGCTTCAATACCCGCGTCGAGCAGGCTGCTGCCAAGGGCGAGGCGATTTCGCGCACCGTGCAGACGGGCTTCGACCGGGCGACCGGCGAGGCTATGTACGAAACGGAAGAGTTCGACCTGAAGCCGCTTCCCTACATCGTCGTCATCATCGACGAGATGGCCGACCTGATGATGGTCGCCGGCAAAGATATCGAAGGCGCCGTGCAGCGCCTGGCGCAGATGGCGCGTGCCGCAGGTATCCACGTCATCATGGCAACGCAGCGTCCCTCCGTCGATGTCATCACCGGCACGATCAAGGCAAACTTCCCGACGCGCATTTCCTTCCAGGTGACTTCGAAGATCGACAGCCGCACCATCCTCGGCGAACAGGGTGCCGAACAGCTGCTCGGCATGGGCGACATGCTCTACATGGCCGGCGGCGGTCGCATACAGCGCGTTCACGGCCCCTTCGTTGCCGATGGCGAGGTCGAGGACATCGTCGCCTATCTGAAGACGCAGGGCTCGCCGCAATATCTCGACGCCATCACCGCAGACAGCGATGAGGACGACGAGGATGGCGACGGTCCAGTCGGCACCGGTAACCTGTCGGATTCGGACGATCCCTACGACCAGGCCGTGGCTGTGGTACTGCGCGACGGCAAGGCCTCGACATCCTATGTCCAGCGCCGTCTCGGCATCGGCTATAACCGCGCCGCCTCGCTGATCGAGCGGATGGAGCAGGAAGGCATCATCGGCCCGGCCAACCATGCCGGAAAGCGCGAGATCCTGGTGCCGACGGAAGCCGATATCCTCGACCGCTAGCAAGTATCGTCGGGTTGTCCGGCTGGGGCTACTAAGGCTCTCGGCAAATTGACCGTGCGCCCTATGTATGTCGCCGAAAAGGTCATGAAGCCGCCGGTTTTCAGCGCCATAGAGATCGGCAAAGGAGATTTTAATGAAAAAGACTGAAGTCGGCGCCGTCGCACGCAGCCCGTTGCAGCTGACGCGCCGCCATTTCATCGGCGCCTGCGCTGTCGGACTCGTGGCTGCCGCCTTGCCGTTCAACGCCTTCGCCCAGGCAACCTCCAATGCGCCGCCGCCGGCGCTGGCCCAGGCCATTGCCGACCACTTCTCCGCAACCAAGACCATGCAGGGCTCGTTCGTGCAGTTCGGTCCGCGTGGCGACCAGACCGGCGGCCGGTTCTTTATCGAGCGGCCGGGCAAGATGCGCTTCAACTACGACGATCCATCGCCGATGCGGGTAATCTCCGACGGTTACAATGTCGTGGTCGGCAATTCGCAGCTGAAGACCTGGAACACCTATCCGCTGTCAAAGACGCCGTTGACGCTGCTGCTCGCCAGCAAGATCGACCTTTCGGCCGACATGGTGCGCAGCGTCAAGGTTGAACCGACGCTTACCACCATCGTGCTCGGCAGCCGGACGATCTTCGGCGATTCGACCATCACCATGATGTTCGATTCCAAGACCTACGATCTGCGCCAGTGGACGGTGACAGACAACCAGGGCAAGGACACGTCGGTCGTTATCAGCAACGTCAAGACCAACGTTGCCTTCGACGAAAGCGTGTTCAAGATTCCGAGCGACACCAGCGCCCGCCACTGAACCTTTTTATCTTCTCTGTCGGGGCGGTCGCGGCGAGCGGCCGCCCTTTGTTTTTCGCCGTTCTGGCAGTTTCCTTTCATTGCTGCTCGGTCTAAGCCATGGCCATCCATTCAAGAGGCATGGCATGAGCTTTTCGATCACCACGTGGAATATCAATTCGGTGCGGCTGCGCATGCCGATCATCGAAAAGCTGGTGATGCAGCAGCAGCCGGACATTCTTTGCCTTCAGGAAACCAAGGTCATCAACGATCTCTTCCCGTTGGCGCCGCTGCGCGCCATGGGCTACGAGCACATCATCATCCACGGCCAGAAGGGCTATCACGGCGTTGCCATCGCCTCGCGCATCCCGCTCGTCGAGGATCATCGCCAAGATTTCTGCGGCGTCGGCGATGCCCGGCATATCTCGGCGATTTTCGAGCGTGGCGGCCGTCGGGTGCGGCTGCATAATTTCTACGTGCCGGCCGGCGGCGACGAGCCGGACCGGACGATCAACCCGAAATTCGGTCACAAGCTCGATTTCATCGAGGAGATGAAGCAGCTGCATGCCAATGCCGAGCCCGACACCTCTGCCATCCTCGTCGGCGATCTCAACATCGCGCCGCTCGAGAACGATGTCTGGTCGCACAAGCAGCTGCTGAAGATCGTCAGCCATACGCCCGTCGAGACGGAAGGCCTGCTGGAGGTGATCAGGGGTGGAGCCTGGGTTGATCTCATGCGCCAGACGGTGCCGGCCAGCGAAAAGCTCTACACCTGGTGGAGCTACCGCGCCAAGGACTGGGAGGAGGCCAATCGCGGTCGCCGCCTCGACCATATCTGGGGATCGGCCGATCTCGGGCCCCTGCTACAGCGCATCGACATCCTCAAAGAGGCGCGCGGCTGGGACAGGCCATCCGATCACGTGCCGGTGACGGCGCATTTCGATCTCTGAGCCGGCCTTATGAAAAGCGGTCGAGCATCGCGACCGCCTGATTGACCATGATATTGAAATTGTCGCGCACCCGGCGTTCGATAAGCTGCGCTGCCTCGGGATATTCCTCGATCAGCCGGTGAAACAGCGCCCGGGTGATGCGAACGACGGTCGAATCCTCAAGCGCGATGGCCGTGTATTTGCGCTCGACCAGCGTTACCAGCGCCAGCTCGGACAACAGCGTGCCCGCCTCTACGAGAGCTTCGACCCGCGATGCGCCTTTTCCATCCTGCGTCGTCAGTTCGAAACGGCCGCTGGCCACCACATAGGCGCATTCGGCCGGCGACCGCTCGCGAAACAGGGTCTGGCCGGCAGCGATGTGCCGCCGATCGGCCCCGAAGGCGATCAGCCGCAGTTGATCCTCGCCCATACCCTGGAACAGCGGCAGTTGCGAAAACAGCTGGATATCGTCACTGAGGGCCATCGGAAACGCCTTACGGGATGATCTTGTAGCCGCCGTTTTCCGTTACCAGAATTTCGGCATTCGATGGATCACGCTCGATCTTCTGGCGCAGGCGGTAGACGTGGGTTTCCAGCGTGTGGGTGGTGACGCCGGAATTGTAGCCCCAGACTTCTTCGAGCAGGATATCGCGGGTGACGACCTTCTGTTCGGCGCGGTAGAGATAGCGGATGATTGCCGCTTCCTTCTCGGTCAGGCGGATCTTCTGCCCGTCTTCCGTGGTCAGCAGCTTCTGGCTCGGCTTGAACAGATAGCGGCCAACGGTGAAAGTCGCATCTTCGCTCTGCTCGTGCTGGCGCAGCTGCGCACGGACACGGGCGAGAAGCACGGCGAAGCGGAACGGCTTGGTAACGTAATCGTTGGCGCCGGCTTCTAGACCCAGGATCGTGTCCGAGTCCGTGTCGTGGCCGGTCAGCATGATGATCGGTGGCTTGAAGCCGCCCTTGCGCAGCAGCTTGACGGCCTCGCGGCCATCCATATCCGGCAGGCCGACATCCATGATCAGCAGGTCGACGGCTGTGGCGCGGGCTGTAGCTATGCCCTTGCCGGCATTGGCTTCCTGCAGGACAGTGAATTCCTCGTAAAGCGACAATTGTTCGACCAGCATCTCGCGCAGATCGGTGTCATCGTCCACCAGTAGAATGGTGCGTGCGGTCATACGGCTCTCGTCCTTGTGTGGTTCGATCCGATTAAAGGCTTACGCCAAATTGCGTTTTTGGCAAGCGAAGGCACGCTTGCCGCTTGGTCGTCCCCTTGAAACTGCTAGAGTTTCATCAAGAGAGCGACCGGGCGAGAGAGAACACTTGAGAAAGATGGGCAAAGCAAGGCAGCAGCCAGCCACACGCAGCACGATCATCACCGTTCGCCCTGCGCCGGGAAACCGCAGCCGCGCGCTTGTCGCCTTCGACGGGGTCGTCGTGCCGGCCGCAATCGGACGAAACGGCAGGACCGTGCGCAAGCGCGAGGGTGATGGCGCCACGCCGATCGCGTCGATGCGACTTCTCTCTGGCTTCGCGCGCGGCGACCGCGTCATGATGCCGGCGACGATGCTTGCCATGCGCCGTATCCGGCCCGGCATGCTGTGGTGCGACGATCCAGGCCACGCCAGCTACAACACGCTGGTGAAAGCACCCTTTCGCGCCGGTCACGAGGAGATGATGCGCGATGACGGGGTGTATGACATCTGCCTCGTGCTCGACTGGAATATTTCAGTGCGGCAGCGCAATCGCGGCTCGGCGATCTTCTTTCACCTGATCCGCCCGGGTTTCGAGCCGACAGCCGGCTGTATTGCCGTCAGCCTGCCCCACATGCGCCGCTTGCTCTCCCATGTCGGCAAGGGCAGCGTCGTCCGCGTGCTTTAGCCACCGCTCTTCGGGAGGGGTGATAAACGCCGGACGCGACCTATATGAAAGGCGTCGGCCTTTGAGCCGGCGGGGCTAGGCGCCGGACCGCAGTCGGTTCGCGCCGCCCCGCATTCCGATTGAACATCATTTCCGGAGAGACAGTGTGACCGATAAAACCATCATCACGTTTAACGACGGCCGTTCCATTCCCCAGGTCGGGCTCGGCGTCTGGCAGACGCCGAACGAGACAGCCGCACCGGCCGTGCGCGCCGCGATCGAGGCCGGCTACCGTCATATCGACACCGCCGCCATCTATGGCAACGAAGAGGGCGTCGGCGAGGGCATCCGCTCCTCCGGTGTTGACCGCAAGGATATCTTCCTCACCACCAAGCTCTGGAATGACGCACAGGGCTTCGACAGCACGCTGAAGGCATTCGACGAAAGCCTGAAGCGTCTCGGCACAGACTATGTCGACCTCTACCTCATCCATTGGCCCGCACCATCCAAGGACCGGTATCTCGACACCTGGAAGGCATTCGTCCAGCTGCACAGTGAAGGCCGGGCAAAATCGATCGGCGTCTCCAACTTCGCTGCCGAACACCTGAACCGCATCATTGGCGAGACCGGCGTCACGCCTGTTCTCAACCAGATCGAACTGCATCCGGATTTCCAGCAGCGGGCGCTGCGCGAGACCCATGAGGCACTCGGCATCAAGACCCAGTCCTGGAGCCCGCTCGGCCAGGGCAAGCTGCTCGATAACGCCGTGATCGGAAAGATCGCCGGCAAGTACGGTCGCACGCCGGCGCAAGTGATCATCCGCTGGCACATCGACGCTGGCCTGATCGTCATTCCGAAGTCGGTCACCCCGAGCCGCATCGCCGAAAACTTCAAGGTATTCGACTTCAAGCTAGATGCCGATGACCTGAAGCAGATCGACACGCTCGACACCCCCGGCGGCCGCATCGGTCCAGATCCAGTCACCGCGACGTTCTGATCTCGCCTTCGCGCAAAATTTCCCGCTCCCGTCTGGCCTGCCGGCCGGGAGTGGGATAGGCATCTGGCATCGAACCCGTGACCCCGAGGGCCGCCCTTGAGCTTCCTGCATGATGCCTGGTCGTCGATCCAGCCTTTCCTTCACGAATACGGCCTGCTGACACTCTTCCTGATCATCTACTTCGAATCGCTCGGTGCACCGCTTCCCGGCGAGAGCGCCCTCGTCAGCGCTTCGCTGCTCGCATCCCGAGGCGAGTTGAACATCGTCAGCGTCTTTTTTGTCGTCTGGGTCGCGGCCGTCGCCGGCGATTTCACCGGCTACCTGATCGGCCATTACGGCGGCAGGCCGCTACTGGAAAAGCATGGCTGGATGGTGCGCCTGACACCGGAAAGGCTGCACAAGTTCGAGGAGATATTCCGGGTTCGCGGTCCGATCATCGTCGTCACCGCGCGTTTCTTCATTCTCCTGCGGCAGCTCAACGGCCTGATCGCCGGTTCCATGGGCATGCCATGGGCCCGCTTCCTCATTGCCAACATCATCGGCGCCGCACTCTGGACCGCCGTATGGGGCCTCGGCCCATACTTCTTCGGCGACTTCGTAGGACGAGGATTTACAGCACTGCGCTCGCTGTTCTGATGGGGGGTACTCCTCTCACTGTGGCAATCAGGATGGGCCGGTCTCAGTCGGATCCAGCGTCCCTCATCCTTGCGCCCGCGAAAGGCTGAAGGATGCGGGCTTGCTTGATTGCGGCGGGTTACGCGGATATGCAGGCAGGCACATCGTTTGTCTCAAATGTACCAGGATAGAGCCATGAAGCCCATTTTCGTTCAGCTGCAATGCGCCCCCGGCAAGACCTACGAGGTCGCCGATGCCATCTACCAGACGGAGCTCGTTTCCGAGCTCTATTCGACCAGCGGCGATTACGACCTCCTGATGAAGGTCTATGTCGGCGAGGACCAGGACATCGGCAAATTCATCAACGACACCATCGCCAATATCCCGGGCATCGTCCGCTCGCTGACGACGCTGACCTTCCGGGCCTTCTGACGACGCGCCGCCCACAATCCGGCCATACCAAGCATGCCTTGCCTCAGGGTCGCATTAACCCTTTCCCGCCGTATCCGCCGGTGACGGAGGCAATTTAGCGTTTCCTTAACTGGCGCGGTGATTTGCTGACCCCAGACAGACACAACGCGTGTCATGCCGAAGATCGAACTTCGGCGCGAGGGTGGACCGATGACATTGGCGCAGGCTCATGGCCGCGATTTCAACATTCCGGACGAACGACGACCCCTGATCGCCCATGTGGTGCGCGAGTTCCTGCCTGCCAGCGAGGGCACGGACGCCGTCGCCACGCTCTGCCGCCAGCTATCGCGCCGCTACCGCATCCGCGTCGTCACCTGCGAGAACCCGGCTTCCGAAATCGCCGGCAATCGGCCGGCGCGGGACACGATAGACGGTCTCGAGATCGTGCGGATTGCCGGTGCCGGCAACAGCGTCTATCCGGCGGCGCTCGAGGTCTTCAGGCATATCGCCGATGCCGACCTGGTCCATGTCCACGGGGTCGACTTCTGCTTCGATGCTCTTGCCTGGGGCAGGTTTCTACATCGGCGACCGCTTGTCGCGACCATCAGCGGCAACGTCCGGCACGCAAGCCGGCACGAAGAGATGAAGAAGCTGTGGTTCAGCCTCGTGACGCGCCGCTCCTGCAAGGCCTATAGTCGCATCGCCTGCAGCAGCGAGCCGGACCACCGGCTTTTCGACACCATCGTTGGCAACCGCGCGGCGTCGATCGGCAGCGGCGCCGACGTCGCGAAGTTCGCCAACTGCGCCGCTCTCGATGCCCGTCGCCGGATCGTCACCATCGGCGGGCTGTCGTCGGAAGCCCGGCTCGACCGGCTGCTCGATGTGATGCAGGTACTCGCCCCGCGCCATCCAGACTGGCATCTCGACATCATCGGCACGCCCTCCGGTGTTGATGGCCAGACGCTCGAGGCTGACATCCGGTCGCGGGGCCTGTCGCGGCATGTCTCGCTGCAAGCCTCGGACGACCATTGTACCATCCGAAACACGATGGCCCGAGCCTCGCTTTTTGCATCGGCCTCGGATAGCGCCGGCTCGAGGCTTGCCGTCATCGAGGCCATGAGCGCCGGCCTGCTGCCCGTGCTGAACAGCAACGACACCTTCCGGGCGCTCGCCACAGCCCATCCGGTCCTGATGCTAACCGATTTTTCCGGGGCGCAACGGTCGGCAAAGGCCCTCGAAGCCGCCTTTGCGCGCCTTGTGGCGCAGGGAACAGGCATTCGCGAAGAACTGCTCGGCATCTCCCGCAGCTACGCCTGGGACAAGGTCGCCGAGCGCTATGGTGCGTTGTATGACAAAGTGCTGCCAGACCCTGAACGTGTTCCGATATGCGTTTACGGCGAACTCGCCTGACGCACGATAGCCACGCCGGCGCCGCTCTTTCCGTCAGATCGAGACGATATGCCGGCTGCTGATCGTGCCGATCTGCACGGCCGGCGGTCTATCCACCACGCCGGCATCCCTCGGGATGAGCTTGACGCGACGTGGCGCCCCCGGCGCGAGGTGAAACCAGTCGTCCTCGGCCCTGAAACCCTCCGCCTCGATATGGACGGACTGGGCGAACCGCTCGCAGTCGAGATCGACGAACCACGCGCCATCCTCGAAGACAACCGCCGCAACGATACCGGGCGCGTGAAAGGCCCTCGTCCTGCCGAGCGGGAAATGAAAGGCCTCGGCCCGGATCGCCCCTGGTATCTTCGGGTCCGATACCAGAGACCGCAGGCGGGCGACGGTGACATCGTGCGACGGCGGTCCGAAACGGAAGGCATAGGTGGTGTCGAAGAAGGCACCGAACAGATCGGTGCAGGCGATCTCCTGGCTGGAACGGGCATCGAGCGTCAACTCGCGCCGGCCACTGACGACAACCTGGCGGCCGTCGCGCAGGGCGGAAACCTCGAGTTCCAGCGCGAGCGGCGCAGCAGTCTCGTTGATGACATGCACGGCAAGCCCGTTGGTGCCCTCGTCGGTCATCAGCACCTGCACCGGCCGGAACGCACGGCGCATCGCATACCAGACCGGCTTTGGCTCGCCTGTCGAATCGATCACCCCCCAGCCGGGGCCGGGCAGGAGGTCCTGCAGCGTCCAGACCAGCGCGCCATTGCAGCTCGAGCCCGTGCGCCGCCACTCGCCATAGGTCGCCTCCACCACCTCGCCGGTGGTGGCGCGCGAAAGGTCGAGATAGACATTGGGGTCCTCGCGGCGCAATTGGGCCGGATCGAAACCGTAGAGTTCCCGCAGATAGTGATCGCGGACATCCTCGAAATCCCAGGACGCACTGCGGTCACGCGGCACGCGGGCCTTCCATTGCGGGCTGTGGACGGCGGGAGCCGGCAGATGCGCATCGAGCGTGCGTTGCTGCGGCACATGGGCGAAGGCGAGGCTTTCGGCTGCAAAACGGACATTGGCGCGACGGGCATCGTCGAGCGGCCTGAGATAGGCGCCGACGCCATAGTAATGGGTAACGCCTGTATCGGGCGAGAACGGCATGGCGCCACCGACGGGGGAGTTGGCGACATAGGGCACGTCCGGGCGCCTTGCCTCGGCGACTGCAGGCAGGATCTCTTCCGTCACCGGGTTTAGCCAGAACCGCTCGGGCAGTCCCATCATCGCCGCCTGCTGGTACATTTCACTACCGCCGCAGATGACGGCCAGCGACGGCGACAAGCTGATGGCATCGAGAAATCCGGCGGCCTCCCTCTCGACATGCGCGTGAAATGTCTTGTCGGTTTTCGGATAGTCGAAATTGGCGAACATCATGTCCTGCCAGACAAGAATCCCGAGCTCGTCGCAAAGTCCGAAGAACTCCGGCGTCTCATAGGCCATCGTGCCGCCGATCCGCACCATATTCATGCCGGCCTCTGCCGACAGCCGCAGCCACGGCTCATAGGCGGCACGGTCGCCGGGCAGCCGAACGATATCGGCGCTGGTCCAGACCGCACCCCGGCAGAAAATGCGCTCGCCATTGACGACGAGCGCGAAATCCCGGCCATCGGCACCGCGATCGACTTCGATGCGGCGAAATCCGGTGCGACCGAGGGGGTGGACGGTCCCGTCGATGACGAGCGCGACGTCGTGGAGTTCCTGCGTCCCATGGCTATTCGGCCACCACGGACGCACGGCGGGGATCGTCAGCGTCGCCGCCCAATGGCCAGCGCCATCGCTTTCAAGGCTCTGCTCGGCGCCGGCGCAGGAAAGCACGATGGCGCTGGCCTTGCCCTCAAGCAGAAGGGAAACATGCAGCCGCCCCTCGCCGCTCTCGCTGAGTTCCGGCCGAAGGACGAGATCGCGGACAACGACCGCTCTCGGCCGCAGCAGCGATATCGGCCGCCACGGGCCAACGGCATGGATCTCGGGGCACCAGCCCGGCATATGGCCGAGCAGCGTCGTGCGGACCATGCGCAGCCCCTGCGGCGCGATCATCTGCGGCCGCCAGCGGGCGCGCGGACCGGGCTCTTCAAGCCTTGGGGCCAGCGCCCGGAAACATAGGCCCAGCTCGTCGCCGCCGAGCAAGGTGACCGGCAGGTCATGGCTTTCGAACATGCTCTCGCTGGAAAGAAGCATGACGCCGTTGAGGAAGACCTCGCAGAGTGTCGCAAGACCGGCAAGGCGCAGCACGGCATCGCCAGGCACTGCATCGACCAGCCGGCAGAAATACCAGGCGTCGCGATCGTTCAGCGGTTCCGGATGCTCTCGGTCGAACAGGCCCGCCTTCTCCAGCGCTTCTGCGACGGTGCCGGGCACCGTGGCCGGGATGAAGGCTGCGCCCAGCGACACGTCGGCAGGCGTCTCCCATTCGCCGGGAGTGGTCAGCACCAGGGTCCATCCCTCGCCCAGCAGCGTCTCCTCAGCGCCGATGCCTGCCAAACGCCCCTCGATTGCCATTGCCCGTTTCAGACCTGTCGTTCCAGAAGCCCGACCATGGCATCCCATGCATCCGCCACCGGATCAAGCGCCGTGTGCAGCGGCTCGAATTTACGCCGCGTCACAGCCCGAGCGATCTGGAACTGCACCGATTTTGAAGCCTCTGAGATCCGCCGGGCTTGTGCACTTGCGGCCGCGAATTCCGGCGACAGCCAGTCTAGATGGCTGCCGGCCAGTTCGAAATTGGCGCCGACCTGGCGGAGCGTATTGAAAGCATATTTGTGGAACACGCCGAACGGCCTCTCGGCAATCGCCTCGACCTGGGCGGCAAACACCGTGGCAAAGGCGCGGATCGGGTTGTCGCGCGGGCGCCGGGCAAAATGAGCCTCCAGCAGGCGACGGGCCGTCCGGCGGATTTCAGCTTCCGCGGGCGGCTGCAGCGGCAATTTGGCGAATTCCGTATAGGGCAGGAACGGCGGCGCACCTTCCGGCAGGTGTCGCTGGAAAACGCCATCGAAGTCCTCGCCGGAGAGCCGGAAGAAGCCGCCATTGTGGAAATAATCGAGTTCGCGCGCAACCGGGTCCAGCCTGTTGATCGCCACCGTCGTCTTGCCGTGCTCGGTACGGTAGGCGACGCCTTGCGTATCCGGCATGTAGAACGAATCCATCTCGACGAGGCAAAGCCGCCGACGCGCGATCTGTACGGCAAGATGCCGTTCGACGTCGTCGTAGATGGCAAGTTCGGTGCAGCGGATGCCATAAAGCGCCTCTAGGTCTTCCAGCGGCACCTTGAAGAAGGTGAACTGGTCGCCCTCGAAATCCTGCCCCATGGTGAAGCCGAGCATCGCCTCGGGTGGCCGGCCGATCGTGTTCAGCACCTCGATCCAGAGATCGATATAGCAGTTGGTTTCCGGCCACATCCGTTCGCTGTCGTGCAGCCCATGGCGGGAATAGGCGGCAGGATCAAGCCCGGGAAATACTGACGGCATCCCGACGATCAGCCCCACAGGACGTCGCGCACCGGCGCCGGCCAGGCCTTTACATCGAGCCCGTGATGGTGGAACAGCGCCAGCGCTATCCGCTCCAGTCCGAAGCCGACGCACGCCGTATGCGCGACCTTGCCGTCGGCAAGGTTGAGGCCCCATTTGGTGCCGAACGAATCCTGGTGGTAGTTGAAGCTCATGCAGGCCGTCGGATTGGCCGTCGAGGTGATCGGGATCAGCAATTCGAACTTCAGGTTCTGGTCGCGCTGGTTGTTGACCATCATCTTGCCTGCGCGGCCGAAGAACGGGTCATTGGCGACATCGATGACGACCTCGAGACCGACCGACTTCATCATCTCGACGCCACGATCCATCCAGCTCTGGCGGAAATCCGTGACATGCTGCTCGGTGCCCATGCAGACATATTCGCGCATGCGAAAAAGCTGCTGGCGGGCGGGATCCTGTGACGGTTCATGGCGGAAGCAATAGGACTGCAGGTCGAACAGCGCGCCCTCCGCCGGCAGGTTGCCGCGCCGGGCCACCGTCGGATAGAGCGGATAGCAGGCGGCGGGCGTCAGCACGATCTCGGTTGCTTCCTGGCCCTTGGTCCAGTCGTCGCCAACCTCCATGCATTTCAGCAGGTTCATATGGTCCATCTCGCCGCCGCAGAAGCTGTGGACCGTGCCGGCCAGCTGCGGAAAGCTCTTCATGTAGCCGCTCTTTTCGAAGATCGCGCGGTTCATGCCGGGCGGGAAGCGCATCGCCTCGGCACCGTCGCCACCGCCGAACCTGTCGATCAACCGCTCGAAGGCAGCGATGACGTCTTCAAACTGGCCGCTTCGGCCATAGAGGCCATCGACACCGGTGTCGATCAGGAGGCCTGATTCGAAGAGCCGATCGAGAAAAGAAACCTGCATGTCCATGGCGATTACCCCAGCAAATTGGTGTCTTGTTTGTGGACCAGCAGCATCGTCGATGTGTTGGCAAGGATGCGGTCGTTCGAGATCATCAGCTGCGCCGAATGCGCGTCGCGCAGGTGGCGGCCGAGGCTGTAGGGCGTACCGTTCTTGTAGCCCATGATGCCGCAGATCAGCATGGCGTGGTTGATGATCGGCAGGATCGCCTCTGAGGAGACGATCTTGACGTTGTTCATCGCCACCGCGAAAGCCATGGAAGACAGGCGGTCGGCATCGAGCTTG
This sequence comes from Rhizobium sp. B230/85, assembly GCF_019355735.1. Lineage (NCBI taxonomy): Bacteria > Pseudomonadati > Pseudomonadota > Alphaproteobacteria > Hyphomicrobiales > Rhizobiaceae > Rhizobium > Rhizobium sp. B230/85. The sequence goes on from NZ_CP072156.1 coordinate 200,890, forward strand.
GCATCTTCGTAGACTTTCAGCGCAGCGACGACGTTCGACTTGACCATCTGTAGCTGGCCGGAGACCTCTGCCAAACGCAGCGCGCCGGGCGGAGGCGTGCCGGGTGACTTACGGGCCGCAGCGCGCACGAAAGCCTGGGCACGGGCCACCGCATCGGCGGCGATGCCGTACCAGAGCGCGCTCCACAAGAGGTGCGAGGTGGCAAGCATGGACTGCGCGGCAATCTCGGCAAACGGTTTCGGCAGGATCTGGACGGCCGGCGCCTCTCCCTTGAACACGAAGCCATCGGAGCAGGTGCCGCGCATTCCGAGCGTATCCCAGACGGAGGTTCTGTCGAGCGTGTACTGGTCCTTCAGGAAGGCCGTCAGGACCTGGTCAGAAGGCGCCGCATCGGCGTGGGCGCGCGATGTGATGAGGATGGCGTCGGCATGCGCGCCGTAGGAAATGACGGTGGCGTCCTTCTCGAGGAAGCAGCTGTTGCCCTCGACGCGGATGGCGCAAATGCTGTTGCGCATGTTGCCGCCGATGCCGCCTTCGGTCGTGGCAGACGCCAGCAGCAGCTGGTCACGGGCGATACGGCGCATGAAATCGCGATGCCAGTCGCTGCCTTCGCCGTGCTCGACCAGGCTCGACAGCTTGATCTGGTGCATGGCGAAAATCATCGCGGTGGCCGCGCAGGCTTGTCCGAGCACGGTGCACAGCGCGGCGATTTCAGTGATTGTCGCGCTTTCCCCGCCGAGTTCGGTCGGGATCTGGATCGACAGCAGGCGTTCGGCCTTCAGGGCTGTGACGGCCTCGCGCGGAAACCGCGATTCGCAGTCGACGGCATCGGCGTGTGCTGCAGCAATTGCCGCGACGCGGGCGATGCGGGCATTGAGATTGTCCTTCGCTATCGCCACCGCCACGCTCATCAGGCCACCTTTCTGGAGCCGAGGATCGCATCCACCGTGCTGGTGATGGCGCTGATGCTGGCAAAGGATTTACGGTTCAGCAGGTTGTCCGGAAACTCCATGTCGAACGCCTCTTCGAGCCCGAGCATAAGCTGCACGGATGCGAAGGAGGAAAGGCCTGCCGCATAGAGATCGGCGTCGTCGGCAATGCTGTCGACGGGCACTGGAAGGCCCCCGAGCTTGGTGAGCAAACCACGGATTGTCTCGTTCATCCAATCGTCTCCAGGTGTTTTTAGCGGTCGTACCGCCTTATCTGAGGTTGTTTTAGGCGCAAAATTCCAACATACCGCTAAGCCTTCTGGTTAAGGAAAGATGAGCGTTCGCCGGCCATTGTTCATGATCCGGACAGAATGTAATCCGCCGACACGCTAATAATATCGGGGGTTGCTTCTCTTAGCGCGGATTGGACCGGGTAGGTAGAGCAACGCTCCTGGATGCGTCCGGAAAATGTGAAGAAGATAAATTTTCGTGAGTCGTCGCGGGATCGCGCCTAGTCAGGCTTACCGCTGCCGGATGGCGGCGGGTAATCGTGCCATTCGCCTCGGAAATCGGAAACCGAATAGCAACCCTCGCCGACATCGCGGATGGCACGCTCGCCGATGACCGCTTTGCCGTAGCCGCCGGGAATATCGAGGATATAGGCCGGCTGGCAGAGACCGGACAAGCGACCGCGCAACTCGGCCACAAGGCGCTGGCCCTCGGCGATGGTCAACCGGAAATGGCTGGTGCCGGGCGCGAGATCGGGATGGTGCAGATAGTAGGGTTTGATCCGCGTTTCCACGAAGGCGCGCATCAGCGCCGCCAGTACCAGGGGATCGTCGTTGACCCCTTTTAAAAGTACGGACTGGCTGACCATGACGATGCCGGCATCGACAAGACGGGCACAGGCGGCGCGTGCGTCCGCCGTCAGTTCGCGCGGGTGGTTGGCATGCAACGCCACATAGACCGTCTTGCCGCTCGCCTTCAGCGCGGCCACAAGCGCTGCGTCGATCTTCTGCGGATCGACGACTGGAACGCGGGTGTGGAAGCGGACGATCTTGACGTGATCGATGGCAGCAAGCCCGGCCAGCAGTTCTTCGAGACGCCGGGGCGACAGAACCAGCGGATCGCCGCCGGTGAGGATCACCTCCCAGATCTCCGGATGGGCGCGGATATAGTCGAAAGCGGCATCGAGTTCGCCGGCATCCAGCGTACCCATACCCTGCGGACCGACCATCTCGCGGCGAAAGCAGAATCGGCAATAGACGGGGCAGACATGCACCGCCTTTAGCAGCACACGGTCGGGATAGCGATGGACGATGCCTGTGACCGGGCTATGGGCCGCATCGCCGATGGGATCGGCACGCTCTTCCGGCGTCACCACCAGCTCTGCCATATCGGGCACGAATTGCCGGGCGATCGGATCATCGGGATCGGTGCGGTCAATCAGTGCGGCAATGGCAGGCGTCAGCGCGATGGCATAACGTTCCGCGACCGCTTCCAGCGACGCCGCGTTTTGCCCATCGACAAGCGATGCCCGCTGGAGATCGTCGACTGTCCTGATCGATCGAATGACGTTCATCTTCCGAACTCCGCAACGGGCGCCCAAAGCACCTGCTCGATGCGGGATGCTCCGGTAGCCAGCATCACCAGCCGGTCGAAACCGAGGGCGATGCCGCTTGCCTCGGGCATGATGGCAAGCGCGTCGAGAAAATCCTCGTCGAGCGGATAGGTTTCGCCGTAGACCCGCGCCTTTTCCGCCATCTCGATCTCGAACCGCCGCCGCTGTTCGACGGCATTGGTGAGTTCGCCGAAGCCATTGGCAAGCTCGACGCCGCAGGCATAGAGTTCGAAGCGCTCGGCGACACGCGGATCCCGCGCCGAGGGCCTGGCAAGAGCGGCCTCGGAGACCGGATATTCGTCAAGGATCGTCGGTCGGCCAAAACCGAGATGCGGTTCGATCTTTTCCACCAGCACCCGGCTGAACATATCCGCCCAGCCATCGTCGCCGGCAACACGCATGCCGAGGCGGTTCATTTCCGCAGCAAGGCAGTCGCGGTCCGTCTGTCCGTCGGCGGCAACCGAGGACAAGAGGTCGATGCCGGCATGCTGCAGGAAGGCCGCCGCAACGCTGATCCGCTCCGGCTCGGCAAAGGGATCGCACTCGGCACCCCGGAACGCCAGCCGCGCAGCCCCCGCGGTTTTCGCCGCCAGTCGCATTATATCGACGCAGTCAGCCATCAGCTGCTCGTAGCCTTCGCCGACCCTGTACCATTCGAGCATGGTGAACTCCGGATGGTGCAAGGGCCCGCGCTCACGGTTGCGATAGACATGGGCAAAGCATGCAATACGTTGTTCGCCCGCGGCCAGCAGCTTCTTGCAGGCAAATTCCGGCGACGTGTGCAGGTAGAAGGGTGCCGCCTGACCGTCGGTCGTCAGGGCTTCTGTAGCGAAAGCATGCAGATGTGCCTCGTTGCCGGGCGATATCTGAAGGGTTGCCGTATCAACCTCGAGGAAGTCGCCGGCTGAAAAAAAACTGCGCAGCGCCGCCTGGATCGCATTGCGGCCGATAAGAAAAGGCCGTCGATCCGCATGGACGCCGGGCGTCCACCAGGGAGATGCTTTTGTCAGGCTGGCGTTCATTCCGCGCTTTCTTTTATAGGATGAGCCGCGACGGGGTGGCTATTTCCACCATTTTAGGTTAGTTGCGCCCCCAAGAAAACATTGCTGCATCAGGGAAACGGGCTCGGTCCGTCCTCTACGATGCAAAAAGCTGCGTTACAAGGAAGTCTTATGGTCAAGGTTATCGCCTCTTCGATCCGCAAGGGCAATGTGCTCGACGTCGACGGCAAGCTCTACGTCGTGCTGACGGCCGCCAATTTCCACCCCGGCAAAGGCACGCCGGTCACCCAGATCGATATGCGCCGGATTTCGGATGGCACGAAGGTTTCCGAGCGCTGGCGCACGACCGAACAAGTCGAGCGCGCCTTCGTCGAGGACGTCAACCATCAGTACCTTTACGAAGACAGCGACGGGTTCCACTTCATGAACCCGCAAAACTACGACCAGGTTACCGTCGATGCCGAAACCATGGGCGACGACAAGGCCTACCTGCAGGAAGGCATGACCTGCATCCTGTCGATGCATGAAGGTATCGCGCTTGCCATCCAGATGCCACGCACTGTGACGCTTGAAATCATGGAGACTGAGCCGGTCGTCAAGGGCCAGACGGCGTCGTCCTCCTACAAGCCAGCCATGCTGTCGAATGGCGTTCGCACCATGGTGCCGCCGCATGTCAATGCCGGCACCCGCGTCGTCATCATGACCGAAGACAATTCCTACGTCGAACGCGCCAAGGACTGATCCCGGACCTGGCACTCCATCTCGATAAAAGGCCCCGAACGCGTGGATTGCGCGTCGGGGCCTTTTTCGTATCCGGGCGAAGTTGTTCAGGCGGGCCGCACCGTCTCCTTGCGGACAATGGGGCGCCGTGCCGGGTTTTGTCCGCGAGCAGCACCCGAGACAGGCTTTGCAGGCGGCGCTGTCGGGTCCGGCGGAACCAGGGCCTGCAGATGCAATACCCGCGGCGACATGAGTTCAAGATAAGCCTCTGAACGGCCGATATAGATCATCGTCGTATCCTTGAGTTCGCCCAGAAGCGCAACCAGGCGCTTCTGGATATCCGGCTCCAGGCCTTCGAGCGTTTCGTCGAGGATCAGCCAGCGCGGCTTGGCGAGCAGGGCATGGGCAAAACCGACGGCCTTCTGTTCGTCGGTATCGAGCATACGATCCCAGCGGGCGTTCGTATCGAGCTTGCCTTTCAGCCTGCCGAGACCGGCTTTTTCAATCGCCATTTCGAGGTCGGAATCCGGGTAGGCATCGCGTGCCTCGGGGAAGGTCATGGCCTCGCGCAGCGTTCCGCTCGGCACATAGGCGGTGTGCGGCATGAACAGCATGTCTTCCGGCGGCGGCAGGTCGATCTCGCCCTTGCCGCAATGCCATTCGCCGGCAAGCGCCTGGAACAACAGCTTGCGGTTCACGCCGTGATCGCCGTTGATCATGATGTGCTCGCCGGCGGTGATCGTCACCGTGCCCTCGCGGATCCGGAAACCGTTCTCGACGATCTCGTCGGACATCTTGGTGGAGACTTCGAGATCCTTCAGCACCATCATGCCAGGCGCGGCGCGGGCGACGTCGATCATGTTGGGCAGGTGGTCCTCGATATCCATCTCGACCACCGCCTCGCGAAAATCGGTAACGCGCATCAGCGTCGCGCGCCACTCGGCGATCGGCCCGAAATTGGCGACATACCAGCGCAGCGCCGTGTTCACCTGGTTGAAAGCGCCAACCACCATCATCAACTGGCCGATGCTGAGGCCGCCCGAGAAGTAGGCTGGCGCCGCCACCAGGATTGGAATGACCAGCACCATCCAGCCGTAGCTCGCAGATACCCAGGTAAGGTTGGTGTTGGCGATGGCCAGCTTGCGGATAACGCCGAGCACCGAGGAAATATCGCCGTTGATGCGGCGACGCTCGTTTTCCTGTCCGCCGGCAATGGTGATCGACGGCATGTACTCGTTGGCGTGCATCAGCGCGAAACGCAGTTCGGCCTCCTTGGAGTAGCGGTCGGCATTGAGCCGCACCAGCTTGCCGCCGACGAACTGGCTGAGGAAAGAAGCCGAGGCCGCATAGATAATCGCCGCCCACACCATGTATCCCGGAATGGAAAAGCTGCTGCCGCGAAAATGGAATATGAAGCCGCTCGACAGCTCCCAGAGCACGCCGATGAAGCTGATCAGCAGGATCGTCGATTGGACGAGGCCGATCGCAAGGCCCGTGGTGCTTTCTGCAAGGTTGCGGGCATCCTCGTGGAGCCGCTGGTCCGGATTGACGCCGATCAGACCAGACGATGCCAGCCGTAAGGCCCGCTTGCCCTTCAGCCACTGGTCGACCAGGTCGCGCGCCAGGCCCTCGCGCATGTAGAGCGCCGCCATCTGGTTCAGCCAGGCCTGGATGACGTTGAGGACTAGCAGGGTGCCGGCGATCATGCCGAAGACACCAAGCTGCTTCACGAATTCGTTGAGGTCGCGTCGCGCCAGCGAATCGTAGAACGGCGCATTCCATTCGTTCAGGAGAACCTGCACATAAGCTGTCACGAGAATGATGACGAACAGCGACACCACGAGCGATATGAGCCTGACGCGCACTGGCGAATGCCAGAACGCCGAAAGCATCATCCTCAACCTGTACAGCACACTCAAGTCGTATCCGACGCGCGCATCGCCCTGGACGCTGGGCTTCTCTGTAGTATCAACGGCCATTAAAAAATCCTGATCCTCATCCCTCAGATAGTCATGGCCATCGCACATGTCCATCCATGCGAGCCCGAAGCGCGTAGCGCCAGCGATCCCTGGCCTGGAACCGCCCTCCTCGCCATCAGCTTGCGCTTCAAACCTTATGAAAGCCTTATACGCCCGAATGCCGCTGCAGGTTCACCACGCCGCGCCGCGCATTTACCAACCGGCGATTGATGTTGATTCGAAACCTGTCCAGCGCTATTTAACATCGCGTGGTGATTTGGCCGGCCGGCTTGCAGCCACGTTAAACAAGTCGCTAAATCAGGGCCGCATGCGGACCGGTAGCGATTCGTTTTTTCGCCGCCGGTTTAGTTGATCGAGTAACGCGCATGCCCATTAAGATCCCCGATACACTGCCCGCCTTCGATACCCTCGTCAAAGAGGGCGTGCGGGTGATGACAGAGACGATGGCCGTCCGTCAGGATATCCGTCCGCTGCAGATCGGGCTGCTCAACCTGATGCCCAACAAGATCAAGACCGAAATCCAGATGGCGCGCCTCGTAGGCGCCTCGCCGCTGCAGGTCGAGTTCTCGCTGATCCGCATCGGCGGGCACAAGGCGAAGAACACTTCCGAGGAGCATCTGCTGTCGTTCTACGAGACCTGGGAGGAGATCAGACATCGCAAGTTCGACGGCTTCATCATCACCGGTGCGCCGATCGAGTTGCTCGACTTCGAGGAAGTCACCTACTGGGACGAAATGCGCCAGATCCTCGACTGGACGACCACCAACGTTCATTCGACGCTGAACGTCTGCTGGGGTGCGATGGCGGCGATCTACCATTTTCACGGCGTGCCGAAGCATCTGCTGAAGGAAAAGGCGTTCGGTGTCTACCGGCACCAGAACCTGAACCCGTCCTCGGTCTATCTCAACGGCTTTTCCGACGACTTCGGCGTGCCCGTGTCGCGCTGGACCGAAGTCCGCCGCAAGGATGTCGAAACCGTCCCTGGCTTGGAAATCCTGATGGAATCGCCGGAAATGGGCATTTGCCTGGTGCATGAGAAGACGGCAAGGCGGCTCTACATGTTCAACCACGTCGAATACGATTCAACGTCGCTGGCAGACGAATATTTCCGGGACGTCGATGCCGGCATCCCGATCAAGATGCCGCACGACTATTTCCCGCACAACGATCCGTCCCTGACGCCGCCCAACCGCTGGCGCAGCCACGCTCATCTGTTCGTCGGCAACTGGATCAACGAGATCTACCAGACGACACCCTACGACATGGCCGACATCGGCTTGCAGAAATAGCCGCGTCGCCGGGACGCAGGACTGATTCCGCCGGCAGGCGGGTTGCGGATAGTGGCGAATGGAGGCAGGGTCGGCGCCTCGCACTAGAGACGAATGGGATGAGGACATGACGGACAGCACTTTGCAGCGCGAAGTTTTCGGCAAGACTGCGGCCGGCGAGACGGTACACCGCGTCAAGATCACGGGCGGCGGGCTGACTGCCCATGTCATCAGCTGGGGAGCAGTGATCCAGGATCTCCGACTTGAAAACCACACGCCGGCCCTGACGCTCGGCTTCGACAACTTCGAAAGCTACGAAAAGCACTCCGCCTATTTCGGCGCAACGCCCGGCCGCTGCGCCAACCGCATCGCCGACGGCAGGTTCACGCTCGACGGCAAGACGTACCAGCTGGACCTGAACGAGAACGGCGTAACCCATCTGCACGGCGGCTTCGACAATATCGCCCTGCGCAACTGGACGATCGTCGAGCATGCCGCCGACCGCGTCGTCCTCAAGATCGTCGATCCCGATGGCCGCAGCGGCTATCCCGGCAACTGCACGATCCAGGCGACCTACTGGGTCCACGGCAATGGCGAGCTGTCGGTAATCTACGAGACCACGACAGACCAGCCGACCATCGCCAATGTCTGCCAGCACGCCTACTTCAACCTCGATGGCCGCGACGATGCGCTCGACCACGACATCATGATCGCAGCCGACCACTACCTGCCGACCGATGCGCGGCAGATCCCGACCGGCGAGATCGCCCCCGTCGCCGGCACGCCCTTCGACCTGAGAGAAATGGGCCCGATGAAGCGCTTCGTCGACGGTGAACAGGTACTATACGACCACAATTTCTGTCTATCGCAGGAGCGCACGGCCAAGCGCGCCGTTGTTCTCGCCCGCAGCATCAATTCCGGCGTAACGCTCGAAGTGCGCACGACGGAACCGGGCGTCCAACTCTACGCCGGCTTCAAGCTCGACGTCCCAGTCCCCGGCATTGACGGCAAGATGATGGGTCCGTTCGCCGGTTTCTGCCTGGAGACGCAGATCTGGCCCGACGCCATCAACCAGCCGGGCTTTTCCTCCGCAGCGCTCCATCCCGGCGAAGTCCTGCGCCAGGAAACGGACTACATTTTCACGAAGAACTAAGCGCACGGCCTCCGCCGGTCGCAGGCTAAGCGACCGGCGCCCAAGAGATACCTTGCAAAGTGGTTCTACATAGGTTCTAATCCGAACCCATGGATAGAACCAGTTTGATTTCCGAACTGAACGGGCGCGGCTTGCGGGATGCGGCAGCGAGCGGGCCGCTTTACAGGCGTCTGGCAATGGCGCTGACCGGGCTTATTCAAGAAGGACTGTTGAAACCGGGCACTGCATTGCCGGCCGAGCGCGATCTCGCCGAAGGACTGCAGCTCGGCCGTGTCACCGTGCGCACCGCCTATCGCGACCTGCTGACGGCAGGCACTCTGGAGTCGCGGCACGGCAGCGGTACTTTCGTCTCCCAGAAGGTCGAGCGGATGGAACAGTCGCTCTGGCGCCTCTCCTCCTTCTCCGCCGATATGCGCTCGCGCGGTCGCTCGCCGGCGGCAAAAATCCTGTCCCGGAGCGTTTCCATGCCGACGCCCGAGGAGACCTTCCTGCTCGGCCTCGGCGTCGACGAACCGGTGCTGCGGCTCGACCGGTTGCGGCTGGCCGACGGACTGCCGCTCGCCATCGAGCGCGCCGTCGTCCCGACCCAGTTCCTGGCCGAGGACGCAGCCGGCGAGAGCTCGCTTTACGATGCCCTGACCGCCAACGGGTTCCGCCCGGTTCATGCCCTGCAGCGGCTGACCGCAGTCACCCTCGACCCATCCTCGGCTGCCACGCTTGACGTCAAGCCCGGAGCCCCGGCGCTGCTGATAGAGCGCATCTCGCGCCTGGCTGACCAGCGGGTCGTCGAATACACCAGATCGCATTATCGCGGCGACGCCTATGATTTCGTCGCAGAACTGAAAATTGGAGATGACCTATGACGCAATCCTTGATGCTGACCGAGGCCGGCCAGTCGCCCGATGCCGTGGCGACCTTGCTGGAGAAGGAAAAGCCGGTCTTCGCCGAAATCGCCAAGCTGTTTGCTGTGGCCAGACCCACCGTCGTCACCACGGCGGCGCGCGGCTCGTCGGACCATGCTGCAACCTTCTTCAAGTATCTGTTCGAGATCTCCTGCGGCGTCCCCGTCGCCTCGATCGGCCCGTCGATCGCCTCGGTCTACAATGCGCCGCTGCATCTGAAGGGTGGCATCCATTTCACCGTGTCGCAGTCCGGCGGCAGCCCCGATATCATCGCCCTGCAGGCCGCCGCCAAGAAGGGCGGAGCAACGACGATCGCCGTCGTCAACGTCACCGACAGCTCACTGGCGCGGCAAGCCGATATCGTCCTCGACCTGCATGCGGGCCCTGAGAAAAGCGTCGCCGCAACGAAATCCTTCATCACCGCCGTCGCTGCCCTGTCGGGCGTTACCGCTGCCGTCTCCGGCAATAGCGCACTGCAGGATGGCCTTTCACGACTGCCCCAGGCATTGGCAGCCACCGATGGCATCGATAGCGCTGCCGCCGAGGAGGTGCTGTTCGGAGCCAGCTCGCTCTACACCGGCGGTCGTGGCCCGGCCTTCGCCATCGCGCTGGAATCGGCCCTGAAGGCCAAGGAGACGTCGGGCCTGCACGCCGAGGCCTTCTCGCTCGCCGAATTGATGCACGGCCCGATGCGGCTGGTTCAGCCCGGCTTCCCGGTCGTTGCCTTCGCCCCGGACGACGCCGCGTTTGCCAACAACGCCCAGGCTCTGGAGCGCCTTCAGAAACTCGGCGCCACCGCCGTGTTTTTCTCGACCACCCCGCTGCCGGGTATCAACCTGACAATGCCCTCGACCGGAAACGGCCTCATCGACCCGACGGTCTCCCTGCTCTGCTACTATCGGATGATCGAGCGAGTGACGCGCCGCAAGGGTTTCGATCCCGATAAGCCGGCTAATCTTCTCAAGGTGACGGAGACGATGTGATGGACTACACGGTCTTTACCGGCGCCCGCATCTTCGACGGCGACCGCTTTCACGACGACAGCGCGCTTGTTGTCGGCGATGGCCGGGTGCAGGCGATCGCCGCCCGCAACAGCCTGCCGGAGGGCGGCGTACGTGTGGAACTCGAGGGCGGCGTGCTGGCACCCGGCTTCATCGACGCACAGGTGAACGGCGGCGGCGGCCGGTTGCTGAATGAAGATCCGTCGCCGACCTCCATGTACACCATTGCCGAGGGCCATCGTCGCTACGGCACGACCTCCCTGCTGCCGACCCTGATCACCGATATCGCCGCTGCCACGACCCGGGCAATCGAAGCTGCCATCGAGGCTGTCAAAGCCGACCGTGGTGTCGTCGGCCTGCACCTCGAGGGCCCTCACCTGTCGCCGGCGCGCAAGGGCGCCCACCTGCCGGAACTGATGCGACCGGTGGAAGACGGCGACGTTGCGACCTTCATCCGTGCCCGTGAGGCAATCGGCACGCTGCTGGTCACCATCGCCGCCGAGCAGGTGACGCCCCGCCAGGTGCAGGCGCTGAACGAGGGCGGCGTCATCGTCAGCCTCGGTCATTCCGATTGCACGGCCGACGCTGCGGACGCCCTTTTCGATGCCGGCGCCCGTGGCGTCACCCATCTCTACAATGCCATGAGCCAGCTCGGCCATCGCAGCCCGGGTCTGGTCGGCGCGGCGCTCGATCATCCCCGTACGTGGTGCGGCATGATTGCCGATGGTCACCATGTCGATCCCCGTGCCTTGCGCGTTGCCCTGCGCGCCAAGCGCGGCGAGGGCAAGCTGTTCTTCGTCACCGATGCCATGTCGCTGGTGGGTTCCGATGCCGACAGCTTCGAGCTGAACGGCCGCACCGTCTACCGCGAGAAGGGCGGCTTCTGCTCGAAGGTGGTACTGGCCGACGGCACGCTGGCCGGCTCCGATGTCGACATGGCCTCGACCGTGCGCTACGGCGTCGGCATGCTGGAACTGCCGCTGGCCGAAGCGCTGCGCATGGCGACATCCTACCCGGCCCGTTTCCTGCGCCTGACTGACCGGGGTCACCTGTCGCCGGGTGCGCGTGCCGACCTCGTGCACATCAACGACGACATCGAGGCGACCGCCACCTGGACAGCCGGTGCTGCGAAGTCTGTCGGGACAGGCCCGGAGACATCGGTATGACCGCGATCACGGATGCGTATTTTCTGGAGGTGATCGAAAGGCTCGGCGCCCTGCGCCAGTCTTTGGCCGAGCCGATGGCAAGGGCTGCTGCCGTTATCTGCGAGGCGGCGCGCAGCGACCACCGGGTTTATCTGTTCGGGACAGGCCACTCTCACATGCTGGCAGAAGAGGTGCATTATCGCGCCGGCGGACTGGCGATTACCGTTCCGGTCCTGGTCGGCTCGGCGATGCTGTATGAAGGTGCTGTCATAAGCTCGATCTACGAGCGCACCCCGGGGCTGGTTCGACCGGTGCTGGAACGCTACCGGATGGAGCGTGGCGACGTGCTGGTCATCGCTTCCAATTCGGGCGTCAATGCCGCGCCGACGGAAGCCGCCGACTACGGCCGGGAAATCGGCACCACCGTCATCGCCATTACATCGCTCGCCTATTCGGCAGCCATCGCCAACGGTCGCAGGCGCCTTGCCGATATCGCAGACATCGTCTTTGATAACGGTCTTCCCCCCGGCGATGCGCTGGTCGATTTGCCCGGCACCGACCTCAAGGTGGGGCCGGCATCGACTGCCATCGGCGCGACACTTCTAAATGCAATTTTTGCTGAAGTTGCTTCACAGCTGTCAGTAGATGGCGATCCGCCGGTCTACCGCAGCGCGAACATGCCGGGAGCGAAGGATATCAACCAGCGCCTAGTAGACATCTACAGGCCGCGGAACCCGCATCTTTGATGATGCAGGCAGGCAGTTGACCGGTCGCTCAGGCGGCAAAGACTTCCATGTCACGGGGAACGGCGGCCAGTTGGCCGGTCAGCCGTCCCAATGCGTATTTCAGAGCTTGGGCCACCATTCCAGGCTGCACGGGCTTGCGCAGGACACCGAGTGTTCCCTGGATCCCGCCCGACACGACCTCGGGGTTTGCCGTCATGAAAACGACGGCTATACCAAATTGCTCCGCCAGCATGCGGCCAATCGCCGGACCCGTTGGCCCGTCGGAAAGATTGACGTCGACGAGGGCGATATCAGCATGGGGTGCCGCCGCCAGCGCCCGCGCCATCGTGTTGGCAATGGCTGCGACTTGCAGTCCATTGCTTTCCACCATGTCTTCGAGATCGAGTGCGATCAGCAGCTCGTCTTCGACAATCAGCACTTTCCTGTCCATCGTCATATCCTTGAAGCCAGGTGGGGCGCATCAGGCCAGCACCTGAGGCTTGCAAAAGCAATACACACTACCTCCACGTACCCACTTGAATGGTCGGATCAGACGAATGTTCCACGCGGAGACAAGAAATTTTCCTGCTACGGTTTCTTGACCATGAAATTGACGCCTTTGCTGGTCTCAGGAGCCCATCTGTTCGCGAATCGTCTCGAGCTCCAGCCATTCCTCCTCCATTTTCGTCACCTTGCCGCGCAGCTTCTCGACTTCCTTTGCGAGAGCATTGAACGTTGCCGGATCCTTGGAAAACAGCTTGGGGTCAGACATTTTCAGTTCGCGGGCAGCAATTTCAGCCTCCGCCTTGGCGATTTCCTTCGGAATATTCTCAAGCGCATAGGTCTGCTTGAACGACATCTTGGCCTTGCCCTTGACGCCGCCCTGGTTACCGGCGTTCGATCCGCCGCCCCGGGCTTTCTCGGCCTTTGCAGCCTTACGAAGCTCGTCGGCAACGCCCTTGCGCTGTATCAACATGTCGGAATAACCGCCGGCATATTCGATCCACCGGCCATCGGGCGCGTCAGGATTCATCGGCGCGATGGTCGAGGTAACGGTACGGTCGAGGAAGTCGCGGTCATGGCTGACGAGAATGACGGTGCCGGCAAAGCTGGCAACGGTTTCCTGCAGCAGATCAAGCGTCTCGATGTCGAGGTCGTTGGTCGGTTCGTCGAGGATGAGGAGATTGGTCGGACGCGACAGGATACGGGCGAGCATCAGGCGGGCGCGTTCACCGCCCGACAATTTGCGGATCGGCGTGCGGGCCTGTTCCGGCGCAAACAGGAAGTCCTTCATGTAGCCCGTGACGTGGCGCTGCTCGCCATTGACGATCAGGCTTTCGCCACGCCCGTCGGTCAGGTAATGGGCCAGCGTCTCCTCGGGATCGAGGTCCTCGCGCTTCTGGTCGAGCGTGGCAATCTCGAGATTGGTGCCGAGCTTCAGCTTGCCGCTGTCCGGCTTCAACTGGCCGGTCAACATCTTCAGCAGCGTTGTCTTGCCGGCGCCGTTCGGACCCACGAGACCGATGCAATCGCCGCGATGAACGCGGATCGAGAACGGTGCAACGATGGTCCGCTCACCATAGGCCTTGGTGATCAGTTCCGCCTCGATAACAAGCTTGCCGGATTCCTGGACGTCGGAGATGTTGGCGTTGACCGAGCCCTGCGGGCCCTTGTGGCCGCGATAATCGGCGCGCATCGTCTGCAGATCGCCGAGGCGGCGCATGTTGCGCTTGCGGCGCGCGGTGACGCCGTAGCGCAGCCAGTGCTCTTCGCGCTCGATCTGCTTGCCGAGCTTGTGCTGCTCCAGCTCTTCCTGCTCAAGCACCGTGTCACGCCAGGCCTCGAAGAAACCAAAGCCCTTGTCGAGGCGACGCGAGGTACCGCGGTCGAGCCAGACGGTGGCTGTCGAGACTTTCTCGAGAAAGCGCCGGTCATGCGAAATAACAACGATGGCGCTGCGGGTCTTCTGTAGCTCGCCTTCCAGCCACTCGATGGTCGGCAGGTCGAGATGGTTGGTCGGTTCGTCCAGCAACAGGATGTCCGGCTCCGGCGCGAGCACCCGGGCGAGTGCGGCGCGGCGCGCTTCTCCGCCCGACAGGCTTTGCGGGTCTTCGTCGCCGGTGAGCCCCAGATGCGACAACAGGTAGGTCAGGCGATAGGGATCGTCCCCCGGCGTCAGCCCGGCCTCGGCATAGGCGAGAACGGTCTTGTGATCGCCAAAATCGGGCGCCTGCTCGAGATAGCGGATCGTCGACGAGGGATGCCGGAAGATCTCGCCGGATTGCGCTTCGACCATACCGGCGGCAATCTTCAGCAGCGTCGACTTGCCGGAACCGTTGCGACCGACCAGCGAGATCTTGTCGCCGGGCTCGACCTGGAAATTGGCACCGGCCAGAAGCGGTGCACCGCCGAAGGAGAGAAAGATGTCATCGAGTTTCAGAATAGGGGGGGCCAAGGGTCAGACTCCGGAAAGGTCATAGGGGCGGGCAAGGACGATGGCCCTGCCGCTCGAAAGGGAAAAGCGCACGATACCCTGCGCAACGTTGGAAATGGTGCGGGAGGCACCGAACGGCAAATGGAAACCGGCAAGCGGATAGCGGGCGTTGTCAATAGACAGGCCATCGAGCGCGCTGAAGCCGGACACAGAAAACAGGCTGCCGGCGGGAAGATCTATCTCCATGGCACCGGCGATCAGCGGCACGGCCTCCTCCTCGCCGGAGGTCAACAGCATCGAGAACCCCTGCTCCGCCAGGCTGACGCCGTAGAGAAGCAACGCCAGTGCATGGTCGGACCGCTCGCCTCCGAGCGCGCCGGCAAGCACCAGGCGACGGGCACCGCGACGGATTGCCTCCTCGATGGCAATCTCGCCATCCGTCTGGGCCTTGGCGGCAGGATAAGGCTGCCGGGGCACATTCGGAAAGGCCTCGCCGAGGTCGGCCGGGCTCGAATCGAAATCGCCGACCCACAGTTCCGGTACCACACCAAGCGCCTGCGCATGCCGCATGCCGCCATCGGCGGCGATGAAGCGACTGCCGGCGACTGCCGCCTGAAGCCGCTCCGTCAGATGCAGCGCTCCGCCGAGCAGGATCGTGAAGGTGGATGAACTCATGGGCCAAGCCCATAGCGCAAAGACCGGTCGATAGGGAAGAGCGACAGTCTGTCATCCGTCAAATGGGCGCCTTTAGGTATCCGAATCCCGGTAGCGCACCCGAAACGCATCCTCGAAGCCACCGATAAACTGATCGAAAAGGCGCGAAAAGGTCTGCATGTCGTCCTCGGACCAATCGGCAACGATATCCCCGATGAGCGCCCGCTTCTGTGCCTGCACCTCTGCAAGCAGCCGCTGGCCGAGCGCGCTCATCACCACGACGATGCGCCTTGCGTCCGCCTGCGATGCCTTGCGGCGCAGGACGCCACGCGTCACCATCTCGGCAACGATACGACTGGCCCGTGACGGATCGATGCGCAGGATCTCGGCAACCGCGCCGACCGTCACCTCGCCCCCCGCCTCCGCCCGTCTGATCGCGTCGAGCACGTCGAGATGCGAGAGCTCCAGGTCCGGCGCCACGTTCTGGATTGCCAGCCGGCTGATCATCCGGCGTCCGGTCATCAGCCGCATCCGCGTCATCACCTGTCCGATATGCTGGATATACGCCTCCTGCGCATCCATCGAAACCGGTTCGTCTGTCTTCAAGGTTACTGTCATTCCGCCACGGTAACAGATCATCGCGAAAAGTTGAATATGCAGAATGCATTCAAATGCGCTTGACAGATATATGCTATCAGCACATATAACGGCCACTCTGGATAGGAAGCCCCATGGATATGCACCTGCCGTCTGCGCCCCTTGTGGCGGATCCCCGTCGCCGGCTGATACTCTATCTGTTCCTGATGGTTGCCATGTTCATGGCGATGCTCGACAACCAGATCGTCTCGACCGCGCTCCCGACCATCGTCGGCGAATTCGGCCATCTCGAGCGTTTCGGCTGGATCGGCTCTGCCTATCTCCTCTCGCTGAGCGCCGTCATGCCGGTCTACGGCAAGCTGGGCGACCTTTTCGGCCGCAAATACGTGATGATCACCGCGATCGCCATCTTCACCGTCGGCTCCGCCATTTGCGGTCTTGCCGTGTCGATGAACACGCTGATTGCTGCCCGCGTCCTTCAAGGCCTTGGCGGCGGCGGTATCCTCGTATCGATCTTCTCGATCAACGCCGACCTGTTCGAGCCTCGAGAGAGAGCCCGCTACCAGAGCTATTCCAGCCTGGTCCTGATGGCATCAGGCGCCATCGGCCCGGTGCTCGGCGGCACGATGAGCGACCTGTTCGGCTGGCGCTCGATCTTTCTCGTCAACATACCGATCGGCTTCATCGTCCTTGCCGGCCTCATCACCATGCTCCCCTACCGGAAACCCGCCCGCAAGCCGCAGATCGACTATGCCGGCGCAATCGTGCTGGCGATGACGACCACCTGCATCGTGCTTGCCGCTGACGGTACCCAGCTGTTCGGATCGCTGCTGTCCCCGGCAGTTCTCGCTATTATCGCATTCGGCATCGTCTGCGCCATTTCCTGGGTCTTCATCGAGCGCCGCGCCCCGGAGCCGATCGTGCCGATGCAGTTGTTCCGCAATCCGACCTTCGGGCTGTTGCTGATCACCTCGCTCACCAGCGGCGCCATCGCCATCGGAATGGTCAACTATTTCGCGCTATTCCTGCAGACGACCACTGGCCTTTCGCCCTCGGTTGCCGGCCTGTTGTTCATTCTCCTGACCGGCGGCATCGTCTGTGGCTCGCTGTCGGCGGGACGGCTTATCTCGGCCACCGGGCGCTACAAGCCCTTCGCCATCGGCAGTGCGGCCTGCAGCATGATTGCCTTTGCGGCCCTGTCGCAAGTCCATGCCGGCACGCCGGTTTATCTGATCGGCGGCCTGATGCTGCTGCATGGCATTGGCATCGGGCTTGCCCAGCAGGTGCCGGTCATCGGCATCCAGAACGCAGCCTCTAGCCGCGATATCGGAGCAGCCACCGGCGCCGTCACGCTGTCGCGCATGGGCGGCGCCTCGATCGCCATCTCCATCTACGGCGCCATCATCGGCTCCCGCCTGCTGCATGTCGGCCTGTCGATCCCCGGCGTCAGCAATATCGAGGAAGTCACGCCGAAGATGATGGCGGCCTTGCCGGCTGCCACGCGCGAAGCCGTGGCCGAAGCCTACGCTGCCGCCTTCAACCCGCTGTTCCTGACGGCGTCGGGCATCTGCCTTGTCGGCCTGGTCACCGCACTTTGCCTTAAGAACGTCCAGCTACCGGGCGCAACCATTGCCAAGACGATCGACCCTGCGGCTGCAGCCCACGTCGCGGATTGATAAAGCTGGGCTTCGCGCGTGTCGGGGCCCCTTGCCATCCACCCCTCCCGCCGCTACATCTTTCCTCGCTCTAACGGGGTGCCTCATGTCCATCCGGACATCTGGCTGAGAGGCTTTCACCAGCCAACCCGCGGAACCTGATCCGGTTAACACCGGCGGAGGGATTAGACGCGCGAAATCGACAGCGCCTATTCTCCGTTTTAACGCGAACCAAGGAGGAGGCGCTTCGATGCCCACCCGATCTCTGACGACATTTATGGCTGGCCTTGTTCTGGCGGCCGGCACGACACTTCTGACCGCTCATGCCAGCCAGGCAGCAGACAAGACACTGACCGTCTATACCTACGAGAGTTTCACCGCCGACTGGGGCCCCGGCCCCAAGGTCAAGGCGGCGTTCGAAAAGACCTGCGGCTGCACCGTCAACTATGTCGCCGTCACCGATGGCGTCGCGCTCCTGTCGCGCCTGAAACTCGAGGGCAAGGACACCAAGGCGGACGTGGTTCTAGGTCTCGACACCAATCTCGTTGATGAAGCCAGGGATACCGGTCTGTTCGAGCCCGCCGGCATCGACACGACGGCCGTGAAGCTGCCGGGCGACTTCAAGGACGACGTCTTCGTTCCCTACGATTACGGGCATTTCGCAGTGGTCTACGACACGCAGGTCATCAAGAACCCGCCGAAGAGCATGAAGGAACTGGTTGAGGGAGACCCGTCGCAGAAGATCGTCATCGAGGATCCGCGTACCTCGACGCCGGGCCTGGGCCTGCTGCTTTGGGTGAAGTCGGTTTATGGCGACAAGTCTGCGGAAGCATGGAAAAAGCTCAAGGGCCGCATCCTGACCGTCACGCCTGGCTGGTCGGAAGCCTATGACCTGTTCACCAAGGGCGAAGCGCCGATGGTGCTCTCCTACACGACGTCGACAGCCTATCACATGATCGCCGACAAGACCGACCGCTACCAGGCGGCATCCTTCTCGGAAGGCCACTACATCCAGATCGAGGTAGCAGGCCTGACGAAAACCTCTGCCAACAAGGATCTGGCGCGCGACTTCCTGAAATTCATGATCACACCCGTTTTTCAAGACATCATCCCGACCAACAACTGGATGATGCCGGTCGCCGCCACCTCGGAGCCGCTGCCGGATGCTTTCGGCAAGCTCGTCGTACCCACCAAGACGTTCCTGATGAGCCCCGCCGAAGTCGACAAGAACCGCAAGGCCTGGATCGACGAATGGCTGGCCGCCACCAGCGGCAACTGATCGAGCCCTATGCTGACGAAATCCGAGCGAGCGAAAGCACTGACCGGCGGGGCTATCAGCCTCGCCGGCATTCTGCTGTTCGTCGGCCTTGCTGTCGGCGCACTGCTCGCCGCCGGCATCGAGACGCAAGGCAACGCTCCTCTGCTCGATCCCTATATCCTGCGGGTCCTGCGGTTCACCTTGTTGCAGGCGACGCTCTCGACGGTGTTGTCGGTAACGCTTGCCATCCCCGTGGCGCGTGCCTTGGCCCGACAACGGAACTTTCCCGGCCGCCTCTGGCTGATCCGCCTCATGGCCGTGCCGATGGGGCTTCCGGTGCTGATCGGCGCCATGGGGCTTCTGGGCATCTGGGGCCGACAGGGCATCGTCAACGACGCCCTGCAGACGCTTGGCCTCGCACAACCGGTCAGCATTTATGGGCTTTCCGGCATTCTCGTAGCCCATGTGTTTTTCAACCTGCCGCTCGCCGTCAGGCTGATGCTGCCGGGCCTCGAGCGCGTGCCGCCGGAATACTGGTTGATGGCATCCGGCCTTGGCATGCGTCCGGGCGCCGTATTCCGCTTCATCGAATGGCCTGTGCTGCGGGCACTCATCCCCGGTATCGCCGGCCTCATCTTCATGCTCTGTGCCACCAGTTTTACCCTGGTCCTGATGCTCGGCGGCGGACCGGCGGCCACGACAATCGAAGTTGCCATCTATCAGGCGCTGCGGTTCGACTTCGACCCCGGCCGTGCCGTTGCACTGGCCTTGCTGCAGGTTGCGATGACCGGCGCCGTGCTTGCCGTGATGGCGCTGCTGCCGGCGCCGGACGATCCGGGCCCCGCAACCGGCAGGGCGCCACGCCGCCTCGACGGGCGGCAGCGTCTGGCGCAACTGTCCGACGGCGCGGTGATCGCGACTGTTGCGCTGTTCATCGTGCTGCCGCTGGTGTCCGTCGCGGTGGCAGGCATGGAGGCCAACCTCGGCGGGCTCGCCAGCCAGCCGGTCTTCCTGCAGGCGCTGCTGACCAGCCTTGCCATCGCGCTTTCCGCCGGCCTGCTCGCTGTCATCCTCTCGCTGGCAATCGTGCGAGCCCGCTATGCCATCTCGTCGGTGCGAAAAGGCACGACAGGCCTCCGCGCCTTTTCGGCGACGCTCGGTGCCGCCTCATCGCTTGTCCTCTTGGCGCCGCCGATCGTGCTGGCGACCGGATGGTTCATGGCGCTGCGTCCCTTCGGAGATCCGACGCGGTTTGCGGCCACCCTCATCGTCTGCATCAACATGCTGATGGCGCTACCCTTCGTCATCCGCGTCGTCGAACCGGCCTTTGCCATTCACACCGCCCGCACCGGTCGGCTGGCAGCAAGTCTCGGTCTCACGGGCTTTTCCCGCTTGCGCCACGTAGACTGGCCCGGGCTGCGCAAGCCGCTGTTTACGGCACTGTCCTTCGCCATGGCGCTGTCGCTTGGCGACCTCGGTGCGGTGGCGCTTTTCGGCTCCGGCAATATCGTCACCCTGCCATGGCTGGTCTATAGCCGGCTCGGCAGCTATCGTACCAACGACGCAGATGGCTATGCGCTGCTGCTGGGCCTGCTTTGCCTCGCATTGACGGTGGCCGGAACCGCAGGCCAGGCATCCAGGGCCGAGAAAGGCGGCAGGCTGTGAACTCTCTCCCCGATCTTATCCTGTCGGACGTGCGGTTGCGGCTGGGCGGCCACGATTTCCGCTTCCAGTGCACCCTTCCCGCCGGCAAGATCATTGCCGTCACCGGCCCGTCGGGCGCCGGCAAATCGACCTTTCTCAATCTGCTGGCCGGCTTCGAGACGCCGGATAGCGGCAGTATCATGCTGAACGACACCGATGTCACCGCGATGAGCCCAGCCGAGCGGCCCGTGTCGCTGGTGTTCCAAGATAACAACCTATTTGCCCATCTCGACCTCTTCACCAATATCGGTCTTGGGCTGAGCCCATCGCTGCGGCTCAGCACCGACGATCGCCGGCTGATCTCGGATGCCCTCGCACGCGTCGGTCTCAAGGGCTTCGAAAAGCGGATGCCGGGCACTCTGTCCGGCGGCGAACGGCAGCGCGCAGCCTTTGCTCGGGCGCTGATCCGCGACCGGCCGATCCTGCTGCTGGACGAACCTTTTGCATCCCTAGACCCCAGCCTTCGCGCCGGCATGGCCGACCTGCTGAAGGAGTTGCACCGCGAGACCGGCAACACGGTGTTGATCGTCTCCCACGATCCGCGCGAAGTGCGTCAGCTTGCCGACCATGCGGTGTTCATCGATGCCGGCGAAATCCGCCTGACAGCCCCGATAGATGGCTTTCTCGAGGCACTCGGCCTGCCCGCTTTGCAGCGCTTTTTGCAGATTTGAGGCCATGATCGCGCCGCGGCACGACTTTTGCCGCAATTTCGGTGTTGCACGACAATGTAATCTCGAACCGATGCTTGCCAAAATGCAACGACGCCACAATTAAGCAGAGTCTCGCTATGCAACTAAGGCCTAAATCAGTTAGAGCAGTGGGAGCAGACCATCGACAAATGCGGCGCGAAAGCGCGGATGGATCTAAACCTCGAGCATGTGGGACGACGATCAGCGCGATCTTGCGACCTGCCGACATTAAGACACGACAAGCGGAACTGAAGTCCTGAAGCAGCCCGAGCGCATGGAACGAACGAGGACACGCTTGCGCCCTTCCAGGCTGCGCGGCGCTGCTACGTCGTGCCGGCGCTACGTCCTGCTGCTGGCAGCAGCGACAGTGCTGAATAGCTGCCAGTCGCTGATGGACCAGACGTACCAGCCAAACGTCTCGCCATCGGCCAATCCGCAGATCGTCTCGGAAGTCCAGAAGAACGATCCCCGCGCCCAGATGGGCGCACGCGAGCATCCCCGCATCGTTGCCAGCTATGGCGGCGAATACAAGGATGCAAAGACCGAGCGGCTTGTGGCCCGCATTGCCGGCGCCCTCACCAGCGTCTCGGAAAATCCGCTACAATCCTACCGCATCACCATTCTGAACTCGCCGGCTATTAACGCCTTCGCCCTACCGGGCGGCTACCTATACGTCACCCGTGGCCTGCTGGCGCTCGCCAACGATGCTTCTGAAGTGGCGGCCGTGCTTGCCCACGAGATGGCCCACGTGACCGCCAATCACGGCATCGAGCGGCAGAAGCGCGAAGAGGCTGAGGTCATCGCCAGCCGCGTCGTCGGCGAGGTTCTTTCCAGCGACATCGCCGGCAAGCAGGCATTGGCGCGCGGCAAGCTGCGTCTGGCTGCATTCTCGCGCCAGCAGGAATTGCAAGCCGACGAGATCGGCATTCGCACGCTCGGCCAGGCCGGATACGACCCCTACGCCGCCGCCCGCTTCCTGGATTCGATGGAAGCCTACAGTCGCTACCAGTCGGCAAACTCCGACGCCGACCAGAGCCTCGACTTCCTATCGAGCCATCCGAGCACGCCGCAGCGCATCGATCTTGCGCGCGAGCATGCCCGCGAGTTCGGCGAGCAGGGCAAGGTCGGAGACACCGGCCGCGACTATTATCTCAACGGTATCGATGGGCTGCTCTATGGCGACAGCCCGGAAGAAGGTTACGTTCGTGGCCAGGTGTTCCTGCACGGTGGCCTCGGTATCCGTTTCGAGGTGCCGCCGGAATTCCGCATCGACAACAAGGTCGAGGCAGTGCTGGCGACCGGCCCCGGCGACATAGCCGTCCGCTTCGATGGCGTCGCCGACACGCAGAACCAGTCGCTGACCAATTATATCTCGAGCGGATGGGTCACCGGCTTGGATCCGGCAACCATCAAGCCGATGGTCGTAAACGGCATGGAGGCGGCAACGGCACGGGCATCGGCCGACCGTTGGGATTTCGACGTGACCGTCATTCGCGACAAGTCGCAGATATTTCGTTTCCTGACCGCAGTTCCCAAGGGCAGCGCAGCACTGGAGCAGACGGCTGATGTCCTTCGCGCCAGCTTCCGCCACATCACACCGGCCGAAGCCGCATCGCTGAAACCGCTGCGTGTCCGCGTCCTCACCGTCCAGCCGGGCGACAACATCACGACGCTCGCCTCCCGCATGATGGGGACCGACCGCAAGCTTGACCTCTTCAAGCTGATCAATGCGCTCCAGACAGGCTCATCCGTCTCTCCCGGCGACCGCGTCAAGATCATCGCCGAATAGCGTCACCGTCGCGCCCGACCGCATCTTGCACGTGCGTGATCCTCGCTTGTTCGATGAAATTTCCTCCACCATCGCGCGGTCCGGTTTCGCCTTTCATCGTGCGCATATCGAATTACCGAAAGCG
Organism: Rhizobium sp. B230/85; assembly: GCF_019355735.1. Lineage (NCBI taxonomy): Bacteria > Pseudomonadati > Pseudomonadota > Alphaproteobacteria > Hyphomicrobiales > Rhizobiaceae > Rhizobium > Rhizobium sp. B230/85. The sequence continues at coordinate 224,238 of NZ_CP072156.1, forward strand.
TCCTGATCGAAGATCAGGAACTCGCTTTGGATAGTAGCCGGCAGTTCAAGAGTGCAGGCTTCGGGATTGCCCTCGATGACTTCGGAACCGGCTTCTCCAGCCTCACCCGTCTCGACGCTTTGCCGTCGACAAGCTGAAGATCAATGCCGGTTTCGTAAAGACGATGGACGTCCATGCCGGGAGCCACAAGATCGTGGCGGCCGTTATCGGATTGGGGCAAAGCCTCGGCATGGCAGCCGTTGCCGAAGATGGGGGGTGAGATAAGCGTGATGCCCAATGCCATATTGCAGCTGTTCAAGTCGTAGACCGTCAGCGGCCTGGGCATCCACCGCCAAAAAAATGTTGCGATGCCCGATGAAGGTTGAGTTGCCTTTCAAGCAGTGCCCGAAGCGCAGCGCTCCCCATTGCCGGCGGGACAATGGGGAGCGCTTTGGTATTCATATCGCCGAAGAGCCTAAATATCAGACGCCTCTGTTGACTGCGACTGTAGCGACCGGAATTGCCCGAGTGCCGACCGAACCGCCGAACCACGAGGCGACTGCACCGAGCAGCAGGGCGATGAAGGCAAGGATGGCGCCGCTGGACACAACCTTGGTAGCTGTCTGCGCGGCGTCGATAGCCTTCTGCTTGGCTGCTTCCATGTTCGTGCGATACGTTGCTTCGTACTGGGCAACCTGCGCCTTAGCCTGATCGACAGGGATGTTTTGAGCCTTTGCAATCGCATCTGCAGCACGGTTGCGGGCATCGTCAGCCTTTGCCTGGTCGCCGGTGATCACTGCCTGTACGGCGCTGACAGCAGCTGCGCGAAGGGCTTCAGGATCGTTGCCGCCGCTGGCGTTGCGGATCTGCTTCTCGATGTCTGCCATCGGGTTGTTGGCGTTTGCAGCCATTGGAGCGGCAGCCGAGACGGCTGTGCTTGCTGTTTGTCCAACGCCGCCCAGCATGCTGCCGAGACCGCTGAATGCGCCGCCCACCACGGCACCGATCGATGTGGTCAGCAGGTACAGGATGACCAGCGTGGTTACAGCCCATGTTGTCAGGCCATGGAAGGAGCCCGTCGACTTGCTTGGCCGACCGGACAGGCGCCCGGCGACATAAGCACCCACGAATGCGGCGATGAGCCCCGCAACGACGAACCAGATGCCGCCGCCGATGGAAAAGGAGCTGGCGGACGGATTGTCGTATTTGGCAGGGTCAACGACGGCAGCACCGATGCCGACACCGAGGAGGTTGAGAAGGAACTGGACGGCAAGCGCCACGGCGACGCCTGCGAAAATCGCTCCCCAGGAAATCTTGTTGAAAAGAGCAGAGTCGCTCGGGTCTGCAGCGTAGGCGAGTTCGGCGCGGCGGTTGATGCCAACGGGGTCTGTCATGGGTCGAGTCCTGATGTTCGAAAGTTGATTGAGAAAGACCCGCATCCGAGGGCGGTCGTACTCTTTTTGACCTCGGAGGCAATTCTTGTGACTGTGGGGATAGTTGACGCGCTCCTGCCTGCTTCCACCGTGATCCGGGGTCGGGTGGCAGGGCGCGTCAAAGTTCGGACTATCGTCTTGCGGGGCTCCTCGACCTCGTCTTTGTTGACGGGCGAATGGCCATTTATAAAAGGCGCAGTAACCGCGTTTAGGCTGAGTTCAGAGCCCGCAGACTGGATAATCAGAGCTTCTTGTCGAGATAGTCTGATGCCTTCTGAGCACCGTCCTTAACAGCGGCCTTTGCTTCGCCGGCGGCCTGCTGGCCTTCACCCTTGATCTCCTGCAGCTTGCCTTCAGCCTGGAGCTTTTCGCTGCCAACCAGCTTGCCGACGCCCTGCTTGATGTTGCCGATCGCTTCGTTTGCGAGACCGGATGCCTTGTCTGTGGTGCTGCTCATGAGACGCCTCATTTCGTTGACTTTACAGGGCGCAAAACGCAAGCGTCGACATCTTGTTCCGCTAATGTAGAAAATTATATCGAGGATAAGTGAGGGCCGGAATTTGGTGATGTAGACGTCGTCAACCAGCGAGGGAGTTTAGCCTGCGGTTAAGCGCGCCCCTCAGTATCTGCGCAGCAACGCAACAGCCGGTACATCGCCGAGAGTCTGAATTTTACTGCAGCAGGATTGCGGATTTTGGCGAGGGCGTTGGGGTCGGCATGTCAACGGTGCTCATGGGAGCCATTATGCAGTCCTGCGCCTATGTGGTTGCAAATCAAAAGATGGATTTGGTGCAGAGCGACTGACTTAATCAGTTAAAGAAATTGGGGCATCCACTCACCTGAAACGCGTCCGCGTAAGTGGCGATGCAATACGCTGAAAGCACGCAGCGTATCGGATTGCATTTCCGTTAAGTGCAGAAGCTATCGCGAGAGACGCAAGTATCTTCCAAATCTGAGCCGTTTTGCCTTACGCAAATGCCGCCATGTGCGGATCGGCAACAACCAGCGCGCTGCGAAGCTTTTCGATGGCGCGGCTTTCGATCTGGCGAACACGCTCTTTGGAAATGCCGAGATCGGCACCGAGTTCTTCGAGAGTTGCGCCATCCTCAGCCAGGCGACGGGCGCTGATGATCTTCATCTCGCGTTCGTTCAGATGGGTGAGGGCTGCGGCAAGCCATTTGCGCCGGCGCTCGCCGTCGATCATCGATGTCACCTGCTCGTCCGGCAGCGGCTCGTTACTGACCAGAAAATCCATCCGCTCGGCACTATCGGCATCGCCGGAGATCGACGGGGCCTGCAGAGAGGCATCGTTGCCGGAGAGACGGGCATCCATCACCTGCACATCGTTCAGACTGACGCCGAGAGCAGCTGCAATTTCCTGATGGATGGACTGGACAGTCAGCTGCGTATCGCCCTTGGCGAGCTTGGCGCGCAGCCGGCGGAGGTTGAAAAACAGCGCTTTCTGGGCCGAACTCGTGCCGCCACGAACGATCGACCAGTTGCGCAGGATATAGTCTTGGATGGAAGCGCGGATCCACCAGCTTGCATAGGTCGAGAAGCGCACTTCCCGCTCGGGCTCGAAGCGGGCAGCGGCTTCCAGCAGGCCCACGTACCCTTCCTGAACGAGGTCGCTCATCGGCAGGCCGAAGTTGCGGAACTTGCCGGCCATGGAGATGACAAGGCGCATATGGGCGGTCGCAATCTTGTTGCGGGCGCCGCGGTCATCGTTTTCCTTCCAGCGAAGTGCAAGATCGTGCTCTTCGCTTCGCTCGAGATAGGGAGCCGCCATTGCGATTTTGATCATGCGTCGATCTGCAGACATGGTCGTCATATCATTCTCCCTAATGTCGGCATCGCGCCGGAAGCAGAAAAAGCAGTGCCTGATCCGCGCAGACGCTGCGCAGATGACCTTTGGTGTCGGCGATCGGGGTTTTAAATAGGCCCCTGATCTTTAATGTGTTTTCGTCAGGGCTTGTCGGATCGGTGCGGTGGACTATGTATTGTCTGAGAGACATAAAGCCTTGGAATTGAACGCATGATCCGGCCCCAAGTTGGTGGACGCGGCAGGTCCTCTGCCGGAATTACATGCGATTAACGCAACGAAAAAATAAAAGTTCCAAAGAAAAACCCGGCACAAGGGCCGGGTTTTTGAAGAATGCTGCCTATATGATTATGCCGCTTCGTCTTGCGACTCTTCCTCTTCCAGAACCTTGCCTCGCTTCGGTCCCTTGTTGAGGTTGGTCTCGACGACACGAACGGCTTCCGTTTCCGACAGGCGGTTGACGGCAGCAATTTCGCGAGCCATCCGGTCCAGCGCTGCTTCATAAAGCTGGCGCTCGGAGTAGGACTGCTCCGGCTGGTTCTCGGCGCGATAAAGATCGCGGACGACTTCAGCAATCGAGATCAGGTCGCCGGAATTGATCTTCGCATCATATTCCTGCGCCCGACGCGACCACATGGTACGCTTGACGCGGGCTTTACCCTGCACGACCTTCAATGCACGTTCGACGAAATCGCTTTCCGACAGCTTGCGCATGCCGATACTCATGGCTTTCGCCACCGGAACCTTCAAACGCATCTTGTCCTTTTCGAAATCAATCACGAAAAGTTCAAGCGTCATGCCAGCCACTTCTTGATCTTCAATCGCGGTGATCGTACCCACACCGTGGGCGGGATAAACGATCGATTCGCCGGTTTTGAAGCCGTGGCGCACTGAAGGTTTCTTCTGTTGGGTCGTCATTCTTATCAAAAACTCCCTGTTATGCACCCGGCGAGCGCCGAGGCCGGGTCAGTCAGGCCCGGATGAGACGGATAACCGTCGGGGTGACTACATGCTGGTCCACCAAAGGCGCAGAAAACAATCCATTCATCGCGATCCTTGACCCGACAACTCATAATGTTGATATGTCAAGGAAACCGCGTGCGGGATTGTTTGTTTGCTTTCGTGGTGAAAAGAAGCATCAAGATGCCTCAATGGATCAGTAGTGCGACCCTAGCACAAAAATCTGAGGAAATCAATAATTTGCTTTGCAGTGCCGTATTTGCACGCCAATTCGGACGCGCGCCATGATTCGGCGCAACGTTCGTTTGGAGGCAAGGATCAGTCGCCAGAACCGGGGTTGGCAGAGAAGTATTTCTCGAACTTGCCGGTCTCGCCATCCATCTGCTTTGCTTCGGCCATCGGCTCCCGCTTGACCGTGATGTTTGGCCACTGGGTCGCGTAATCGGCATTGATTTTCAACCACTTGTCGAGGCCCGGTTCGGTATCGGGCTTAATGGCTTCAGCCGGACATTCCGGTTCGCAGACGCCGCAATCGATGCACTCGTCGGGATGGATGACGAGAAAATTCTCGCCTTCGTAAAAGCAGTCTACCGGGCAGACTTCAACGCAATCGGTGTATTTGCAACGTACGCAATTGTCGGTCACGACGTAGGTCATGATGAACTCCAGGATTTTTCAAGTTTTCCGGGGACGCACGACCTGGAACGTCGCGCCTTTCCATCGGGTACCGGCAACCTGCCTCGTCCCGGAGGCAAGTAAACCGGCTGTCTCAGCGGGTTGCTCGTCAGGTATCGGCTTTGTCGGCAGATTTCAAGATTAAACAGTCTCTAAATCTCAAGCCTGCCGGCATCGTATTCTACTCGTCGTCCGCCATCAGCCGGTCGATCTCGCGGCGCTGGCGCTTCGTCGGGCGTCCGGCGCCGGGGTCGCGCAGCGCTTGTTCGAACAGGGTCAGCTTCTTCGTTTCATCCGGTGGCGGCGTGATGTCCTCATACAGCAGCTTGGCTTCCTCGAAAGGACCTCGCCTCTCCCCGGGCAGTCTGACAACGAGAACTATGTCCCGTCGTTCCAGCGACAGTTCGATCTTGTCGCCGGGCCTGACGCCATGGCTCGGCTGGATGATGCGCTCGCCATTGATCCGTACGTTGCCCTTAAGCACGTAGGTCTGCGCCAGCGAGCGGGATTTTATCATGCGGGCGAAAAACAGCCACTTGTCGATGCGCTGTCGCGAACCGCTTGAGACCTGTCTTTCGTCCACCATGGCTTACTTCTTCATCTGCTCCTTGAGCGCGGCCAGCTTTGCGAAGGGCGAATCCGGATCCATCGGCTTTTCCTTGCGAGGTGGCTTCGCCTCGAAGCGTGTCGGCTGAGCCGCCGGGCGATTGTTTCGATCGTTGCGCTCTCCACCACGGTCATTGCGCTCATTGCGCTCGCCGCCGCGATGATCGGGACGCTTGCCCTGCTGCTGCGGCGGACGACCGCCGCCGCCGTCCTTGCCACCGCGCGGCCCGCCGCGATTGTCGCGTGCTTCGCGATTGCCTTCGCCCTGCGGCTGGTCGCCGGATGGGCGACGATTGGTGTTTGGCTGCGCATTGGCCTGATCCTGGCCAGCGCGTGGACCCTGTTGACCACGGCGCTCGCCCTGGCGCGGAGCCGGACGCTGGTTGTCGTTGCGGCCACCCAGCCGCCACAGCAATACCGGCTTCGGCGGCTCGGCAGCGACCGCGTCGACTGGAGCGCCTTCGGCCGCAGCTTTTGACGGAGCCACATCGGTAACGGCAGCCTCTGCTGCGCTTTCAGGCGCAACGTCTTTGGCGGCTTCCGGCTCGGCAACAGGAGCATCTTCCGAAACCGCTGCGGACACTTCCGCGACTGTTTCCGCGACGGCCTCTGACTGGGTCGCCACGGCAGCTTCGGCTTCAGCTGTCTCTGGGTGCGGCGTAGAGGATCCGTCGACTGGTGCCAATACGTTTGTCGCAGCGACTGGCGTAGCGTCCTGCTTGCTGAGGTGAATTGCAGCTTCTTCGGCCGGCACGGCATCGGCGCGATAGCCGAGGCCCTTCAGGATCTCTTCCATATCGTCGAGCGTAGCACCAAGAATGGACAGCATCGCCGTCGTCGTTGTGAAGCGCCGGCCATCATAGGCACCGTCCGGACGGGAAGGCTGGCCGGGCTTCCACTGCAGCAGCGGCCGGATAAGATCGGCAAGGCGCTCGAGAATGTCGATGCGCACGGCACGCTTGCCAAGGAAACGGAAGCCGGCGAGCTTGTAGAAGGTGCGCTCATAGGTCGAATCCGTGACCACGGATGTGCGGCCGGCAGCCAGGACCGGGATGAGATCGCCATAGCCCGGCTTGTCGATGCCGTCGTTTTTCAGCGCCCAGAGCAGGGTGATGAGCTCAGCCGGAGCCGGCTTCAGCAATGCTGGAACGAAAATATGATAGGCGCCGAAGCGGATGCCATAGCGGCGCATCGAGGCGCGCGCATCCTGGTCCAGCGACTTCACTTCTTCCGTGACATCGCGGCGGAACAGCACGCCGAGGTTCTCGACGACCTGGAAAGCCAGACCCTTGGCAAGGCCTTGCAGGTCTTCAGCGCGAGAGAGGTCGTCGAGCGGCTTCAGCACCGTCGAAATGTGATGATTGACGAAGCGCTCGATGCGGGCGGCAACATGTTCGCGCGCATGGCCGGTCAGCTGCTCGTCGGCAAGCAGGATGACGCGTGGGCGCATGATATGGTCGCTGCCGGTAAGCCGCGCCACGGGGTCGCCGAGCCAGCGCACCGAACCATCGGAGCCGATCGCCAGATCGCCGTTGCCTGCCGCATGAATGCGGGCAGCGCGCGCCTCGAATTCCAGACCCAGCGCTTTGAGCGACGCGTTCTGCACGGCTTTGGCGTCGGGACCGTCAGTCCCGCCGATAGGAGAGAACCGGAACCCGGTCAACTGCCCGACATGATGCCCTTCGACGAAGACATCTCCATTTACACTGATTTCAGCTTCCAGCATTGCATTCTCTCTCAGGCGCTTCATGAGCACAGATGTCCTGCGATCAACAAAGCGGTTCGTCAACCTTTCATGTAACGCGTCGGACAATCGATCTTCGATTTCCCGCGTCTTTTCTTGCCAGTGTGTCGGATCGGCAAGCCAACCGGGCCGATTCGAAACATAGGTCCAAGTTCTTATCTGCGCGATTCGCGCCGAAAGCGTGTCTATCTCGCCATCGGTCCGGTCGGCGCGCCGGACTTGCTCGGCCATGAAATCCTCGTTCACCGTGCCATGTTGCACGAGATCGGAAAACAGGGACGAAATCAAATCGGCATGTTGGGCCGGTGTGATACGCCGATAATCCGGCAATGCACAGGCTTCCCATAATTTTTCTACATTCGCCCGGCCGACGGCGAGGCGCGCAACCTCCGGATAACCGGTCAGTTGCTCCAAAGCCTGCTGGTCGACGGAAGGCAACGAACGTGTCAGCCCATGGATGCGCGGCGGCGCATCGAGGCTGAGCTTCAGCGCGGCGACGGAGGAAAAGTCGAGATCCTTCGTGCGCCATTGCAACACTTTGACGTTGTCGAACTGGTGGCTCTCGATGCGGCGAACGAGATCGGCATCGAAGGGATCGACCTGGCCGGTAACACCGAACGTCCCGTCGCGCAGATGGCGACCGGCACGGCCGGCAATCTGCCCGAGTTCACCAGGATTGAGATGACGGAACTGGTAGCCATCGAATTTCCTGTCCTGGGCAAACGCGACGTGATCGACATCAAGATTGAGGCCCATGCCGATGGCATCGGTAGCGACGAGGTATTCGACATCGCCGTTCTGGTAAAGCTCGACCTGGGCATTGCGCGTGCGTGGGCTTAGGGCACCGAGGACCACGGCCGCCCCGCCGCGCTGGCGACGGATCAGTTCGGCAATGGCGTAGACCTCATCCGCTGAAAACGCGACGATGGCGCTACGCTGCGGCAGCCGGGTAATCTTCTTCTGGCCGGCATAGGCAAGATGGGAAAGCCTTGGCCGCTCGACAACGGTAATTCCCGGCAACAGATGCTCCAGGATCGGCCGCATGGTGCCCGCGCCGAGAAGCAATGTCTCGTCGCGGCCGCGCAGATGCAGGATACGATCAGTGAAGATATGACCGCGCTCGAGATCGCCGGCGAGTTGCACCTCGTCGATGGCAACGAAAGAGGCCCGCGTCTCGCGCGGCATCGCCTCGACAGTGCAGACGGAGTAACAGGCGTTAGGCGGGGCGATCTTTTCTTCGCCGGTAAACAGCGCAACGTTCTTGATACCGACTTTCTCGACAAGCCGCGTGTAGACCTCGCGCGCCAGAAGCCGCAGCGGAAGGCCGATCATGCCATTGCCGTGCGCGACCATGCGCTCGATGGCGTAATGGGTCTTGCCGGTATTTGTCGGTCCGAGCACCGCGGTTACACCGCGACCGCTCAAAATCATGGGCTGCGAAGTCAGGGTCATTGGTCCATGCGAAGATGAGGCGCAGCAGCCTTCAGGGTCAGGAACGCTTGTTGTAAGCTTCCCCACAGATGACCAGCCTAGGTGGCAAAGGCAAGGCCCGGAAGGCAAAACAATTTTTTAGACACCCGGATAATACTGGTCATTTGCCACAGACGGGAAGCAAAGTGGCCTCGGACGACCTGCGGGAGCGGTTTGGAACGCCCCCGGAACAAAGAGGCTACGAATCGCTGACTCGCCCGGATTCATGATCCGTTCACGCCTAGATATCGTCACTACGCCGGCCAAAAGCACCAGATGATGAATCGTCGTCGGCGCCGACGTGACAGCATCTTCAGGGCGAGAGCAGCATCCAGCCATGAAAAACCGCTGAGCCGGCTATAAAATCTCCCCAATAAGCCATTGTCCCAAATAATCGAGATAGTTGGCGGGAACAACTTTATGTGAGCCGCGTTTATGGCATCAGCAAACAAATGCTTTCGAAGTGAAGGGAACTGACCATGCTCGGCACGATACTGCTCGTCGTACTCGTATTGCTCCTGGTGGGCGCACTGCCAAACTGGGGCTACAGCAGCAGCTGGGGTTATGGTCCTTCTGGTGGCCTTGGTCTCATCGTCGTCATCATTCTGGTGCTCGTCCTGATGGGGCGGATTTAATTCGTAATTTGTGCTAGACCAATATGGTCTATTATCTAGGGAGCAAGACATGAAAAAACTGATTATCGCAGTTGCACTCATCGGCACACTCGCATCGTGCACGCCGGAAGAGCGCGGCACAGCCATTGGTGCAGGCACCGGTGCCGTCATCGGTGGTGCCGTCACCAATAGCTGGGGCGGTGCTGCTGTCGGCGCCGTTGCAGGCGGCCTCGTCGGTAACCTGATCGGCCACTCGGAACGTCGTGGCTACTGCATCTATCGCGACCGTTATGGCCAGCGCTACGAAGCACGTTGCCGCTAAGCTTCGGCATGAAGTTGGAATTGGGCGCTTCGGCGCCCTTTTTCATGCCGTCAACACACTGTTGACGATGACGTGAACTTCAACCCCTTTCAATTCGGTGTTGCTGTACCGATATTGATGGAACGCGAGCAATATTGTTTGAGCCGGGCTACCGGGTGCTCGCCGAAAGGATCGACTTTTCCATGGTTGAACTCGTCACATATATCGCTGCTTTGGGTGTCATCGCTGCCGCTGCCGTTACCTCGACCGTTGCCGTGCGGGCGGCCCAGCGCAAGGAGCAAAGCCGGGTGCTCGTGCCTGTTCGCTCGCGCCCGCGGAATGCACGCCGCTAGCTCGCCACTTCATAGACGAAGATAAATCCGTCAGACGAAAAGCTGGCCGCCATTTGCCGTGATCGTGGAGCCGGTGATGAACCCGGCGTCATCGGCAACGAGGAATACGACGCAACGGGCAACTTCTTCCGGCTCCCCCAGCCTGCCAACCGGAATTTGCGGCAGGATATAACCGTTCATTACCTTTTCCGGCACCGACAGCACCATCTCCGTGCCGATATAGCCAGGGCAGATCGCATTGACGGTAATGTTCTTGGCAGCGCCTTCTTGCGCCAGCGCCTTGGTAAAGCCGATATCCCCCGCCTTTGCGGCCGAATAGTTGGCTTGGCCCATCTGGCCTTTCTGGCCATTGATCGACGAGATATTGACGACCCGCCCAAAATTTCTCTCCCGCATGCCCGCCCACACATGGTGCGTCATGTTGAAAAGACCGTTCAGGTTCGTATTCACCACCTCATGCCACTGCTGCGGCGTCATCTTGTGGAACATCGCATCGCGGGTGATGCCGGCGTTGTTGACCAGGATCTCCACCGGGCCGACGTCAGCCTCGACCTGGGCAATGCCCTTGCCGCAAGCCTCGTAGTCCGTGACGTCCCAGCGATAGACGGCAATGCCCGTCACGCTGTTAAAGGCTTCGGCTCTTTCATCGTTGCCGGCATAGGTCGCGACGACCCGATAGCCGGCATTGTGCAACGCCATGGAAATGGCGGCGCCGATGCCGCGGGTGCCCCCGGTGATGAGTGCTACTCTGCTCATAGTCCGTTCCCCAGTGCCGCTGCCTACCACGCAGCCCGCAGACCCCATGGCAGACTGTTTAAAACGCCTCGATACACATGGCTACCCCCATGCCGCCGCCAATACACAGGGTCGCAAGACCCTTACGTGCACCGCGCCGCTTCATCTCGAACAACAAAGTGGTCAGAGTACGGGCGCCCGATGCGCCAATCGGGTGACCGATGGCAATCGCCCCGCCGTTGACATTGACGATGGCGGGATCGAAGCCCAGTTCGCGGCTGATCGCGCAGGCCTGTGCCGCGAAGGCCTCGTTGGCCTCCACGAGGTCGAGGTCGCCAACCGTCCAGCCAGCTTTTTCCAGCGCCTTCCGCGAGGCCGGAATGGGGCCGGTGCCCATGATTTGCGGATCCACGCCCGCGGTTGCCCAGGAAACGATCCGGCCCAGTGGACGGATTCCACGACGTTCGGCTTCCCCCTCGCTCATCAGCACCGTTGCGGCAGCACCGTCGTTTAGCCCGGATGCGTTGCCGGCGGTAACCGTCCCCTCTTTGTCGAACACAGGACGGAGCCGCGCCATGCCCTCCAGCGTCGATCCGTGGCGGATGTACTCGTCGCTATCGACGGTCACGTCGCCCTTACGGCCGGCGATTGTGAAGGCCACGATCTCATCCCTGAAACGTCCGGCCTGCTGGGCTGCCTCGGCCTTGTTCTGGGAAGCGACGGCAAAGGTATCCTGGTCATCGCGGGACAGCTCAAACTGCTTGGCGACGTTTTCGGCGGTGATACCCATGTGATAGCCGTAGAATGCGTCGGTCAGGCCATCCTTGATCATCGTATCGACCATGGTCATGTCGCCCATCTTGGTGCCCGCGCGCAGGTGGGCCGCGTGCGGCGCCATCGACATGGACTCCTGGCCGCCGGCCACGATAATTTTCGCATCGCCAAGCGCAATCTGCTGCATGCCAAGCGCCACGGCCCGCAGGCCCGAGCCGCAAAGCTGGTTCACGCTCCAGGCCGTCGCCTCCTGCGGCACGCCCGCCTTCATCGCAGCCTGGCGCGCCGGGTTCTGGCCCTGCGCTGCCTGCAGCACCTGGCCGAGGATAACCTCGTCCACCTCGGCAGCCTCGATGCCGGCGCGCTGCAGCGCACCCCGGATTGCCGTTGCTCCCAGTTCGTGGGCCGGGACCGCTGCAAAAGCACCGTTAAAGGCGCCGACTGCGGTGCGCGCGGCACTGGCGATGACGATGGATGGTTGGCTCATGAAATCCTCCTCGAGAGCTGGCTCGGCCGGCGAAAACTGTCAAAGCCGGGCTCCCGAGTCAAACACGAAGATTTCAACCCTGCATGTTTTGTTTCAACATGCTGATGGACCGAAAAACCAACCTGCGGAAAGGGATTGCCGCAGCGCACAAACTGATTGTCACCGGCCTTCCTTTCCGTCTACACTCTTTGGTGGAGGAGTATCCATACAATCAGACGGGGTTAGGAGACTGATAATGGCAAAAAACGAGGGCCAGGTCGTAATAAAGAAATACGCCAATCGCCGCCTCTACAACACAGGCACCAGCACTTACGTTACACTGGAAGACCTGGCGGAGATGGTAAAACGGGGGGAGGAGTTTACAGTTCAGGATGCCAAAAGCGGCGATGACATCACGCATGCGGTATTGACGCAAATCATCTTCGAGCAGGAATCGAAGACAAACAATACCCTGATGCCAATTTCCTTCCTGCGACAGCTGATCGGCTTTTACGGCGATCAGATGCAGATGGTCGTACCAAGCTTTCTCGAGCATTCGATGAAGTCCTTCACCGAGCAGCAAGTCCAGATGCGAGAGCAGATGAGCAGCGCTTTTGGCGAAACGCCGCTCGCCAAGAACTTCTCGCTGCCGATCAAGATGGTCGAGGAACAGGTGCGCCGCAACACGGACATGTTTCAGCAGGCCATGGAGATGTTTGCGCCCTTCATGAAGTCACCGCCGAAGGAAACCCGCAAGGCCGAAGCCCGCGACATCGACGAGTTGAAGGAGCAGATGAAGGCGCTGCAGGCCAAGCTCGACAGCCTGTAACCGCGATCAGGCCGCAGCCACGGCTGCGGTCGCCCTCAGAGACCGATCGATACGTCGCGTCCCGCCGTGCGGATCGAGACCGCGAAACCGCCGATCACATCGATGAAGGCGGTGGTCATCAGGATGAAAAATATCTGCGTCGCTGCGTCGCGCACCAGCAGGAATTCCACCAGGAAAGCGATGAAAACCAGCATCGACAGCATGTGATTGGCGAGCGAGCCGACATTGCGGGTGGATTTAAGGATCTCGAAGAACAGCAGCGCCAGCGCGATGACGATGAAAAGATCGCCGAGCGCCATCTTCCAGGTTGCTCCCGACAGCATCGACAACATGATTACGTCGTTGCCGAGCGCCGCAATGCCGCCACCGCCCATCAGCCCGACCATGGCGAGATTGTAGAGCACGAACGGGATAACCATCAGCGGGAAAGCGGCAATCATGATCGACTAACTCCATCGTGGACGAACGGCCGCACAACCATAGCGCAAGTCGCATCGCTTTTAAACCTAGGCGAGAAAAGCAAAAAGGCCGGCCAAAGGCCAGCCTCAATACCGATATTGCAATCGCAAGAAATTATGCAGATTCTTTTGGCGTCAGAACCTGGCGACCGCGGTACATACCGGTCTTCAGGTCGATATGATGCGGACGGCGCAGTTCGCCGGAGTTCTTGTCTTCGACGTAGGTCGAAGTCTTGAGCGCATCAGCCGAGCGGCGCATGCCGCGCTTGGACGGGCTTGTTTTTCTCTTCGGTACAGCCATTTTCGTTACTCCACTGTGCGGGATAGACATGACAACGGCCAGCCAGGCGGCCGAAACGACATGCAATCGATTTCGGAATTTTGGCGCGCTTATACATCGGGGTTGGGCCTTTGACCAGTCCCTAGCCGCATTTTTTGCGGCAACGGCTAATTCAGGCATCAAGCCTCGTCTTCAGCGACGATCCAGGTTTCTTCCAGCGCCGCCGTCTGCCACTTCTGCCAGGCCGGATGGGCTTTCATGACCGCCATATAGCTCAATGTATCCTCAGCGACAACCAGGTCATAGGCTTCGAAGCGATTGACGACCGGCGCGAACATCGCATCGGCGGCCGAAAAGGCGCCAAACAGGAACGGTCCGCCCGACAGCGCCCGCATCTCGCGCCAGATCGTTTCGATCCGCGCCACGTCGACTGCCACGTCATGGGGCTGGTCGAGCAACCGGCGCCTGGGCCGGCGGAAGTTCATCGGGCAGGCGTTGCGGAGGCCCCGAAAGCCGGAAATCATCTCCATGGAAATCGAACGCGCCTGCGCCCTGAGAGCGGGGTCCGTCGGCCAGAGACCCGCTTGCGGAAACAATTCGGCGACGTATTCGATGATCGCCAGCGATTCCCAGACCCTGAGGCTCCCGTGATGCAGCACCGGAACCCGCGCCGTCGGCGAGATCTCGCGGAAGCGCGGATTGCCAGCCGGAAAATCGAAGGGAACGAGCACCTCCTCGAAAGGCACGCCGCACCCCTGCATCGCCAACCATGGCCGGAAGGACCAGGACGAATAGTTCTTGTTGGCGATGTAGAGGGTGAGCTTGTCCATGGTGTCATCCTGTTTCAGGGCTTGAAGTTGAAGACCATCAATTCTTCGAAATGGTTCATGTCGTCGAACGCGCAGAATGCCGGCGGCCTCAACTCGAGGATCGGGCAGCGTTCGCGAACGTCGCTGCCGATCTCGTCGAGCAACTGCTGCCAGCGCGGCAGGGCTTCGTCGGACAGGCGTTCGATGACGTAGGCGAAGGTGATGTGAAATGCGTAGGTGTCGTGGTCCGGATGGCGATAGCCAAGGAGGTCGGCAAAAGCATCGCGCCACGCCCGCATGATGCGCCGATCCTCCGCCGTCGCGCCGTCGACCAGCAGCCCGGACGGCCGGGCTCGAGTGACGCTGACCTTGAAGGGATCGCGCATCGAAAATGCCTTCAGCCGCTCACCCATGACCTCGGTCATCTCGTCGATCGGCATGTCGGTCGGCAGGTCCGCCGGCCAGAATTGCCGGTCACGGCGATACTCGATAATGCCCTGGAAGAGCGTCATGTGCAGGCTGGACATCGCCGTGAAAGTGAATTGCCCGGCTTCCGGCATGGCGAGATATTTGGCGCGCGCGTCGATCAGCGCCTGCTGGGTCTCGGATCCGTCGACCACATGGCAGACGATCGTGTTGCCCGGCTCATACTGGAATGTCCCGGAGAGATCGAAACGCCGCCCCAGATGCACGGAAGGCTCGGGATGGCGGCTCTTGGAATAAAACAGCAGGTCGGGCGACAGGTTTGCGGCGTTCATCGGGGCATCCGTATGTTGATGGAGACAATCCGCCCCTTAAGTCACTCGCAAGAATGGCAGATGACAACAGTGTGTCGAGCCACAAGTTCTGATGTCAGTCATAAAGGCATTTGATGTAATCGCCGGCGCCCTGGGCCCGCCGCTGGATCAGTGCTGCCAGCTGCCGGAGGCCACGGCCCGGCTTGCTGGCAACCCTCTCGATCGGATTCGGCAACGACACAGCCAGCAGCGCCGCCTGCCTGGCAGTCAGTCTTGAGGCCGGCACCTTGAAATGGTGCTGGGCAGCGGCCTCGATACCATAGATGCCGGGACCCCATTCGGCGACGTTCAGGTAATTCTCCATCATCCGCCGCTTCGACCAGACGATGGAAGCCGTGACAGCCAGCGGCAGCTCCAGGGTCTTGCGCACGAACGATCGACCGTTCCAGAGAAACAGGTTCTTCACCGTCTGCATCGGAATGGTGCTGCCGCCACGGGTTGATTGGCCGTGCAGCGTATCTGCCACCAGCATCCCCATTTCGCTCCAGTCGACGCCCCCATGGGAGCAGAACTGCCCATCTTCCGAGACCATCACCGATTTAACCAGCACCGGCGAGATCTGCTCGAAAGACACCCAACGGCGATCGTAGCCGCGCAACAGCACGACATCGCGCAGCATCAGGTTCGAGACAGGATGGATGAAAGGCAGGACGTAAAAGAAGATCAGCACATAGGGCAGCAGCAGAAGACCGAGGAGGCCGATGACGACGCGCTGCCAGATGGGACGGCCGAAAAACCAGGCCAGCCTGTCCCGTTCCTCAGGCACCTCGTCCTGCTCGTCGTTCTGCGTCGATATGTCCAATTCCGAACGCCCGTCCTCGCCTCTACCTCAACGTCATACCGCCTGCTTCCGGCAATGGCCAGAGTGGGGCTGGCAGGCAAAAGATCTCTCCCGACAATTTCGTTGCGAGTATCCGGCACTCATGGCAAACAGCGGCAATGGATAGCACGACCACCCTCTTCGAACAGCGTCTCAAGGCCAGCGCCCTCAAGGTGGAGGCGATGCTGGCAGCGCTCATCGACGATACGCCTCTTGCAGACGAGATCGACCGGCCATCAGGGCTGATGGCCGCAATGCGCCACGGCGTGCTCAACGGCGGCAAGCGCCTTCGTCCATTCCTGGTGCTCGAGACGACGGCGCTGCTTGGCGGCGATCCGGACGCGGCACTGCGCATCGGCGCCGCCCTTGAAGCCGTCCATTGCTACTCGCTGGTACACGACGACTTGCCGGCGATGGATAATGACGACGTCAGGCGCGGCAAACCGACCGTGCATATCGCCTTCGACGAAGCGACAGCCATTCTCGCCGGTGACAGTCTGCTGACCTACGCCTTCGATATCGTCGCCGCACCCGAGACGACGTTACCTGCGACCCGGAAGATCGACCTCGTCCTTTCCCTGTCGCGGGCTGCCGGCATCGGCGGCATGGCCGGTGGACAGGCGCTGGACCTTGCCGCAGAAAAACAGGCGCCCGGCGAACAGGGCGTCAAGACACTGCAGGCCATGAAGACCGGCGCCCTCATCCGCTTTGCCTGCGAAGCCGGCGCCATCATTTCCGGTGCCTCGACAGACGACAGGCAGCGGTTGCGGACTTTCGGTGAAAAGATCGGCCTCGCCTTCCAGCTGGCCGACGATCTGCTCGACCTCACCGCCGATGCAGAAACCATGGGCAAGGCCACCGGCAAGGACGCCGGCCGTGGCAAGGGAACGCTGGTGGCGTTGCATGGCATCGCCTGGGGCGAGGAATATCTGGCACGTCAGGTCCAGGAAGCTGCAGGCTTGCTGGAACCCTACGGAGACAAGGCCGCCGTCCTCGCCGAAGCCGCCCGTTTTATTGCCAGCCGCAAGAGCTGAACATCAAGACGCCTGACTTTCGAAACCGGGAGCATGACCGCATGCATGAAGCATTTGCCTACCTTCCCCAGATCCTGCCTGCCTACGCGGCCTATCTGGTGGCCGCCGCGAGCCCGGGGCCGGCAATCATGGCCATCATTTCCATCTCGATGACTCAAGGCCGCAAGGCCGGCATGATGATCGCCCTCGGTATCTTCGGTGGTTCGATGACCTGGGCGTGCGCCGCCGCCCTTGGTCTTGCCACCCTGCTCCAGACCTACGCCACGGCGCTGGAGATGCTGAAGATCCTGGGCGGTCTGTATTTGCTGTATCTTGCCTATAAGTGTCTGTTCAAGAATGGCGGGCGTGCGCGGGGTTGAGTGAAGGGCGGCAATCAGATTCTTTGTATTTTGCGACAAATACGGAGAGATCGAATGGCCTGGACACCCTTCACCCGGCGTCACCATGACAGAAGCCGCATGCGCTACGCAAGTGATCTGAATGACCGTGAGTGGAGCTTGATCGAGCCCCTCATGCCGAGGCAGCCTCGACTGGGCCGCAGACGCAAGACGTCGCTTCGGGCGGTGATGGACGCGATTTTTTATCTGCTGCAGTCAGGCTGCCAATGGGCATTGCTGCCGCATGATTTTCCACCGAAGAGCACGGTCTACCATTATTTCAAACGGTTTTGCCGGGACGGGACGTGGCGTCGTATCCATGACGCGCTCTACTGCCGAACGCGGCAGCTTGAGGGGCGAGAAGAGCAACCGTCATTTGCCATCATCGATAGCCAATCAGTGAAGACCGGCCCGGATGCTCGTCTCGATATCGGCTATGATGCGGGTAAGAAGATCAAGGGCCGCAAGCGGCACATTCTGGTCGATACTCTTGGCATGCTTCTGAAAGCCGAGGTCCACTCGGCAGGAATTCAGGATCGTGATGGAGCAGCACTTGTTTTCGACAGGCTCGCCAACCGTTTTCCCTTTATCGAGAAAATCTGCGGCGACGGCGGCTATCAGGGCACAACAGTAGAAGAGGCCAGCCCGCGACCGATGGAGATTATCAAACGAAACCAGGCCGGTTTCCAGGTGCTACCAAAGCGATGGATTGTCGAACGAACGCTGGCGTGGCTCGGCATAAACCGCCGAATGGCAAAGGATTTCGAGCGTTTCTCGGCCACAAGCCTAGCCTTCATCCAAACAGCAATGATCAAGCTCATGACAAGAAGGCTCGCTCGATACCCGCTTTCTTGAACAGACTCTAAGGCATTTCGCGCCATGCGCTCCTCAATCGAAATGCCGCCCGCCGGCACGGTCAGGCGAGACAGCGCCCGATCACTGCTGCTCCGCGGTTACGGCATCCACGTCACCAATCCTAAGGCGATCTTCGCTTGGCTGGCCATTATCACCCTGGGCATGCCGCAGGGAGCGCCGACCTCGGTGGCGGCGCTGATTATCGGCGGCTGCATGATCATGGGGTTCACGACCTTCATGAGCTATGCAGCGATATTCTCAACGCCGCATGCTCTGAAAGTCTACAAAAGTCTTCGACGCTGGATCGAAGGCGCGATGGCGACCTTCTATTGCCTTGCCGGGCTGAAGCTGCTGGCCAGCCGTATTTGAGGCTGGCGCCGCTGGCGCTATTCGGCGGCCAGGGTTTTCTGGCCAAAACGCTTTTCGATGTATTCCGCAACCAGCGCCTCGAAATCGGATGCGATGTTCGGGCCACGCAGCGTCATCGCCTTCTGTCCATCGATGAAGACGGGAGCGGCAGGACTTTCGCCGGTGCCGGGAAGCGAGATACCGATATCGGCATGCTTGCTTTCGCCGGGACCGTTGACGATGCAGCCCATGACCGCGACGTTGAGTGCTTCGACGCCCGGATATTTCTCGCGCCAGACCGGCATGTTCTTGCGCAGGTCGTTTTGAATGTTCTGCGCCAGCTCCTGGAAAACCGTCGACGTCGTGCGACCGCAGCCCGGACAGGCGGCAACAACGGGCACGAACTGGCGGAAACCCATGACCTGCAGCAGTTCCTGCGCCACCTGGACTTCGCGCGTCCGGTCGCCATTCGGCTCCGGCGTCAGTGACACGCGGATGGTGTCGCCGATGCCGTGCTGCAGGACGTAGCCCATGGCAGCCGACGAGGCGACGATGCCCTTGCTGCCCATGCCGGCTTCTGTGAGACCGAGATGCAGTGCGTGGTCGGAGCGCTCGGAGAGCATGGAATAGACAGCAATCAGATCCTGAACCTGGCTGACCTTGGCCGAAAGAATAATCCGATTGCGCGGCAGGCCGATCTCCTCGGCAAGCTGCGCCGAAATCAGCGCCGACTGCACGATCGCTTCGCGCGTCACCTGCCGTGCCGATAGCGGGAAGCCCTCGGCCTGGTTCTTGTCCATCAGCGCGGTGAGAAGATCCTGATCCAGCGATCCCCAGTTGACGCCGATACGGACAGGCTTGGAATAGCGAATCGCCATCTCGACGATCTCGGCGAACTGCTTGTCCTTCTTGTCCTTGAAGCCGACATTGCCCGGATTGATCCGGTACTTGGCCAGCGCCTCGGCGCAGTAAGGATGATCGGCCAGCAATTTGTGGCCGATATAGTGAAAATCGCCGATCAGCGGCACATCGAGCCCGAGGCGCACCAGACGGTCGCGAATGCGCGGCACTGCGGCCGCACTTTCGTCGCGGTCGACGGTGATCCGCACCATCTCCGAACCCGCCTTGAAAAGCGCCGCCACCTGCGCCACCGTGCCGTCGATATCAGCGGTATCGGTGTTGGTCATCGACTGCACGACGACGGGCGCGCCGCCGCCGACAATGACGCCGCCGACATCGACGGCAACGCTGGCGCGGCGGGGTTTCGGATCGAATTCGCTCGGTGAAGACATGAAAAGCTCGTGTTGGCTCAAGGATAATAGGGCTTTCAGGTGGCGTACCGCGTCCGCCTTGTCAACCATATCAGGTATCACATTTCCCGGCTTGGGCCTCAATGGCCGGACTGCTCTCCGTTGTCGGCATAGCGGGCAAGGCCGGAAAACGCGAGCACGATGAGCAGCAGCAGCGGCAACATCATGAAGACCGCCGAAAAGCCGATATGCTCGGCGGCAAAGCCGATTGCCGACGGCGCCACCAGCATGCCGGAATAGCCGAGTGTCGTGACCACCGAAATGCCGATGCCGGGCTGCAATCCCGGAATGTTGCCGCCAGCCGAAAAAGCGATCGGCACCATGTTGGAAATGCCGACGCCGCAAAGCGCGAAGCCGAGGATAGCCAGTCCGGCATTCGGCGACAGGGCGGCCATCAGCATGCCGACGATGGCAATCACCGTGCTTACCCTTAACGTATTGACGGCACCAAACTTGTCGCGCACCGCGTCGCCGGCAAAGCGCATGATGGACATAGTCAGCGAGAATGCGGCGAAGGCAAAGCCGGACAGGGTGGGCGTGGCAGCGAATTCCTGGCGAAGATAAAGCGCCCCCCAATCCAGAACGGCGCCCTCGGGAACCATGCAGAAGAGCGCGATCACCCCCAGCAGCCACGGCAGCGGCGTCATCGGCAGCTTTGCCTTTTGCTTGACTTCGCCTGGATGCGGCTGATCGCTGAAGATGATCGGCCAGGCTGCCACCAGGAAGAGGATGGCGAGACCAGTCGCCACCTCCGCATGCGCAATCACACCCCAATGGCCGATGAGATAGCCACCGATGCCTGAACCGATGAGGCCGCCAAGGCTCCAGAAGGCATGGCAGGACGACATGATGGCACGGCGCATGGATTTTTCCACCACGACAGCATTCGCATTCATCGCCACGTCCATGGCGCCAACGAACCCGCCGAACAGAAAGAGAGCGATGGCGCCCGTCCAGACATCGGGAACCAGCGACAGGATGATTAGCATCGGCAGGAGCAGGACCGCCGTGACCTTGGCGACGAACTTCGAACCGCGTCCGGCTATCTGCGCACCGGCCACCGGCATCATCACCAGAGACCCGATGCCGAAGAACAGGATCATCAGTCCGAGTTCGAACTTGCTCAGTTGCAGGCGTTCGGCAAATTCCGGAATTTTCGGCGCCCAGCATCCGACGACAAAGCCGTTCAGCAGGAACAACAACGATACAGCCACGCGCGTCCGTGTCAGCCAAGGCGTCTTTGCGCCGCTCAAAATTTCAGTCGTCTCCACCGATTCTCTCCCCAGCAAATCAGCCCCCACCCTATTTAAATCGATTGAATTCGCAAGCGCTGATCGCCTGCGGCAAATTCACGTTTGATCTCGCGGCGTAACCGGAAGCAACTTGCTCGTTTTGATCCAGACTTAGTCGCCTATGAAAAAAGGCGACCCCTGCAGGCCGCCTTTGTATCGATTGCAATGCATCTATCCGGATCAGGCCTTGTAGACGACCAGCAGGTCCTTGGCGTCGATCTGGTCGCCGGCATTGACCAGCACTTCGGCAATGGTGCCATCGGCTTCGGCGTGCAGCGCCGTCTCCATCTTCATCGCCTCGATCGAAACGAGGACGTCACCAGCCTTGATCGCCTGTCCCGCCGTCACGAAGACGCGCGAGATGACGCCCGGCATCGGCGCGCCGACCTGAGTGGCATTGCCTGTTTCGGCCTTGCGGCGCACCGCTCCACCGGCGACGCCATGCACGCGGTCAGGCACCTTGATATGGCGTGGCTGACCGTTGAGCTCGAAGAATACCGTGACCATGCCCTTCTCGTCGGTACCGGTCATCGCCTGGTTGAGAATAACAAGGGTCTTGCCCTTCTCGATCTCGGCAAACAGCTCTTCGCCTTCGGGAAGGCCATAGAAATAAGCGGGCGTCGGCAGGGCCGAAACCGGACCGTAAGTGTCATGCGCCAGCGCAAAATCGGTGAAGACCTTCGGATACATCAGGTACGAGGCAAACTCGAAATCATTGACCTTGCGCTCGATCTTGGTCTCGATCGCCGCACGCTCGGCATCGAGGTCGGCCGCTTCCAGCAGCGAACCGGGGCGAACTGTGTAGGGCTTTTCGCCCTTCAGCGCCTTCCTCTGCAACGCCTCCGGCCAGCCGCCGGGCGGCTGTCCGAGATCGCCCTTCAGCATCGAGACGACCGATTCCGGAAACGAAACATCCTTGGCCGGGTTGATCACGTCGGCAACGGTCAGGTCTTGGCTGACCATCAGCAGCGCCATGTCACCAACCACCTTGGAGGATGGTGTCACCTTGACGATATCGCCGAACATCTGGTTGACGTCGGCATAGGTCTGGGCGACCTCGTGCCAGCGGCTTTCCAGACCTAGCGAGCGCGCCTGTTCCTTGAGATTGGTGAACTGGCCGCCCGGCATCTCGTGCAGGTAGACCTCCGAGGCCGGCCCCTTCAGGTCGCTCTCGAATGCCGAGTACTGATGGCGCACCGCCTCCCAATAGAAAGATATACGGCGGATCCATTCGGGATCGAGACCCGGATCGCGCTCGGAACCGCGCAGCGCTTCGACGATGGAGCCAAGGCACGGCTGCGAGGTATTGCCCGACAACGCATCCATGGCCGCATCGACAGCATCGACCCCCGCATCGACGGCCGCCAGCACCGTTGCAGCGGCGATACCCGACGTGTCGTGCGTATGGAAATGGATCGGCAGGCTGGTGGCCTCGCGCAACGCCCTGAACAGCACCGTGGCCGCCGCAGGCTTCAAGAGGCCTGCCATGTCCTTCAGTGCGATGATATGAGCGCCGGCCTTTTCCAGCTCGACGGCTAGATCCGCGTAATATCTCAGATCGTATTTCGGCCGTGCGGAATTCAGGATATCACCGGTGTAGCAGATCGCCGCTTCGCAGAGCTTGTTCTCTTCAATGACCGCGTCCATGGAGACGCGCATGTTCTCCACCCAGTTCAGGCAGTCGAAAACGCGGAACAGGTCGATGCCGCCCTTGGCCGCTTGGCGGACGAAGTATTTGACGACATTGTCCGGATAGTTCTTGTAGCCGACCCCGTTGGCGCCGCGCAGAAGCATCTGCAGCAGCAGGTTCGGCGCGCGCTCGCGGATCGAAGCCAACCGTTCCCAGGGATCCTCGGTCAGGAAGCGCATCGACACGTCGAATGTGGCGCCGCCCCAGCATTCGAGCGACAGCAGTTCCGGCAGCGCCCGGGCGTAGGTCCCGGCCACCTGCGCGATGTCGAAGGTCCGCATGCGGGTCGCGAGCAGCGACTGGTGACCGTCGCGCATCGTGGTGTCGGTGACCAGCACGCGCTTTTCGTTGCGCATCCATTCGCCGAACTTCTTCGGACCGAGCTGGTCCAGCCTCTGCTTGGTGCCGTCAGGGATCTTGGCGTCGATATAGGGGAGGACAGGCTTGGCGATATTGTCGGACGGCGCGGGACGGCCACGCGCTTCGGGGTGTCCGTTGACGGTGACATCAGCCAGATAAGTAAGAAGCTTGGTGGCGCGGTCCTGACGCTTGACCTGCTGGAACAACTCCGGCGTCGTGTCGATGAAACGCGTCGTGTACGTATTGTCGCGGAATTTAGGGTGGGTGATGATGGCTTCGAGGAAGGTCAGGTTGGTGGCAACGCCGCGAATACGGAATTCGCGAAGAGCGCGATCCATGCGCGCGATGGCCTCATCCGGCGAGGGCGCCCAGGCGGTGACCTTTTCCAGCAGCGGATCATAGAAGCGGGTCACGACGCCGCCGGCATAGGCCGTGCCGCCGTCGAGACGAATACCGAAGCCGGATGCCTGCCGGTAGGCAGTGATCCGGCCATAATCCGGAATGAAGTTATGCTCCGGATCTTCCGTCGTGATGCGGCACTGCAGGGCATGGCCGTTCAGCCGGATGTCCTTTTGCGCCGGAACGCCCGAGCCCGGCGTGCCGATGGCAAAGCCGTCGAGGATGTGGATCTGCGCCTTGACGATATCGATGCCGGTGACGACTTCGGTGACGGTATGCTCGACCTGAATGCGCGGATTGACTTCGATGAAGTAGAATTTGCCGGTGTCCATATCCATCAGATATTCGACCGTGCCGGCGCCGACATAGCCGGTGGCGTTGGCAATCTTCAGCGAATAGGTAGCCAGCTCCTGGCGCTGCTCCTCGGTAAGATAAGGCGCCGGAGCACGTTCGACGACTTTCTGGTTGCGCCGCTGCACCGAGCAGTCGCGCTCGAACAGATGCACCGCATTGCCATGGGTATCGCCAAGGATCTGGCTTTCGACATGGCGGGCGCGCTCGACCAGCTTTTCGAGATAGACCTCGTCCTTGCCGAATGCGGCCATCGCCTCGCGCTTGGCCTCGGTGACTTCCTTGGCGAGATCCTTCGGGTCGCGAATGGTGCGCATGCCACGCCCGCCGCCGCCCCAGGAGGCCTTAAGCATGATCGGATAACCGATGCTATCGGCCATCCGGGCGACTTCGGCCATGTCTTCGGGCAGCGGCGCGGTCGCCGGCACGACGGGCACGCCGATCTCGATGGCGAGGTTGCGGGCGGCGACCTTGTTGCCGAGGCGCCGCATGGTATCGCCTGTCGGGCCGATGAAGATGATCCCGGCCTCTTTACAGGCATCGACGAATTCCGGGCTTTCCGACAGCAGGCCGTAGCCTGGATGGATGGCATCAGCACCGGACATCTTGGCGACGCGAATGATTTCCTCGATCGACAGATAGCTTTCGATGGGGCCTAGATCACGGGCAAGATGCGGGCCGCGGCCGACCTGGTAGCTCTCGTCGGCCTTGAAGCGGTGCAGCGCGAGCTTGTCCTCCTCGGCCCAGATGGCCACCGTCTTAATGCCTAGTTCGTTGGCGGCGCGGAATACGCGGATCGCGATCTCGGAACGGTTGGCAACCAGGATTTTGGAAATGGGCAAGGCGATCTCCTCAGGGTCGAAACGAGCATGTTGCACCCGCGAAGAAAATTCTTAGCGCCTTGTCACAAGAAGTTCAATTTCCCCGCGAGCCTGCAAATCAAATTTCTTGATTAGACGATTAAGCCATATCGGAAAGCTAAAGCGACGATGTTCTGGCGGTTTTTGGCCTTCATCTTGTCCTGGATGCCGTTCATGTACCAGTCGACAGTATGATTGGAGATCTTGAGCAGCTTGCTGATCTCCATCGAGGTCAGACCTTCTGCGAGATAGTTGAGAATTTCCATTTCTCGCCGCGTCATCTGGATATCGACCTCCAGGCCTCGCTCGAGCGCTTCGGCTTCGTTCCGCAACTCGAGGATTTTCCAGAAGGCATTGGAGGCGACGGCATTGAAAAGGCTGATCTCGATCGGCGAAAGATCAATAACGTCGCCACCGAGGGTCATCGTGCCGAGCAAGCCGTTGCGCCCGTGGATGGGAAAGATGTAGCCGTCCAGCATTCCGTGGTTCCGGGCATCCATCATCATCTGCTCCATCCGCCGGCGATGCGGATCGGCACGAAATACGGCAATGGTATCTCGCCAGCGAAATGGGCGCTGGGCGCGCGCCAGATAGCGGACGGTTGGGTCGATCAGCACGTATTTCTTGGCGATGTAGAGCGGCGCCCATTTATCGGGCCACTTGCCGGCCAGCACGAGACTCATGGGATCGGCGCTTGGTTTCGGCTGCTTAAGCAAACCATAATAGGCAAATTTGTAAGAATGAACCACGCGTTCCAGTTCGGTAACGACGGCTTCGACAGTGCGGCACTCCTCGAAAATAACCAGCAGTTGAAGTAGGCAATTAATATTCACAAATACCCCCTGGCGCCCGGGTGCGGCAGCCGCGCCGCCATCGTCAGGCGCGGTAACAACACTTAGCCCATGCAATTAACCCCCTCATTTTTGCAGGAAATGCGGGAGGCGTCACCCGCGAATTTTCGCGTATCGATCAAAGGTAAGTCATGCCGGGCGAGAGGGCCTGCAAAACAGCAAGACTGACCGAATGGAGGGACCTCGGAGAACCGGTTTATCGCTGGTCGCGGAGTGGTCCAAAGCGACGAAAATGGTGCCGATAACGCCTTGTCAGGATTCGTTAATCGCCGGTTCAGGTAGCAAATCGTAAAGCTCACAACATCGGAATTCGCAGATGCACAAGAGGTATCGACGTGTCGCTTTTAAGAGTTTACGCAAGAGCTTTGCAATATCTTGCCGCCTACCGGCTCCGCGTTTCTTTTGTCGTGCTCGCAAACATCGTGCTTGCCGCAATCACCATCGTTGAGCCAATCCTGTTCGGCAAGATCATCGATGCAATGTCTTCCAAGGCACCGGTTCAGCCGATCCTCATCATGTGGGGCGCCTTCGCCGTATTCAACACGATCGCCTTCGTGGTGGTCGCGCGTGAAGCCGACCGCCTGGCGCACGGCCGCCGCGCCACGCTGCTGACCGAAGCTTTTGGTCGCATCATTTCCATGCCGCTGTCGTGGCACAGCAAGCACGGCACGTCCGCTGCCCTGCACACCCTGCTGCGTGCCTGCGAAACGCTGTTCGGCCTGTGGCTGGAATTCATGCGCAACCACCTGTCGACGGTCGTCGCACTGGCTCTGCTCATCCCGACCGCGATCTCGATGGACATCCGTCTTTCTGCAGTGCTCGGCGTGCTCGGCGTTGCATATTGGCTGATCGGCCGTGTCGTCATGAGCCGCACCAAGGATGGTCAGGCTTCTGTCGAAGATCACTATCACACGGTATTTTCGCATGTCAGCGACTCGATCAGCAACGTCTCCGTGCTGCACAGCTACAACCGCATCGAAGCTGAAACCCGTTCGCTGAAGGCATTTGCCGACCGTCTGCTGGCTGCCCAGTATCCTGTTCTCGACTGGTGGGCACTTGCCAGCGCCCTGAACCGCATGGCCTCGACCATTGCCATGATGATCATCCTGATCATCGGCACCACCCTGGTCCAGGCCGGTAGCCTGCGCGTCGGCGACGTCATTGCCTTCATCGGCTTTGCCAACCTCTTGATCGGCCGTCTCGACCAGATGCGCATGTTCGCCACGCAGATCTTCGAAGCCCGTGCCAAGCTGGTCGACTTCTACGCCCTGGAAGACTCCGTCCGTGAGCGTGAAGAAGCAGCAGGCCTGGCCGAGATCAAGGACGTCAAGGGTGATGTCGAGTTCCGCAACGTCTCGTTCGGCTTCGGTGGCGAAAGCTCGCAGGGCCTGCACGACGTCAACTTCACGGTAAAGGCTGGCCAGACGGTTGCAATCGTCGGCCCAACCGGCGCCGGCAAGACGACGCTCGTCAACCTGCTCCAGCGCGTCTTCGACCCACAGGTCGGCCAGATCCTCGTCGACGGCACGGATATCTCCAAGGTCACCCGCAAGTCGCTGCGCCGCAGCATTGCGACGGTCTTCCAGGATGCCGGTCTGCTGAACCGCTCGATCAGCGACAACATTCGCCTGGGCCGTGAAGATGCGACGATCGAGCAAGTCATGGAAGCCGCCAATGCTGCTGCTGCCGCCGACTTCATCGAGACACGCGACGACGGCTACGACACCCGGGTGGGCGAACGCGGCAACAAGCTCTCCGGCGGCGAACGCCAGCGGATTGCCATCGCCCGCGCCATCCTCAAGGACGCACCTATCCTGGTCCTCGACGAAGCCACCAGCGCGCTGGATGTTGAAACAGAAAACCGCGTCAAGGCGGCCATCGACAACCTGCGCCAGAACCGCACGACGTTCATCATCGCCCACCGCCTTTCGACGGTCCGCGAAGCCGATATCGTCCTCTTCCTGGAAAATGGCCGGGTCGTGGAAAATGGCAGCTTCGACGATCTGAGCAAGAGCAACGGCCGCTTCGCAGCCCTGCTGCGGGCCAGCGGCATCCTCACGGACGAAGAAGTCCGCAAGGCACACACTACCCACGAAGCCGCCTAAGGGCTTAACATCATACAAAATCGAAAAGGCCGGAAGGATGATCTCCTTCCGGCCTTTTTTGTATATCGGTTTGCTGATTACAGGCTTCGAAAAGACGCCCCCGCGTGCCGCGATGGAAGGCGGTTGCCCTCGCCGAACAGCCTGTTTCGCAACGATCCTTCTGCGTATTCCGTCTTGTAGATGCCGCGATCCTGCAGCGCCGGCACCACGTATTCGATGAAATCTTCGTAGCTCTCCGGCATCACCGTCCGCGTCAGGTTGAAGCCGTCGATCTCACCCTCGACGATCCAGTCCTGGAGTTCGTCGGCAACCTCCGAGCCATCACCGACGATGGTCGGATAGCGTCCGCCAATTGTCATTTCAGCGAGCAACTGCCGTCTCGTCCAGCCGCGTTGCTGGGCAACCTGCGCCGCAGATTGGCTGGCATTGGACGGGCCGCCATAGGCAATGGTTTCATCCAGCCCATAGCGGGAAAAATCGATGCCGGTGCTTGCCGAAAAATGCGCCAGACCGGCCTCCGGGTTGGCATAGCGCAGATAGTCCGCATATTTTTCCTGAGCCGCCTTCGATGTGCGGTCGGCAACCACCGTGATGCCGACAAGGATCTTGATGTCGTTGGCGCGTCGCCCGGCTGCCACCAGTTCCTCTCGCAGCAGGCGCGACGTCTTGCGTGCTGCCGCCTTGTCGGTCGCGGTGATGAAAACGCATTCGGCATGACGGATCGCAAATTGCCGCCCTCGCCCCGAAGTCCCTGCCTGATAAATGACAGGCGTCCGCTGGATCGACGGCTCGCTGAGATGATAGCCGCTCATCTGGTAAAAAGGCCCGGCGTGGCTGACGGCATGCACTTTTGACGGGTCGGCGTAGATGCGGGCTTCGCGGTCTGCCCGGACGGCGTCGTCGGCCCAGCTGCCTTCCCAGAGCTTGTAGAGCACCTCGAGGTAGTCGTCCGCGCTGTCGTAGCGCGAGTCGTGAGCGGCTTGAGCGTCCTGGCCGAGCGCCCGGGCGGCGCTGTCGAGATAGCCGGTGACGATATTCCAGCCGATCCGCCCGCCGGTGAGATGGTCGAGCGTCGACATACGGCGCGCGAAGAGATAGGGCGCCTCGGCATTGACGTTGACCGTCACCCCGAATCCCAGATGCCTGGTGACCGCCGCCATACCGGATATCAGCAGCGAAGGATCGTTGAGCGGCAACTGGATCGCTTCGCGCAGCGTCAGGTCCACGGAGCTATCGTAGACGTCATAGACGCCAAGGATATCGGCCAGGAAGACCCCATCGAACAGGCCGCGCTCCAGGGTCTTGGCGAGCGATGTCCAATGGTCCAGCGTCTTATACTCGACGGACCGGTCGCGCGGATGGGTCCACAGGCCGTGGTTGATATGGCCCACCGAGTTCATAGTGAAGGCATTGAGGACGATATGCTTCTTTCCAGTCGTCATCGATAAGCCACCAGTCCCTTTTTCTGAACAATCTCAGACCCCATGACATCCCTCCGCGCAACCAACACGGCTGCCGTATGGCGCCGCTGCGCGATCATAGGGTCGATGACAGCCCCGACAAAGGGGGGCGTTCTCTCCAACATGCTTCCTATGAAAAATTCGACCCAGTTTGCGCGCAACCGAGAAATTCTCGAAGTGCCGATTGCCACGCCGCAGCAAGTAACGAAATCACGCATGATCAGTGGACGGAATTGGCATTGCAATCAGTTGCCCGCTATATGTCCCTCCAGACCCTGAACATAAAATCGAGGCCTTGATGGCAAAGACCGAGACAGACGACAGCGAGGAAACGACGCGCGTGCGCGGTTCCGGCACGCAGAGCGTCTATGCTGCGCTGCGCGGTGAAATTCTAGCCATGGTGCTGGCTCCCGGCAGTCCGCTTGATGAGGTACGATTGTCCGAGCGTTTCAAGATGTCGCGCACACCCATCCGCGAAGCGCTTCTGCGCCTGGCAGCCGATGGCTTTGTCACGACGCTGCCGAACCGTAACACCATCGTCGCCACCATAGATTTTGCAACGCTGCCGACCTATTTCGAAGCGCTGGCGCTGATGTACCGCGTCACCACCCGTGGGGCTGCGCTGCGTGGCAAACCTGCAGGCATGGCGAAAATCCGGGCCCACCAGCAGCAGTTCGCCGCTGCCGTCGAGGCGCGCGATGCCTTTGCGATGATCGAGGCCAATCGGGAATTTCACGTGGCGATCGCCGAACTCGGCGGGAATGCCTACTATACCAATTTCTTTGCCCGGCTGCTCGACGAGGGCCGGCGCATCCTCAGGCTCTATTATTCCACCTTCGACGATCGTCTGCCCCGCCAGTATGTCGATGAACACGAGGAAATGATTGCCGCTATCGAGACGGGCGATGTCGAGCGCGCCGACAGGCTGGCCATCGACCACGCCGCCCAGATCGTCCGCCAGATCCAGGATTATGTCGCGCGACACCTCCAGGAGCCGATCGATCTCAAGATCGGCTGATGCGGCAAACTTTTGAATTGGGGGAGCTTTTAGGGACGGCCACGTCGTTTCGCAGCAGCAGGAGAGACGTCAATCTACCCGCCCGATCCTATCCTAAAGCTGATAGCGATCGCGCCCTGCCCTTTCGGACGGGTGGCTTTTGGCAGATTTTTCGCGGTAGCGATATGGCAAATCGCAGCTCTGCTAAAATGTGGAGTTTTTTTCAAAAGCATATACAAACCGAACAGAGGTGACGCCGCTTGCGTTCGATAGCGGCACGAGCATCGGTCGCGCACGGCGATCGCTGCACTGCGGACCGGGGATTGTATTGAAGTCCATCCATCAGAGCATTTACGACGACATCGAAACCAAGATCATGGACGGCACCTGGCAGCCGGGCCAGCGCATCCCGTTCGAACACGAGCTGGAACGGGAGTACGGTTGCTCGCGGATGACCGTCAACAAGGCGCTTACGGCGCTTGCCGACCGCGGCATGATCCTGCGCAAGCGCCGCGCCGGCTCGTTCGTCGCACCGCCGCAGATCGACCGGACCGTCATGGAAATCCAGGATATCGGCGCGGACGCCCGGACTGCCGGGCACGACTACACATTTCGGATCCTGTCGAGCAAGATCGAGCGCCTTGGCCCGTCCGAGGCCCTGAAACTCGGCGAGGAGGCCGGCAAGGAACTGTTGCGCCTCACCTGCCTTCACATCGTTGATCACAAGCCGCATGCTATCGAGCATCGGGTCATCATGCTGGACACTGTGCCGCGCGCGCGCTTCGAAACCTTCGAGACCAAACCGCCCGGCAGCTGGCTGCTTGAACAGGTTCCATGGTCGGAGGCCCGGCACGTCATCCGGGCAGTTGCCGCCGACAGCAGCACGGCAAAAACCCTCGATATGCAGAAGGGAGAGCCCTGCCTAGTGCTATCCCGCCAGACATGGCAGAGCGGCCGCACCGTGACGTTTGCTGAAATCATTCATCCCGGCGACCGCTATCAGTTCGCAGGTGTCTTCCGCCCCTTGAGTGCGACGGCATGAGCACCCTAAAATCTTATAGACATTAGCCGATATACCGAACCATGAGACCAGCATGATCGTCCTTCGTCTCAGCGACTACAAGCGGATGCCCTGGAAAAACGGCGGCGGGGAAACGCTGGAAATCGCTGTCATGGCATCTGCTGTGCCGAACGCCGATTTCGACTGGCGGATCAGCATGGCAACCGTCGCCTCCGACGGTCCTTTCTCACGCTTTCCGGGGATAGACCGCATCCTCACGGTTATCGGCGGCGATGCCATTGAGCTATCGGTCGAGGGCCGCGCGCCGGCGATGCTCGAC
Organism: Rhizobium sp. B230/85; assembly: GCF_019355735.1. Classification (NCBI taxonomy): domain Bacteria; kingdom Pseudomonadati; phylum Pseudomonadota; class Alphaproteobacteria; order Hyphomicrobiales; family Rhizobiaceae; genus Rhizobium; species Rhizobium sp. B230/85. The sequence goes on from NZ_CP072156.1 coordinate 255,792, forward strand.
CAAAACACCGCACCCTATGGTTTTCCGGGCGACACTGTGACCTCCGGGCGCCTGCGGGATGGCCCGATCGCCGATCTGAATGTGATGGCGAGACGCGGTATTGCGCATTCTGTCAAAAGGATCGAGGCCTCCGACCTGCCGCAATCGGAAGCTATGTCGCAGACCTCGTTTCTGTTTGCGCTGGCGCCGATGGCATTCCGCATCGGTCCGCGAGAGATCGCGCTGCAGCGACACGACACAGTGGATCTCTCGGGCGCAAGGATTACGGATATTGTCGTCGAGACATCCGGTAAAGGCCTGCTCATCGCCATAGGCTAGGGGAATTCGAGCGCATCAGATGCCGCTCTCCTTGATCGCCTGCATCACCACGAAGGTCGATGTACTCGCGACATGCGGCAGACTTGAAATCTTCTCGCCGAGCACCTGCCGGTATTTCCTGACGTCCGATGTACGGACCTTCAGCAGATAGTCGAACTGGCCGGCAATCATATGGCACTCCTCGACTTCCTTGATCTTCGCGACCCGGCTGTTGAATTCCTCCAGCGCCTTCTCGCGCGTATCGGACAGCTTCACCTCGGCGAAGGCGATGTGATCGAGGCCGAGTTTTTGCGGATCGAGCCTGGCATGGAAGCCAAGAATATAGCCGTCTTCCATCAGCCGTTTCAGTCGCACCTGGCAGGGTGTTTTCGAAAGACCCACCCTTTTCGACAGGTCGGTGATCGTCATCCGCCCGTCTTCGACAAGCGCATCCATGATTTTTCGATCGAAATGATCGATTTCACCGCTATTAGTGTCGCCAGGCATCAATTTCACCATAAAAGCATAAATAATCGGAGAAACTGCAACATCGATGCCAACTATAAGGGCAGATCGACTTCAGCCACAATGCTATAAACGATTCACGTGAAATTACGCATTTGGCAGGGATGACCGCGATGCAGACAGCCGTTCCCGAGAAGACCGTCGAAACCGCTGGCACCATGCCGATCTTTGCGGCTTTCGCCCCACCCATTTCTCCACCCACACCCCTACGCCGGGCGATCACAGCGGCCTATCGCATTCCGGAAATGGAATGTGTACCGCGGCTGGTGGAAGCGGCAACTCTGCCCGAAGATATCCGCACTGCCGCTAGACAGACCGCTACTAAGCTGATCGTCGCCCTGCGCGCCAAGCATAAAGGCTCCGGCGTCGAGGGCCTGGTGCATGAATATTCGCTCTCCAGCCAGGAGGGCGTGGCGCTGATGTGCCTCGCCGAGGCGCTGCTGCGTATTCCGGATACTGCCACGCGTGACGCGCTGATCCGTGACAAGATCGCCAATGGCGACTGGCGCTCGCATATCGGCGGTGGTCGCTCGCTCTTCGTCAATGCCGCCACCTGGGGCCTCGTCGTCACCGGGAAGCTGACGTCCACCGTCAACGATCCCGGCCTGTCAGCGGCGCTGACGCGGCTGATCGCCCGGGCCGGCGAACCGGTGATCCGCCGTGGCGTCGACATGGCAATGCGGATGATGGGCGAGCAGTTCGTCACCGGCGAAACCATCGACGAGGCGCTGCGCCGCTCGCGTGCGCTGGAAGCCAGAGGTTTCGGCTATTCCTACGACATGCTGGGAGAAGCCGCGACCACGGCAGCGGATGCGAAACGCTATTTTGCCGACTACGAGAATGCCATCCATGCCATCGGCAAGGCATCCGCCGGCCGCGGCATTTATAGCGGCCCGGGCATCTCCATAAAGCTGTCAGCCCTGCACCCGCGCTATTCGCGCGCCCAGAGCACCCGCGTCATGACTGAACTGCTGCCGGCCGTCAAAAAGCTGGCTCTCATTGCGAAAGGCTACGATATCGGCCTCAACATCGACGCGGAGGAGGCTGATCGCCTCGAACTGTCGCTCGACCTGCTCGAAGCCCTGCGCCTCGATCCCGATCTATCCGGTTGGAACGGCATGGGCTTCGTCGTCCAGGCCTATGGCAAACGCTGCCCCGCTGTGCTCGATTTCATCATCGATCTCGCAGAGCGGGCCAAGCACCGCATCATGGTTCGTCTCGTCAAGGGTGCCTACTGGGATGCCGAAATCAAGCGCGCGCAGGTCGACGGTCTTGCTGATTTCCCGGTCTATACCCGCAAGATCTACACGGACGTCTCCTATATCGCCTGCGCGAAAAAGCTGCTGGCATCGAAGGACCGCGTGTTTCCACAGTTCGCGACCCATAACGCCCAGACGCTGGCAACGATCCACGCCATGGCCGGATCCGCCTTCAAGGTCGGCGACTATGAGTTCCAGTGCCTGCATGGCATGGGAGAGCCGCTCTATGACGAGGTCGTCGGCAGCAGCAATCTCGACCGGCCGTGCCGCATCTACGCTCCTGTCGGCACTCATGAAACGCTGCTCGCTTACCTCGTCCGGCGGCTGCTCGAAAACGGCGCCAATTCCTCCTTCGTCAACCGAATCGCCGATCCGGCCATTTCCATCGACGAACTGACGGCCGATCCCGTCGAAATCGTCCGCGCAATGCCAACAGTCGGCGCCCGTCATGAGCAGATCAAGCGCCCTGCCGATCTCTACGGCGAACGTCGCAACTCCGCCGGGCTCGATCTCTCAGACGAAACCACGTTGTCAGAATTGTCGAGCGTGCTGCGCGAAGGCACGAAAGTCGAATGGACCGCAGTTCCGCCGCGCGACAACGGCAATCCCGCTTTGCCGGTCCGCAACCCTGCCGACATCAACGACATCGTCGGCACCGTCACAGAGGCGACCGACGCGGACGTAAAGCAGGCCGTCGCTCTCGCCACTGCCGCCACCGCATCCTGGAGCGCCACGCCAACGGCCGAACGTGCAGCGTGCCTGTTACGCGCCGCCGACCTGCTGCAGCAGCGGATGCCGGACCTTTTGGGACTGATCATGCGCGAGGCCGGCAAATCCCTGCCGAACGCCATCGGTGAAGTGCGGGAAGCGATCGATTTCCTGCGGTATTACGCCGAGCAGGCCAACCGCACCCTTGGCCTTGCGCACCACGCGCTGGGCCCCATTGTCTGCATCAGCCCGTGGAATTTTCCATTGGCGATTTTTGCCGGTCAGATTGCAGCGGCCCTGGTCGCAGGCAATCCGGTGCTGGCAAAACCTGCCGAAGAGACGCCGCTCATTGCTGCTGAAGCGGTGCGTATCCTACATCAGGCAGGCATTCCGGCAGACGCCCTGCAATTGCTGCCCGGCGATGGCCGGATCGGTGCCGCATTAGTTGAAAACGACGCCATTGCCGGCGTCATGTTCACCGGCTCGACAGATGTCGCCCGGCTGATCCAGGCGCAGCTTGCAAGCCGCCTCTCGGAGAACGGCAAGCCAATTCCTTTTATCGCCGAAACAGGCGGTCAGAACGCCATGATCGTCGACAGTTCGGCCCTTGCCGAACAGGTGGTCGCCGACGTCATCGCTTCAGCCTTCGACAGCGCCGGCCAGCGCTGCTCGGCGTTGCGCGTCCTTTGCCTGCAGGATGAGGTGGCTGACCGTGTGCTCGACATGCTGAAGGGCGCCCTCAACGAACTTGTCATCGGCCGCACCGACAGCCTAGCTGTCGACATCGGCCCGGTCATCACGGCTGAAGCAAAAAACAATATCGAAAAGCATATCGACGCCATGCGCGGCATCGGCGCCAAAGTCGAGCAGCTCGCCCTGACAGCAGAAACCGCAAACGGCACGTTCGTTCCGCCAACGATCATCGAACTCCGCCAGCTGTCGGACCTGAAGCAGGAAGTCTTCGGCCCCGTATTGCACGTGCTGCGCTATCGGCGCGACGATCTCGACCGGCTGATCGACGATATCAACGCCACAGGCTACGGCCTGACTTTTGGCCTGCACACGCGACTGGACGAAACCATCGCCCATGTGACAAGCCGCGTCAAAGCTGGCAATCTCTATGTCAACCGCAACATCATCGGCGCTGTCGTCGGCGTGCAGCCGTTTGGCGGCAGAGGGCTATCCGGCACCGGCCCCAAGGCCGGCGGTCCGCTCTATCTCGGCCGCCTTGTGTCGACACCTCCAGTGCCCCCGCAGCACAGCTCTGTCCACACCGATCCGGCGCTGCTCGATTTTGCCAAATGGCTGGATGGAAAAGACGCCAAGGCGATCGGCAGCGCTGCCCGCGAGAGCGGCCTTTGGTCCGCGCTCGGCCTGATATCGGAACTTGCCGGCCCGGTTGGCGAGCGTAACCTCTACGCCCTGCACCCGCGCGGAACGATCCTGCTGATGCCGGAGACGGTGGATGGGCTCTATGGGCAGCTATCCGCTGTGCTCGCCACCGGTAACAGCGCCATCATCGACGCATCGACCGGGTTGGAAGCAGCACTGGAGAGCTTGCCAGCCAGCGTTTCGTCCAGATTTTCCTTCAGTCCGGACTGGACAGCATCGGGGCCGTTTGCAGGTGCGCTGATCGAAGGCGAGGCGGAGCGTATCCGGGCTACCAATACCGCGATCGCCCAGCTGCCGGGGCCTCTGATCATTGTCCAGGCCGCATCGAGCCTGGAGCTGTCAGACAAACCCGAGAGCTATTGCTTGCACTGGCTGCTGGAAGAGGTCTCGACCAGCATCAACACGACAGCCGCCGGCGGCAATGCCAGCCTGATGTCGATCGGCTAACCGGCCGGACACCGATTTGAAAAGTGGCCGCTTGAGGCGGCCACCGATATCTGTCCTGCAGGATAGGTGGGAATTACTCAGGCGCCTTCTGGGTCTGCATGCACTCGGTCAGGCCCATGAACGCCTTCTCGACACCCTCGAGCGGAAACTCGACGCTATTGGTGTTGGCCTTGACCGCGAGCGTCTTGCCCGTCGTCAACGCCGTGACCGCCTCGGTCGTGTTCGGCACGTCAATGGTGGCGGTGGCGTCGGTATCGGCGGTCGAGGAGAAGTCCGTCGGAGCCCCGCCATCCACAGACCACGTACCTTTCACCGCATCGCCTTTGGCAATGGTGAACTTGGGCGAATTGGCAAACAGCACGACCTTGTCGCCGACGGCAAGCAGCCCAACTCCGGCATCTATGTTCTGCGCCAGGCAGCCGGTGAAACTATCGCCGTCCTTCAACGGCATGACCGCAAAATCAGCGGCATCGGCAGCACCGGAAAGCAACAGGGCGACGAGCGCCATGCTGGAGAATTTGAACCTGTTCACGGATGTTTCCTTTGTGGGAGAGGTTTGGGAATTCGGCACGACAAGTCATCCACGAGGCAAGACAGCCTGTGCGGATGAAAGTTAGACAGCGATGGCTACCCGCTGCAGGCTTAGTGATTATCCCGCGGAATTCCCTTCGTCTGGGCGATACGCTGGTAGTTGACCGCCGGCTCGAGCACCGCGCCGGTTTCCAGCTGGCCGACATAGGCGCGCTGTATTTCCTGCCACGGTGTCTGGCTGTCGGGATAGGCATAGCCACCGGCAGCCTCGAGCGCCCGGCGCCTTGATGCCAGTTCCTCGTCGTCGACAAGGATATTGGCCGATCCCTTGTTGAGATCGATACGCACGATGTCGCCGGTGCGCAGCAGGGCCAGCGTACCGCCGGCTGCGGCTTCCGGTGACGCATTGAGGATCGACGGCGAGCCTGACGTGCCGGACTGGCGTCCATCACCGATACAGGGTAATGAGTTTATACCCTGCTTCAGCAGATAATCGGGCGCCCGCATGTTTACGACCTCGGCGGCGCCGGGATAGCCGATGGGACCGGCACCGCGCATGAAAAGGATGCTCTTGAGGTCGATCGCGAGCGCCGGATCGTCGATCCGCGCATGATAATCCTCAGGCCCGTCGAAGACGATCGCCCGGCCGGTAAACGCATCCGGATCTTCGGGATTGGAGAGATAGTGCGCCCGGAATTCCGGCGAGATGACGCTGGTTTTCATGATCGCCGACGAGAACAGATTGCCTCGCAGCACTCGGAAACCAGCCCGCTCCTTCAAGGGACGCTCGAACGGGCGGATGACCTTTTCGTCTTCTGTCCTGGAGTTCGAATAGTTCTCGCCGACAGTGCGGCCATTCACGGTCATCGCATGGGTGTCGAGCAGGCCATGCTTGATAAGCTCGCCCATGACGGCCGGCACGCCGCCGGCATGGTAATAGTCCTCGCCCAGATATTCGCCGGCTGGCTGCAGGTTGACCAGCAGGGGAACATCCTCGCCGTGGGTCTGCCAGTCGTCGATATCGAGCGCGACGCCGATATGCCGGGCGAGCGCGTTCAGATGGATCGGCGCATTGGTCGAGCCGCCGATGGCAGAATTCACCTTGATCGCATTGACGAAGGCTTCACGGGTGAGGATATCCGACGGTTTCAAGTCTTCGCGAACCATCTCAACGATCCTGAGGCCCGTCTCGTAGGAGATCTCCTGGCGATCGCGGTAGGGGGCCGGGATCGCGGCTGCACCGGGCAACTGCATGCCTAGCGCTTCGGCCAGCGAATTCATCGTCGTCGCCGTGCCCATGGTGTTGCAATAGCCGGTCGACGGCGCCGAGGAAGCAACGAGCTTCAGGAACCCCTTCTGGTCGATTTCACCCTTGGCCAGAAGCTCGCGTGCCTTCCAGATGATGGTGCCGGAGCCCGTGCGCTCGCCGCGAAACCAGCCGTTCAGCATCGGGCCGACGGAGAGCGCGATGGCCGGAATATTGACCGTGGCCGCCGCCATCAGACAGGCCGGCGTCGTCTTGTCGCAACCGATTGTCAGCACCACGCCGTCCAGCGGGTAGCCATAGAGCACTTCGACGAGCCCGAGGTAGGACAGGTTGCGATCAAGTCCGGCCGTCGGCCGCTTGCCGGTCTCCTGGATCGGATGGACCGGAAATTCGATGGCGATGCCGCCGGCGTCGCGGATGCCCTCGCGGACGCGCTTGGCGAGCTCCAGATGGTGGCGGTTGCAGGGCGACAGGTCCGAGCCAGTCTGCGCGATACCGATAATCGGCCGCCCCGACTGCAGCTCGTCGAGGCTGAGGCCGAAGTTCATGTAGCGCTCGAGATAGAGGGCCGTCATGTCCGGATTTTGCGGATTGTCGAACCAGGCGCGCGAGCGCAGCGGCACGTCGTCCGGCAACGGGGTCGGAACGGAACGGGGTGTTTTCTTGTCCATTGACGGTATCCACGATTGGCGATGAATCAACCACCAGATTACTGGATCGTGGTGGATTGTATAAGCCAATTCGTATGGCTATGCGGAGTGCAGATCGCCGATTGCACCAATCTTGAGCCACCCGCTTTCGTGAACGACATCGGGGCGTTGACCGGCCTTAAACGGCACCGCCCGTCGGGCAAGCGGTGCCGTCGCCGGTCTCTCTATCAGGCCACGGGGGACGGTGCGCCCTGCAATTGGTCGACCGCTGCAATCACGCCTCGAAGCTCCGCCAGCCCCTTCAGCCGTCCGATGCAGGAATAGCCCGGATTGACGATTTTCTCCTGGTCGTCGATCAGTAGATGCCCATGGTCGGGACGCATCGGAATGACGCAGTCGCTGCGCCCGGTGGCCAGACGCCGACGCTCCTCGCCGCGCAGCACGGAAATCAGCGACACCATGTTGACGTCGCCACCGAGATGTTCGGATTCGACGAAGGACCCGTCGGCTTCCTTGCTAACGTTTCGCAAGTGGGCGAAATGAATATGCTGGGCGAAACGGGATGCGAGGCCGACCACATCGTTGCCGGCGCGCGAGCCGTAGGAGCCGGCGCATAGCGTGATGCCGTTGGCGGGTTCATCGACGGCATCGAGAAGGGTCTGGATATCCTCGGCCTGTGAGACAACGCGCGGCAGGCCGAACAGTGAAAACGGCGGGTCGTCGGGATGGATCGCGAGCCTGACGCCATTTTCTGCCGCGACCGGCACGACCTCGCGCAGGAATTCGACCAGATTGGCGCGCATATCATCCGAGGAAAGGTCGTCATAGGACGCGATCTGGCCGCGAATGGTTTCGCGGGTATGGCTGTCCTCCCCACCCGGCAGGCCGGCAATGATGTTCTTCTCGAGCGTCAGGATGTCAGTATCCGTCATCGCCTCATGACGGAGGCGGGCAGCCTCGACGATATCGACTGCATAGCTGTCTTCTGCCCCGCGCCGCTTCAGCACGAACAGGTCATAAGCGGCAAAATCCACCATGTCGAAGCGTAGCGCAAAGCCTCCCGCCTCGGTCGGAAAGAGCAAGTTCGTGCGCGTCCAGTCGACGACCGGCATGAAATTGTAGCAGACGACGGGAACGCCACCTTTGCCGAGATTGGCCAGGCTCTCTTTCCAGGCGTCGACATAACGCCGCCAGTTCTGATTGCGCAGCTTGATGGCGGAGTTGACCGGAATGGATTCGCAGACAGACCAGACCATTCCGGCCTTTTTCACCAGCGCCATCCGCTCCGCGATATCGTCCGGCGTCCAGACGCGACCGTCATAGATGTGATGTAAAGCCGTCACGACGCCATGGGCGCCCGCCTGCCGTGCGTGAGATAGGGTCACGGGATCTTCCGGCCCGAACCAGCGCCAACTTTGCAGCATGTCTTCCTCCACGTAATGTTGGGCAATTAAAGCAAGAATATTTCAAATGACAAGTCGAGATCGCATATTGCGACTTTAAGCCCAACATAATAATCTTGGTAACGGTGAGGAGTGAGGGACAAGCATGGAGGACGGTAGCAGGGCTTCGGCCGTCGACGACGTGGTCCGCCAGATCCGCGAGATGATCCGCGAACGCGGCATGGGCGTCGGCGACATCTTGCCGGGAGAAGCGGAACTGGCCGTGCAGTTCGCCTCCAGCCGCAATACCGTACGCGAAGCATTCCGGACGCTGAAAGCCTATGGCGTCGCCGAATCGCGACAGAAGATCGGCGCCGTTCTGACCGACCAGCACCAGCACGCCATGCAGCGGCTGTTCGCATTCGCGATGGATGTGTCAGTCGATGCCTTTCGCGATATTCAGGGCTATCGCCGGCTGACCGAAATGAACCTGTTCGACCCGCTCATGCAACGCCTGACGCCCGGAATGCTGGATGAAATGGACGCGCTCAACCAGACCATCCTTACATCCGAAAACGCCGAGCAGGCCTCCGAGTGCGATTTCCAGTTTCACACCCTGTTGGTCGATGCCGCCGGCAACCGCACTCTGTCGGAAACCTACGGCATGTTGCGGCCGGTCATCCAGCGCCTGATGATGGCCGGCAAATCGCAGCGGCTGACGCTGGAAGCCGTGGTCAGCGAGCATGCGGACATTGTTGCCGCCCTGCGCCATCGCAACCGTATCGCCTTTTCCTACCATATGGACCGACATCTCGACGCCGGTCTCCAATTCATTCCCGAGGCGCCGCGAGCGACGCCGACCGCCAATCGCAGCATGCCGCGTAAAGGACGCCGATAATGCCAGAGTTTACTAACAAGGTAGCGCTCGTCACAGGAACCACCGGCATTGGCCGCGCCGTGGCCCTGCATCTCGCCCGCGAGGGGGCAGCGGTCGCAGCCGTCGGGATCGACGCGGCGGCAAATATCGAGCTGCAAGGCTTGGCAGACGCCGAACAGCTGTCGCTTATCGTCCTCACCGCAGATGCCTCTATCCCAGAGATGGTAGGCACCGCCGTGACGGAAACCGTATCCCGCTTCGGTGGCCTCGATATCATCGTCAACGCGGCAGCCGTTCACCCCTATGGCGATGCGACGGAGACATCCTTCCAGATCTTCATGCGCTGCATGGCGGTGAATGTCGGCTCGATCCACCTCACCGCGCAGTTTGGCGTGCCGGAAATGCGCAAACGCGGTGGCGGGGCGATTGTAAACCTGTCCAGCGTCCAGGGTCACGCCTGCCAGCAGGGCGTCTCCGCCTATGTCGCGTCCAAGGGTGCAATCCACGCCATGACGCGCGCCATGGCACTGGACTTTGCCGCTGACCGGATCCGCGTTGTCTCCATCAGTCCCGGTTCGGTGCGTACGCCCATTCTCGAACTCGCAGCCCGGACTTTCGGCGGACCGGATGCCGATATCGACGATGCGTTCCGTCGCTTCGGCGAAGCCCATCCGCTCGGTCGTATCGGCGAACCGGAAGAGGTGGCGGCCCTGGCGGCCTTCCTCGCCTCCGACAAGGCGGCGTTCATCACCGGCTCCGACCACCGCATCGACGGCGGCCTGACGGCCGGCATCGGCGTCAAGTAATCATCAGGCAGGCGGAGACACACTATGACAGCATCGATGAAACGCAGCGAAATCAACAGGATCATCCGCGATGCCGAGGCGTTCATGCGCTCGTTCGGCTACATCCTGCCGCCTTTTGCCAGGTGGTCGCCAAGCGAGATGCAGGCGCGCAAGGCCGAAATCGGCAATATCGTCGATGCCAACCTCGGCTGGGATATCACCGACTTCGGGCTTGGGGATTTCTCCAGATCCGGTCTCTTCCTGTTCACTGCCCGCAATGGCAGGTTTGCGGATCTGCAAAAGGGACGCGGGATGCTCTACGCCGAGAAGGCTATGATTTCCCGCAACGGCCAGGTGACGCCGAGCCACACCCATGTGCTAAAGGCCGAGGACATCATCAATCGCGGTGGCGGCACCCTGGTGATCGAACTGTTCGGCGATACCGACGGGCACTGCGACCGCACCAAGGGCACGCAGGTTTTCTGCGATGGCCTGTTACGGACGCTTGCCGCCGGCGAAAAGCTGAGGCTTGCGCCCGGCGAGAGCGTGACGCTGATGCCGGGCGACTGGCATGCCTTCTGGGCCGAAGACGGCGATGTCTTCGTCGCCGAAGTCTCGACTGTCAACGACGATGCCACGGACAACATCTTCGACGATCCCGCCGTGTCGCGCTTTTACGGGATAGAAGAGGACGAGGCGCCGCTCCATCTGCTTGTTTCGGACTATGCGACCTGGCTGCGCTGAACGACAAAATTGATTTCTACGATGGCTGACGCTATCGATCGTTGAAGTCTAAGCTTAGGATGGAGGCGCTACATGTCCGAGAATTTACAAAACTGGCAGCCGCGCCCGCGTCCGGAGCGAAAGATCCTCCAGGGCCGCTACGTCCGCCTGGAGCCCCTCAATGCCGCGCAGCATGGCGATGGCCTGTACGAGGCCTCAGCGGTATCGGACATCGACAGTCGATTTGCATGGTTGCCGGATTATCCTCCGGAAAACCGGGCAGCATTCCAGCCGTGGCTCGACAATGCCGAAACAAACAACGATCCGCTCTTTTTCACATTGATCGACGAGGCAAGCGGCAAGGTCGCCGGGCGCCAGGCCTTGATGCGGATCGAACCGGCACCCGGTGTGATCGAGATCGGCAATATCTACTGGGGGCCGCTCGTTTCGCGCAAGCCGGCAGCCACCGAGGCGTTCTTCCTGTTTGCCAGCTATATCTTCGACGAGCTCGGCTACCGCCGCTACGAGTGGAAATGCAACAACCGCAACGATCCTTCAAAGCGGGCCGCCGAGCGATTTGGCTTTCAGTTCGAGGGCATTTTTCGCCAGCATCTGGTGGTGAAGGGCGAGAACCGCGACACGGCTTGGTATTCAATCATCGATAAGGAATGGCCGGCATTGCGCAAGGCCTACATAGCCTGGCTCGACCCGGATAATTTCGACGCTGCTGGAAAACAAAAACGCCGGCTCGAGGAGTTTCGAGCCGGCTGATTATCAGCGCGGATCGCGCCTCGCCGGAAGAGCCATCGCTACAGCGGGAGTAATGCCCCTCGACCGATCCCGCTCTGCGAGACGCTTGGTCTCCAGATGGTCGGCATAATAAAACTGTACCACGATGCCGAACACGACGAACAGCGGGCCGACGACATGGTCGTTGTTGGTAACATAAAGCAGCACCTGACCCGTCATCGCCAGGATGGTGCCGGCCGCGAAGATGTTCAGCGAGTGGCGGCCAAGCACTGTCAAAGGATTGTCTGAAGACAAACGCAGCCAGCGCGAGATGGCGGGGATGTTGATCACCAGATAAGCCAAGGCCAGCACATGCAGCAGTCGCGGCAGCGACAGGAATGTCTTGTCGAAGCCGATGATGACCGGCGGTAGTCTTGTCGAGGCCAGGAACTCGCCCAAAACCCAGAGCTTGAAGGTCACCCAGACGAAGGACAGCGCGACATAGCCGGCGGCGAGGCCAAACAGCGCCGGATGCTGCGGCAGCTTTCCGCCGCGACGAACGTGCATCATGCAGACAATGCCGATGACGAACAGGAACTGCCAGGACAGGGGATTAAGGAACCAGAAGCCTGGAAGCAGGAAGTTGTGAGGCGCGATCTGGTAGACGCCGGCTGCCATCCAGACGGTTGCCGAAATCAGCAACAACAGCTTCGGGCTGAGCGCCTCGAGCCAGAGGATCGCAGGCACCATCAACAGCAATGCGCCGTACATGGGCAGGATGTTGTTATATCCGATCTGGTGACCCAGCAGCAGCAGCGATGGAATACCTGCCGTGAGGTTGGTCAGCACAGGCAGGATGTTGATCTCGCACAGAAGGCCCGGGCGGCTGAACAGCCAGGCTCCGGTGATGAACAGGCCGATGGTCATGAACGTTGTGATCATGTGGGCCATGTATAGCGTTCCAGCGCGCCTAATAGCCTTATAGGAAGCCGCCAGCCTGTTGCCCACGACGAAGCGCCCGCCGTAGGCAAGCGCTATGGAGATACCCGAAATCAGAACAAAAGCCTCAGCCGAATCAGAGAAACCAAAATTCTTGGTCGTCAGATTTTCGAAGATCTGTCCTGGTACGTGATTGATGAAGATTGCGATCAACGCCAGCGCTCGCAGCACGTCGAGTCTGGTATCGCGCCCTCCGGCAACCGCTTGTGGGCCTGTTTTTCCCGTCGACAACGGATTTGTCCTGAGATTGGGAGCCATCAGGTTCTCTCCTGTTCGGGCTTGAAACGCGAAGGCGGCCAAAGGGTTCCCCCTTTTGGCCGCCTTCGTCAATTCGAGTCGGTTCAAAAAAGAGTGACTATTGGCCGATCGCGAATCCTGCGTCGGGATTGGCGATCTCCGTGCCGTTGATAGTGACAAGGTAGCCTTCCGCATTGGACGGTTTTGAGACCGAAATGCGATATTTTGTGTCTGAAAGATCAAGTTCAGCCGTAAAGCCGTCCCATGCCGAGGGCAAGGCGGGCTTCACGTGAAGGTGACCATTGGCGACACGGATCCCCAACAAACCTTCGATGGCGACACGGTACATCCAGCCCGCAGAGCCGGTGTACCAGCTCCAGCCGCCACGTCCGGCCAACTGTCCTTCGCCGTAGATATCGGCAGCAACCACGTAGGGTTCGACCCGGTATTGGTCGCTCGCAGCCTTGTCCAGAGCGTGGTTGACGGGATTGAGCAGGTTGAAGCAACGCCACGCATCGTCACCACGACCCATCTCAGCCAGCGCCAGGACAACCCACGTCGCGGCATGGGTATACTGCCCGCCGTTTTCGCGAACGCCCGGCGGATAGGACCGGATGTAGCCGGGATCGCGTGGCGACTTGGCGAATGCCGGTGTAAACAGCCGGATAATGCCCTTGTCGTCATCCACCAGCCGCTCGAGAACGGCATCCATGGCTTTTTCACCACGAGCCCGGTCGCCTTCGCCGGACAGGATGTTCCAGGATTGGGCAATCGAATCGATCTGGCATTCGAAGTTCTCGTTCGAACCGAGCGGTGTGCCGTCATCGAAATAGCCACGACGATAGTAACCGCCATCCCAGCCTGCCGTTTCCAACGCCTTCTTCAGTTCCGGCAGATGGGCCGACCAGCGTGCAACCCGCTCGCTGTCGCCACGGGCTTCGGCGTAAGGGATGAAGGATGTCAGCGTACCCGCCAGGAACCAACCGAGCCACGTGCTTTCACCACGGCCGAGCATGCCGACGCGGTTCATGCCGTCGTTCCAGTCGCCACCGAGGATCAGCGGCAAGCCGTTTCCGCCCTTGCGACGGATAGCAAGGTCGAGGGCCAGCGCCGCATGTTCGTAGAGGCTGACCTTGTCCGAAGAAACCTCCGGCTTGTAGAAGGCATCGTGCATCCCCGATGTCAGGGAAGCGCCCTCTACGAAGGCAAGTTCTTCGTCGAGCAGTGCCCGGTCGCCGGTCACGGTGCAGTACTGGTTGATCGCGTAGGCGAGCCAGACCACGTCGTCCGAGATATGGGTCCGGACGCCGGCGCCTGTTCCCGGCAGCCACCAATGCTGGACATCGCCTTCGTGAAACTGGCGCGAGGCAGCATTGAGGATCTGCTTACGGGCAAGCTCCGGCGAATGCGTCAGGAACGCCAGCGTATCCTGCAACTGGTCGCGGAAGCCGAAGGCGCCGCTCGCCTGATAGAAAGCGGTGCGTGCCATGATGCGGCAACCGAGGCTCTGATAGGGGAGCCAGGCATTGACCATGTTGTTCATCGCCTTGTCAGGCGTCGAGATCTGCAGCCGACCTGTGAATCCGTTCCAGAAGGTCTTGCTGGCCTCGAGCAGGTCGTCGAAGCTCTCCGACCGGATTGCCGCCACGAGAGCGCGAGCCTCCTCAGTGGATGCAGTATCGCCCATGTAGAAGCAGATATCCCGCTGTTCGCCAGCCTCCAGCGTCACATCGATGGCCATCGCGGCGCACGGGTCGCCCTCGAGATCGAGTGAGCCGGATAGGACGGCACCAGAGACGACAGCCTGCGGCAGCTGGATCGAACCGGCCCGACCGATGAACTCACGGCGGCTGGAGGAGATGCTACCGGCCGTTTCGCTGGAAGCCATGAAGGCGACATGACGCGAATAGTCGATGCTGTAGGGGTTGCTCGCAAACAGCGCTCCGGTCTCGGCATCCTGCGAAGACAGGATGAACGGCCCCGTCTTGCGCGGATTGTTGCCGAGAACCCATTCTGCATAATTGTAGAGACGCAGGCGGCGAACCGTCGTGCCCTCGTTGCGCAGCCGCAGGCGTGTCATCTTGACAGGACGCGTCCGGTCGACCGTCTGGGTGACTTCAAGCGAGATTTCGTCCTGCACGCTGGTGAAGACCGAATAGCCAAGGCCGTGACGGGCTTCGAATGCAGCGGATGGACGGCGCGACAGGGCCGCATAGGGCGTCATGACAGCACCGCTGACGAGATCGGCGACATAGAGCGCCTCGCCCGGACGGTTGATGACCATGTCGTTGGACCAGGAGGTCAGCTGGTAGTCGCGAGAGTTCGCGCTCCATGTGAAGGCAGCACCTTCGGCTGCGACGTGGAAGCCGAAATTCTCGTTGGATATGACGTTGATCCACGGCTGCGGCGTCGACTGGCCACCGAACAGGCGCACGACATATTCGCGGCCGTCGCTGGAGAAGCCACCATAGCCGTTCCAGAAGTCCAGATCGCCCTTGTCTACCATCGAAGCCGGCGCCGAAACTGGCTGCGTCGTCGTGGCAACCACGGTAGTACGCCGCATTTCAGGTTCACTTGTATGCGTCGAGGTCGCAAGCGAAGGCGCACGGGTGATCTGGTCGACGATCGTCCCGTTGCGGGCATGGAAGACGACGCGCGATGCCGCCAGCACTGCCTGGTAGGTTTCAGGCTCCATCAGGTCCTTGCGCGCTGCAAAGATATGCGGGCGCAAGCCTTCGCCCTGGCTCGAATGGCGGACGGATTCGCAAAGCGCATCCAGATCGTGCTGCATGTCCTGCGCATAGGACGCAGCCCGCTCGTTCATGATCACCAGATCGGCGATGATGCCGCGCGAACGTAGATATTCCTGGGCACTCAGCGCTTCCTTGGCGATTTCGAGATCGATATCGTCGTTGATGCGCAGCGTGAAGATCGGGTGATCGCCGGAGATCGCCAGCGGCCACAGCGCCGACTGCGGCTGCAGCCCTGCGTGGACCACGGCTGCCTCGGCCCTCAGGTGCATATCCGGATAAACCAGATAACGGGCCAGATGCTGGAATATCTTCGCATGTTGCGAAGTCACGCCGATCTGGCGCATCTGAACCTGTGTCCGGGTCCAGGCATGAACCATTTCCTGACCGAATGCATCGGGATTGCGGAAGCGCTCGACAGCCCTGTCGATATCTTCGCGGTTCGGGGCAGCGATCGTCCAGAAGATGACGCTGACCTTCTTGCCGGCCGGAACGCGGATGACACGGCGCAGCGAAAGGCAGGCGTCGAGCGTAAATCCATCGGTGCCGGAGAGGCTTGTGCCAGGGTCGAAGGCGGCGGCTTCCCCGAGGCTGCGGCCGCGTCCGATGAAGCGACGACGATCGGTTTCGAATTCGGTCGGTCGTTCGGAGCCAGCATTGTCGACGACCATGTGGGCCATCGTCATATCCGGTTCGTTTGGATCGCGCTTGTTGCGCTCGACGCGGATGACATCGCCAAGTTCGCCGATTTCGGTCTTGACGAACATCCGGGCAAAGACCGGATGGGCTGCGTCGACATCCTCGTTGGCGATGACGGGCTCGAGATAGGACGTCACTTCGATGAAGCGATCTTCGGAACCAGCATTGTGCAGAGTGACGCGCCGACCTTCGGCATCGTGGTCGGTGGCGATGATGCACTCGACGTCGGAGGTCAGCTCCCCAACCGTCTTGCTGTACTCGGCCTTGTCGTCGCTGAAGATGACGCTGGCCTTCTCGCCCTCGATGCTGCGCGGCTCAGATGTCGCCGACCACCACTGGTGGGAGACCGTATCGCGCAGGAATATGAAAGTGCCCCAGCGATCCTCCGTCGGATCGGGCTTCCAGCGAGAAACGGCAAGACCGTTCCAGCGCGAGTAGCCTGAACCTGTCGCGGTCAGCATGACGGAATAATGGCCGTTCGACAGAAGGGCGATTTCACGGTCCTGGCGCGCAGGATTGCTGATCTTACGGACTTCCGCCTTCAGCAGGTCTTCCTGGATGTTGGCCGGAGCATCGGTCTCGTGCTTGGCGGCCATGACCGGGATGTCGCGCGGTGCCTTTTCCTGAAGCAGCAGTTCGGCGGCCTCGATGACAGGATCGGCGTGGAACAGCTCGCGAAGCCTGCCGTTGAATGCAACGTTGGCGACGGCTGCGATCGACATGCCATGATGGTGGGCATAATAATTGTAGACGATCGCGAACTTCTTGCCGTCCGGGACGCGGGTCGGCGTGAAATCGACGGCATCGTGGAAGCCGTACATGCCGAGAGCGCCGACCTTGCGCAGTCGGTTGAGGTTTTCGAGCGCTGCCTCCGGATCGTACATGGCGGCCAGCAACGAGGCATAGGGCGCGATGACGGCATTCTGTCCGAGACCACGCTTCAGGCCAAGCGAGGGCACGCCGAAGTTGGTGTACTGATAGTTCATCTGATGGTCGCGGGCGTTGAAAGCCGCTTCCGAGATACCCCACGGCACGCCGAGGCGACGGCCGTAGTTCATCTGCTCGATGACGATCAGGTTGTTCGTCTGGTTGAGAATACCCCCTTGGCGCTCCTGCATGACCAGCGGCGGCATCAGGTATTCGAACATCGAGCCCGACCACGACACCAGCGCACCACGCGAGCCGACCGGCACGACCTGACGGCCGAGACGATACCAGTGCTCCGTCGGCAGGTCGCCCTTGGCGATGGCAAAGAGGCTGGTAAGGCGAGCTTCCGAAGCCAGCAGATCGTAGCAGGCAGCATCGAGCTCGCCGCTTTCGACACGGTAGCCAATCGACAGCAGGCGCCGTTCCGGGCGGAAAAGGAAGGCAAAATCCATCGAGAAGGCGATATCGCGGGTGCGATCGCGCAGGTTGATCAGCCGCTGGCGCAGTGCCTCGACATTGGAGAGGTCGAAGACGCTGTCGGCAATATGGGCTTCGCAGACCTGGATCAGCGATTCCGACCAGCGAATGACTTCAGCACTCTGCGGCGACTTGACCTCATGATCGAGATTGGCCGCGAGCTTCTTGATGTCGCGCGCGAGCACGGCAAGGTTGATGACGCGGATCGAGGCGAACTCATGTTCGCGCTTGACCGCCGCCAGCGCATTCTGGAAGCCGATGATGCGCTCTTCGAGACGGCGGCGGAGCGGCCGCACGGTCTTGCGGTCGTCGGGAAGATCGGCGAGGATTTCCTGGAGGACGCCGGAGACATCACCGACGCCATCGAGATTGCCCTGCATATGCGCCGACGGTGCTTCTGCCCAGATACGGCATGCCGAGGAAACCGCGATCAGGTGTCCGGCAAGGTTACCACTGTCCACGGCCGAGACATAGCGCGGCCCAAGCGTCTTCAGCGTATCCGTATGATACCAGTTGAGCAGGTGACCGCGGTATTTTTCCATCCGATCGACGGTGGCGATCGTCTGCTCGAGACGGGTGATTGTCTCCTCGAACGACAGCCAGCCGAAATGACGGGCTGACACGACCGACAGGAGATAGACGCCGATATTGGTAGGCGAGGTACGCGGGGCAACCACGGCGTGCGGCGTCTGCTGGACGTTGTCCGGCGGCAGGAAGTTCTGCTGCTCGACGACGAAGGCCTCGAAATAGCGCCAGGTGCGGCGCGCAATCTTGCGCAACTCAGTCGACACATGCTCGGAGACATGCAGCTGGTCTTCGGTTTCCGCCGACTGGCTGACATAGTAGGCGACGGCCGGCGACAGGACCCAGAGGACGACAAAGGGGATGCCGACCAGATAGGCGTTGCTGCCGCTGAGTGCGGCAAGCCCGAGGGCGAGCACCGCCAGAACTGGCGCCTGCCACATGACCTTGTAGTGGCCAAGAATGGTCGTCTGGGCCGCAGCTTGGGCGCTTGCAGCCGTACGCCACTGCAGCATGAGCTTGCGGCTGACGAAGGTGCGGTAGATGGACCGGCCAATGGCGTCTGCCATGCCGCAGGCAGAATCCGCCAGGAACACGATGCGCAGCGCCACCTGGGCATTGGCATCGCGGATATCAGTCCAGACGGTATAGAGGTGAGCGCGGGCGACGATATCGCTGGTGCGAGGGATGATGCCGTTGATAAGGCCGAGCGTCGGGGCGACGAAGAGGCAGAAGATCAGCACGATCTGCCAGATCAGCGCCGAGAACGGCGCCATCAGATACCAGCCGAGCACGGACGCGAAGAACCATGCGATCGGCGTCAGCGAGCGGCGCAGGTTGTCGAACATCTTCCAGCGTCCGAGGCCGGTAATGCCGCGCGAGGGATTGAAGATGTACGGCAGCAGCTGCCAGTCGCCACGCGCCCAGCGGTGCTGACGCGAAACCTCGACCTCATAGCGGATCGGGTAGTCTTCGACGAGTTCGCAGTCGGTGACGAGAGCGCAGCGCGCCATCGAGCCTTCAAGCAGATCGTGGCTGAGAACGGAGTTTTCATCGATCTTGCCACGCAGGGCATTTTCGAAGGCGTCGACGTGATAGAGGCCCTTGCCCGTGAACGTGCCCTCGCCAGCCAGATCCTGGTAGACGTCGGAAACGGTGAAGACGTAAGGGTCGAGGCCGCGATTGATCGAAAAGACGCGCTGGAAGACGGACGCGTCCTTGCCCGTCGTCAGTGACGGCGTGACGCGCGGCTGGAGAACACCGTAGCCGCTGATGACGCGCTTGGTTTCCGGATCGACCACAGGCCGGTTGATCGGATGGTAGAGCTTGCCGACGAGCTTTGTCACGGTATCGCGCATCAGGCGCGTGTCGGAATCCAGCGTCATGACATACTGGATGTCCTTCGGAATGACATTGGCGCCGGGAAGGAATGTCGTGTCGCGGTCACCCCGCAGCAGCAGGTTCAACTCGTGCAGCTTGCCACGCTTGCGCTCCCAGCCCATCCAGACGTCTTCGGCAGGATTGTAGAGGCGACGACGGTGCAGCAGGTAGAACCGAGTCTTGCCGTCGAAATTGTAGCGCTGTGACAGGTTGCCGATTTCGCGGCGCGCATAATCCAGCACTTCCAGATCGGCCGGCGTCTCCTCGACCTTGCTGTCCGGCCAGTCGCTGAGCAGCGCGAAGTAGATTTCGCCGCGCGGGTTGGCGAGATAGTGGACCTCGAGATTGCGCACCAGTTCGTCGACGCTGTCGCGATTGGAGATCAGCGTCGGGACGACGACCAGGGTGCGGGCGTCTTCGGGGATGCCCTCCTTGAATTCGTATCCGACAAGCCGCACCGGCGTTACGAAAAGGGTGATGAGGGTGTTGAAGAGCCCCGTGGCGCCTTCGGAGGCAGGCAGCGAGAACATTAGCAGCAGGACGATGGTCTCGGCCGCACCCATGCCGGCGCGTACCATGAAGGTGCCGACAATAGCCATGGCAAGAATGGTCAACAGCACGACCGGGCCGGCGATTGCAAACCAGCGAAGTCTGCGGACTTGGCGGACAAAATGCTGCACCGGCAGTGGCTTGTAGTGGATAGCCTCTTCCAGCTTCATGCGCTGTGTACCGACGAGGAAGCCGCCGACGTTCGGCTCGTGAGACTGGGGCTCGGCCGACGCCTTGGCCGCAGCCGTCATGTCGATGGCAATCTGGGCGATTTCGATTTCGGTCTTGTCAGACCGGCGCGCGAGCTTTTCGATCTGCTTGCGATATTTGTTGCGCGACCCGGCATCGAGGGCGCCATAGTCGGTCTCTGTCCAGAGCAGCTTGTCGACCTGACTGACCTCCTCGACCCAGACAGACCATTCTGTGTCATCGATTTCGCGCAGGCTGCGGATGATATGCCCCATGGTGGCATTGCCGGCGGCAAGCCGCGTGTGCTCGGCCATCATGACTTCTTCGGAATCGGTACCGGCTGCCGCCATCCGCTGCTCGAGCCAGTCGATAGCGAGGCTCGATGTCTGCGATCCGTCGCGCAGGCGGTAGAGGAACTGCGTCGCAAAGGTATTATCCTTCGTCAACGGCTCCAGCGATTTCAGATATTCTGCGCATTTTGCAGGCTCGGCGAGCCGGATCAGTTCGTCAGCTGCCTCGTTCGCCTTGCCGCGCATGCGGCGGCTGTGCTCGACCCGGATCGAGATGCGACGCAGGTTGTCGACCAGCGCGTAACGCACCAGCGACGGCAGCGCCCAGAGCTCGCCGATCTTGAAGATCTCGTGCTCCTGGAAACCATCGACGATGGCCATCAGGCCCTTGTAGGAGATCTGGCTATGGGTATGGGCGACATAGAGCCAGGCCACGGCGAGCGCGCGTGGCATGACCATGCCCTGAATGGTCATAGTCGGCAGCTGGCGATAGAATTTCTTCGGAAAATCCCGTCGAACTTCCTGGATTGCTTCTTCGACGATGTAGTGATTGTCCAGGAGCCATTCGGCCGCCGGCGTGATGGACTGGCCTGCCTCGACATCCGCCGCAGCCGCGCGATAGACGCGCAGGATTTCCGTTTCGTTCTCACGATGGCGGGCGAAGAATTCGAAGGGCTTGAAATTCGGCAGCGTATCGGCGCCGTCACGTGCGAAGGCCTCGCCGCACTCCCTCAG
Organism: Rhizobium sp. B230/85; assembly: GCF_019355735.1. Lineage (NCBI taxonomy): Bacteria > Pseudomonadati > Pseudomonadota > Alphaproteobacteria > Hyphomicrobiales > Rhizobiaceae > Rhizobium > Rhizobium sp. B230/85. The sequence continues at coordinate 277,118 of NZ_CP072156.1, forward strand.
CTGGTCGTTGGACAGGAAGCTTGCGCGTATCGAATCGTTGAGATCGACAAGCTTTGCTTCAGGAGCGCGCGGCGAAGGGGTCGGGGAAATTTCAGCTGACATGGGGCGGTCTGGATCCAAACGGAGTAAAGAGCATTCGCCGACAGAGCCATAAGCGCGATCACCATTCTGAGTTCAAATCCCGAAGCCCACCAGGCGCCAGGTATTTGCAAATGGCAACTTTACCGCTGCATGACCAAATTCGGCGGAGATTTTCACGGACCTCATGAGCCGACGGCATCGCGCCGTGGTTCACCCGCTCCATGAAACCTTGGAAGCACTCAATATAAATCAAGTGAGCGCGGCGGCAAGATTACATCAAGGCGATCAAATTCATCATACATTCCCCAAATTGCACCGCGAATCTCGCCGGCTGGAAGCCAGCGTGAGACGTGCCTACTCCCATAGGCCGGCAAAGATGAACTTAAACTGAACTGACGCCCGAGATTGTTCAGGACAGCCGCCGGGCCTATACACCGTTCCTCTCGGGATAGGAAATAATTGACAGGAAGCGGATCGGCAGGGTGATCAGAACCTCCGGACCGTGCGGCGCGTCGGCATCGAAGAAAAGGCTGTCGCCCGGCAGCATCGTATAGAGCTTGTCGCCATGGCGGTACTTCACCTCACCCTCGAGCATGTAGATAAGTTCCAGGCCGTCGTGCTGGAAGGCCGGAAAGACATCTGAATCAGCGGTCAAGGTGATGAGGTACGGCTCGACCTGCAGGCCGCTGGCACTGTTGCCGATATGGCCGAGCAGGTTGTACTGGTGCCCGGCACGCGTGCCGCGCCGCTCGATCTCCAGCCCCTCCCCCGCCTTGACGAAAACCGCATTGCGCACCTCTTCAAACCGGCGGAAAAAGGCGGTGACGGGAACGCCCAGTGCGGCAGCCAGCGACTGGAGCGTCGTCAGTGACGGCGAGGTGTTGCCGTTTTCGATCTTCGACAGCATGCCGAGCGAGATGCCGGTGGCGGAAGCCAGATCGGCGCCGGTAATGCCGAGGGTTTTGCGGAAAGCACGGACCTCGCGGCCGATGGCCACTTCGAGATTATTTTCCTTGGGGTCGCGCAGGGAATGCGGATCCTGCTTCAGGATCGGCTTGGCTGGGATTGTTTTACTCGACGTTACGGTCGCCTCGACGCTCTTGCGCGTCGCTTTGTTGTTTTCCATCCGAATATCCCATGCTGCTCGACATCCAAGCTTACTTGTTTCGGCAAATGCTTGCTATCGGGCATAGTCAGAATTTCTGAGTCGGCATGGACTTAACAACAAAACGGCGGCCGATGTGGCCGCCGTTTTCAATCGTATTGAATGTCGAAATCAAATCCGTCTTGCATAGACGACAGGACCGCAATCCGCGTGGAAAACGATCAGGTCCCGACGCCGCACACCATGGCAGCAACAAACGCGAACGCGGCAGCAAAAAGCACCACATGCAGGACTGTCTCCCACCGGCGCCGTTTGGAGATACCGGCCGTGACCGCAAGCCGGCGTCGCTCGGAAGACGGACCAAGCTCGTCTACAGACGCATTCGACAGGCCTATATTTGCCATATGCTGCCTCCGTTAGAAAGTTGCGCTCAAGCGCGAGCAGCTGTTATCGGGGATTGATCGTCGCATTGGGAGAGATGGATTTCCGCCCTCTGCCCCGGAGTGAAAAAATTAATCTTCACGAGGGTCAAAACAGAGAATTAGCAAAGAATGCGACGAGCCCAGAGCAGGGTCCGCTCAATGGCTCCGTCGACGACTGTCGGCGCCAACTGCTGGCGCTGTGTGACAGCGGTTTCCTCGTCAGCCACGGAAGCACCGGCTTCGATGCGCTTTGCCCGGACGGGCGGGTGAAGGTAACCAAGGGTCATGCCACCCATGAAAAACATACTGCACCTCCAGACCTTGGCGATCACGAAAGTTAACCGCCGTTAACGAGATCATGACAGAAATGCGGCAGCTGTCAATAGTCTATGGCGTTGGTCGTGTTTAAACCATCCATTAACCATAATCAAAAAATATACACATAAAAACAGAGACTTAAGCCCGGGCGAAACCCTTGCTGGCAACCATGAGATTGCGTGTGTACTCTTCCGAGACGCGGCCTGCAGCAAGATCGACCGAGGCAAGCCGCTCGACCACGAAGCCGTTCTGCATGACGGCAAGCCGGTCGCACATGTGGGTGACGACGCCGAGATCATGGCTCACCATCACGAAGGTCAGATTGCGATCGCGACGGATCTGCTCGAGAAGATTGAGCACCTCCGCCTGCACGGAAGCATCGAGTGCGGAGGTAGGCTCATCCAGCAGCAAAATCGACGGCTCGACGATCAGGGCCCTGGCAATCGCCACCCGCTGGCGTTGACCGCCCGAGAGCTGGTGTGGATAGCGGAAGCGAAATCCGGCACCGAGGCCGACTTCGTCGAGCGCCCGTGTAATGCGCCGTTCGCCATCGTCTATCCCATGGATCAGCAAGGGTTCGAGAAGCAGCCGGTCGATCGTCTGGCGCGGATGCAGCGACCCGTAAGGGTCCTGAAACACCATCTGCACCTCGCGGTAGAAGCTCTTGCTACGCTTTGCGCCCTTTAGGGTTTCGCCGTCGATGCGGATCGTGCCTTCGCTGACCGGTGCCAGGCCCGCGACGGCACGCAGAAGCGTCGATTTTCCGGAGCCCGATTCGCCCACCAGCCCGAAAGACTGGCCTTTGTCGATGGAGATGCTGACGGCGTTCAGTGCGTAGTAACCGTCATAGATGACGCTGAGATCGTTGATAGACAGAGTGGTGGTCATAGCGCCCACTCCGGCTTGCGCTCGAGCACCGGCAGCGGATGGCGATCCTCGCCGATGACGGGCATGCAGTTCAGCAGGCCCCGCGTGTAAGGATGCTGGGCATTGCGCAGTTCGGACGCCGGCAATTCCTCGACGATTTTGCCGGCGTACATGACGATGACGCGATCACAGAACGAAGACACCAGCCGCAGGTCGTGCGATACGAAAATCAGCCCCATGCCGCGCTCGGATACCAGCTTGTCCATGATGCGAAGGACATCGAGTTGCACTGTGACGTCGAGCGCCGAGGTCGGTTCATCGGCGATCAGCAATTCCGGGCCGGCAATCAGCATCATGGCGATCATCACCCGCTGCCCCATGCCGCCGGAGACCTCGTGCGGATGAAGGTCGAAAACCCGTTGCGGCTCCCGGATTTGCACTGCTTCCAGCATGGCGAGCGCCCGGTCGCGGGCCTCCGCCTTGCTGACGCGCTCATGCGTGCGCAAGGTCTCGCAAACCTGCCTGCCGATCGTCATGACGGGATCGAGCGAATACTTCGGGTCCTGCAACACCATGGCGATCCGCTTGCCGCGCAACGCACGTCGCTCCTTGAGCGAGGCTTTCAACAAGTCTATACCGTTGAAATTCAAAGTATCGGCGGTGACGATCCCGTGCGACTGGGTGAGGCCCATGATGGCGCGGCCGGTCTGCGACTTGCCGGAGCCGCTTTCGCCGACAATGCCGAGCCGCTCGCGGCCGAGAGTGAAGGAAACACCGCGCACGGCCTCGATCACGCCGGTGCGGGTCGGATAGCTGACCTTCAGATTGTCGACTGTCAGCATGGTCATCGGCCACTCTCCTGCGGATCGAGGGCATCGCGCAAACCGTCGCCGAGCAGATTGAAGCCGAGACTGACGATCAGGATGGCAAAGCCAGGCATTGCCGCCACCCACCACTGGTCGAGGATGAAGCGGCGGCCGGAAGCGATCATCGCGCCCCATTCAGGCAGCGGCGGTTGAGCGCCGAGACCGAGGAAGCCTAGGCCGGCTGCGGTGAGGATGATGCCAGCCATATCGAGCGTCACCCGCACGATCAGCGACGAGATGCAGAGCGGCATGACATGGCGAAAAATAATCCGCAGCGGCGAGGCGCCCATCAGCCGGACGGCTGAAATATAGTCGGAGCGCCGCACCGTCATCGTCTCGGCCCGGGCAATACGGGCATAGGGTGGCCAGGAGGTGATGGCGATGGCGATGATGGCGTTCTGGATACCGGGGCCGAGGGCCGCGACAAAGGCGAGCGCCAGCACAAGCTTCGGAAAGGCGAGGAAAATATCGGTGATACGCATCAGCACCGCATCCAGCCAGCCGCCGACATAACCGGACACCGTACCGATCAGCAGCCCGATTGGTGCCGAAATGATGGCGACAAGCACAATCACCAGCAACGTCAGACGCGAGCCGTGCATGATCCGCGAAAAGATATCGCGTCCCTGGTCGTCAGTGCCGAGCAGATAGCCCTGGGCACCGGGCGGCAGCAGCCGGGCATTGGCGAGATCGCCGATAACAGGCGACTTGGTGGCGATCACATCGGCAAAGACGGCAATGAACAACAGGCCAAGGATAATTACCAGGCCGAGCACCGCCAGATGGTTGGCGGAAAACTGCCGCCAGGTGATATAGGCGCGGCCAAGCCTCGCCTGCAGCCGCGATTGCGGCCGGTCGGAGAGCAGCCATTGGCGGCGGGTGAGTGGCGCTGTTGGTGAGGTTGGACCCGTCATTGGCGTCGTGTCCTTGGGTCTAGTGTTCGGTAGAGAATGTCGGACAAAAGATTGATACCGATGAACACCGTGCCGATGACGATGGTGCCGCCAAGCACGGCGTTCATGTCGGCGTTCTGCAGCGAGTTTGTGATGTAGAAGCCGATGCCCGGCCAGGAGAACACGGTTTCGGTCAGCACCGACCCCTCGAGCAGGCCGGCATAGGAGAGCGCGATGACTGTCACCAGCGGGACCGCTGCGTTTCGCAGCGCGTGCGCCCAGATGACCCGGGTTTCGGAGAGGCCCTTGGCCCGCACTGCGACGATATATTCCTGGCCGAGCTCGTTCAGCATGAAGCTGCGCGTCATGCGGCTGATATAGGCCAGCGAGAAATAGCCGAGCAGGGATGCCGGCAGGATGATGTGGCGGAAGACATCAGCGAAGACGTCCCATTCGCCCTGCAAGGCGGAATCGAGCAGGAACAGGCCTGTGATCGGCGTGAACGTATATTCGTAGGTGATATCGATGCGGCCGGGAAAGGCTACCCATTTCAGCTTGGCGTAGAAGATCACCAGCGAAATCAGCGCCATCCAGAAGATCGGCACGGAATAACCGACGAGCCCGATGACGCGCACCAGCTGGTCGATCAGGCTGCCACGGCGCACAGCGGCCAGCACGCCGAGCGGCACGCCGATCACCGAACCGATGATCGTGCCGAGCGTCGCCAATTCGAGCGTGGCCGGAAAGGCGCGACGGATATCGGTCATGACGGGATTGGTCGTCAGCACCGAGGTGCCGAAATCGCCGGACAGCACACCCTTCAGATAGATGTAGAACTGCTCGTAGAGCGGCAGGTCGAGGCCGAGCTCACGCCGCACCCGCTCGATGACATGCGCCGGCGCCCGGTCGCCGAGGATAGCGAGAACCGGGTCGATCGGCACCACGCGGCCGATGAAGAAGGTTACGGCCAGAAGACCGAGATAGGTGGTGATGGCGATGCCGACGAAGCGTAGCACGGCCTTTACGATGGACATGGTGCGGCCAGTCGCGGGCCGCACCTCCATCCTGCGTTCAACTGTACTCAAGGGACCAATCCTTCCAGACTACTCCTTCGATATCGGCCAGACGAAGTTGGTGTCGAAGCTCGGACCAAGCGCAAAGCCCTTCAGGTCCTTCTTGTAGGCGGCGACTTCGATCTGCTGGAAGAGGATCGCAAACGGGCTGTTGTGCAGGAATTTCTTCTGCACGTCCTGGTACATCGCAGCGCGCTTGGTGGCATCTGGCTCGAACAGGGCAGCCCGGGTGATCTTGTCGAGCTCGGGAGTAACGAACGTGTTGCGCCAGGCTAGCGTCTTGGTCTTGCCGTCGTCGGAATTGTCCGGATTGGTGGTGAAGGTTTCCGCGTTGGAATTCGGATCCCAGTAATCCATGCCCCAGTTGCCGATGTAGATATCGTGGTTGCGGGCACGATATTTGGTCAGGGTCTGCTTGCCGTCGCCGGGAATGATCTCGAGCTTGATGCCGGCCTGTCCCAGCGTCTGCTGGATCGACTGGGCAACGCCGGTGATCGGCTCGATGTTGCGCACGTCCATGGTGACCGTGAAGCCATCCTTGAGGCCTGCCTTGGCCAGCAGTTCCTTGGCCTTGGCAACATCCAGCGTGAACGGCTTTTCCTCGAGCGCGCCGAGCACGCCCTTCGGCTCGAACGTCTGGCGGATTTCGCCGACACCTTTAATCAGCGTCTTGCCGATGGCATCATAGTCGATCAGGTAGCGGAATGCTTCCTGGACTTCTGGCTTGGCAAGGTTCGGGTTCTTTTGGTTGAGGCTGATGTAATAGACCGTGCCCTTCGGAGCATTGGTCACGGATACCTTGCCTTCCTTGGTCAGTTGATCGAGATCGCCCGGCTCGAGGTTGCGGGCAACATCGATGTCGCCGTTCTCGAGTGCCAGCCGCTGGCCGGAGCTTTCTTTCATGAATCGATAGATGACGCGGGCAAGCTTCGGCTTTTCACCGTAGTAATTATCGTTGCGTTCCAGCACGATCGCTTCGTTGGCGCGCCATTCACGCAGCTTGAAGGGGCCGGAGCCCGCATAGCCGGTCTTCAGCCACTCGTTGCCGAAATCATTGTCGTACTTGTAGTCGGCCGACGGGGTGACGGCCTTGACGTGGTCGAGCACGAGCTTCTTGTCGACGACATTGGCGACGGTAGACGTCAGGCAATTGAGAACGAAGGACGGCGCATAGGCCTTGTCGACCGTGAAGGTAAACGTGGTCGCGTCTACAGCCTTCGCCTTGGTAGCGACGTTATCGCCGGTCAGGCCGAACTGTGTGAGGATGAAGGCGGGGCTCTTATCGAGCTTAACTGCGCGCTCGAACGACCATGCGACGTCGTCGGCAGTGATCGGATTGCCTGAGGCGAATTTCAGACCCGGCTTCAGCTTGAATGTGTAGGTCAGGTGGTCGTCGGACACTGTCCAGCTCTCGGCCAGGTCACCCTTGACCTTGGTGGTGTCGGCTGTGTCGAGCCGGACCAGAAGGCTATAGGTATTCCCGGTGATTTCGGCGGTCGAAAGCTCGTAAGCTTCGCCTGGGTCCATGCTGATAATATCGTCGAAAGCAAAGCCCTCGACCAGCGTATCCTTCGGTGTTGCCGCAAAGGAAGCGACCGGCGCCGATGCGATGACGAGTGAAAACGCAGCGCTTGCCGCAAGGAGGCGGAAGTTGCGGTGGATAGTGCTGATGGTCATTTTCTATTCCCCTGTTTTTTAAAGTCTTATTTCTGCGAAACCTCAGTGACCGCTCGTCTCCCCCCAGGCGGACGCCAGGACCCGAAGCCAGTTTTCCCGGCATAATTTCACCAGATCGTCCTCACCATAACCAACGTTCCGGAGCGCAGCAATCAGCTTCTGGTTGCCGGCAGCATCGCCTATCTCGTCGGGAATGGTTGCCCCATCGAAGTCCGAGCCGAGGCCAACACAGTCGATCCCCATGCGCTGCACGAGATGATCGATATGGCGCACCATATCCTCGAGCGGCGTATCCGCCTCGGAGCGTCCGTCGGCGCGCAGCATGGCAGTTGCGTAGTTCAATCCGACGATGCCGCGGCTTTCCTTGATGGCGTCGAGTTGACGGTCGGTTAGGTTGCGCGCTACCGGCGTCAGTGCGTGTGAATTGGAATGGCTGGCGACCAGCGGCTGGTCGGTGGTCTTTGCCACATCCCAGAAACCCTTTTCGGTTATGTGCGCGAGATCGATCAAAATTCCGAGCTCGTTGCAGCGCCGGACCAGAGCGAAACCTGCCTGCGTCAGGCCGGGCCCGCTATCCGGCGACATGGGGAAGGCGAAAGGAACGCCGTGGGCAAAGACATTGTTGCGGCTCCAGACCGGACCGAGAGAGCGCAGGCCGGCGGCATGGAATGTTTCCAGCGCGACCAGATCCGCATCGATCGCCTCGCAGCCCTCCATGTGAAGCACCGCGGCAAAGATGCCTTTCGCCATGCACTCGCGGATATCGCCGATCGACCTGCAAAGCTTCCACGCGCCATCACGATCTAGGCGCAGCGCGATCGCAGCCATCTCATGGGCGATGTCCAGCGACGGAGAGCGCTCGAGCGGAGCTGCCATCGGCGTCACGTAATGACCGTTGCGGTCGGGTTCGGCGAAGACGAGATCGCCGGAGGGAATGTAGATGGCGCAAAGTCCACCGGCGAGGCCACCAGCTTTTGCACGAGCTGCATCGATATGGCCGCTCGTCGTTCCGTCCCGGAATTCGGCGACCGGATCGCTCCCCTTTTTCTGGTGCGACCATAGTCGCAGGAGAACATCATTATGGCCGTCGAACACGAGTTGCATATGCTATCCTGGGCAGGCTGCCGATCCATCGGAAGTGGCCAGCATAAAAAGGCTGACAGGATTCGCCATCCCCCGGAGAAAATAAAAATAGCGGTGGCATCCTGCGTCGAACGCACCACCTAAGGGCGGCAACGACGGCGACCCATCGCCCGCTGCATTATAAGGGAGATTTCCATGGCGCTTTCGATGTACCGCATGAGCATTCCGGTGTTTCAGCGTGGCTTGGCCACACTCACGACCTATCTCGACAAAGCAGATTCCTACGCGACGGAAACAGGCAAGGATCCCGCGACATTGGTCGAGGCCCGCCTGGCACCCGACATGCTGACGCTGTCAGGCCAGATCCAACGCGCTTCCGACACGGCCAAGCTGACCGTGTCGCGCCTCTCCGGCATCGAGGCGCCACGCTTCGAAGACACCGAAACGACCATCGCCGAACTGCGCGCCCGTGTGGAAAAGACGACAGCATTCCTGTCCTCGGTTGCTGCCGACGCGCTCGAAGGCAGCGAGACCCGCGAGGTGACGATATCGCCTGGTGGTGTCGCTACGACGTTCCGGGGCGACGACTATCTCGCAAGCTTCGCATTGCCAAATTTCTATTTCCACGTCGCCATGGCCCACGCCATCCTGCGAAACCAGGGCCTCACCATCGGCAAGAGGGACTATCTCGGCCCGCAAGGCTGACGTCCCGATTCGCCAATTGCTGATCAGGGCCGGTATGTCACCGGCCCGTCCTCGGTCAGCTCCGTATAGGCCAGCGTCTGGTCGAGATGCCGGGCCCGGACGGACAGCAGCCGCTCGGCATAGCGCAGCCGGGTGGCAAGGTAGGCTGGCTCTTCCGCCAGATTGCGAAGCTCACCCGGATCGGCCTGCAGGTCGAACAGCAGCGGCGGTAGGCCGGCGAAATGGACATATTTGAAGGCCGCATCGCGGATGACCGACAGATTGCATTCGTTGGGCCGCAGACCGAAATGCTGTTCCGGCAGAGAGTGGCGGATATCGCGGAAATCAAACTCCCAGAATGCCGCATCCCTCCAGCCGGCGGGTGCCGCGCCGTTCAGGAAAGGCACCAGCGTCTCGCCATCGAGGTGATTGTCCGCATCGAGGCCCAGCCTGTCGCAGAGCGTCGGAAAGATATCCACCGAGCTGGTGAACTGCTCGATGACGGTGCCGTTGCCGGTGGCCTTGGGATCGCGGACCACCAGCGGGATATGATAGCTGCCGTCGAAGAAGCCACCCTTGCCCAGCGTCCAGTGGTCTCCGGCCATTTCCGCATGGTCGGAGGTGAAAATGATGACGGTCTTGTCCCAGACGCCGGCATCCTTCAGTGCCTGACAAGCCCGTCCGATCTGCGCGTCAACCTCGGCAATCATGCCGTAATAGATGGCCCGGATGGCGCGAAAATCCTCTGACGACCAATCGCTGAGCGGACCGTCGCCACCATGGATATAGTAGCCCTGGTTGTTTTGCGGCATCGCATAGGCGAGATAGGGATGCAGAGCATGCTCGGCTGCAACCGTCTCGGCACGCGCAAACTCGGGGCCGTCCTCGGGCGCAAACATCGTGTTGTAGGGCGCAGGCACGGAAAACGGCGGATGTGGCCGCAGCAGCGACACATGCGCAAACCAAGGTGCGTCCTGTTCGCCCAGCCAGCGCTCGAACTCGCCGATCAGAAAGGCCGTCTGGGTCTCGTCCTTGGAATAGGACGGCGCACCGTTCGTGATTTCGCCGGGGTTGGCGCCGACCGGAATGTGGATGTGGCGACTGGTCGCCTCCTCATGGCCGCGCGCCCTCAGCCAGGACAGCCACTGCTTTTCGTGCTCCGGCAGCAGTTGGCGGGCAGTAAAGCCTGGCAGGACGCCTTCATAGGTCGTCATATGCGGATCGGCACCTTGGAGGCTGCGCGGGTCGGGCGCCGTATCGGTATAGCCGAAAAGGGTCGGCTCGTAGCCGCCGCGCCGGGCGGCCAGCGCCAGGTTGTCGAAGCGTGCATCCAATGGCGACCCATTGCGGCAGACACGGGTGTTCATCTGGTAGAGACCGGTGTAGAGCGTCGCCCTCGCCGGCGAACAGGGTGCGGTGCCTGCAAAATGGCGTTTGAACAGAACGCCTTCCGCCGCAAGCGCATCGATATTCGGCGTCCGCACGGCGGGATGGCCGACAGCCGAAAGACAATCGCCGCGCCATTGATCGGCGGTGATCAGCAGCACATTTGGCCGTTCCGAGATGTCCATGTCAGTGATGATTGGATTTTGCATGCCAGTTCCAAGCCGATTGAATGATCTGCGACAGGTCGTATTGCGGTACCCAGCCGAGAACGGCTTTGGCATGATCGTTGTTGGCGACGAGCGTCGTGGAATCACCCTCGCGGCGGCCTGCATACTCTACCGGAAACGGCTTGCCGGTGACGTCCTCGATGGCCGACAGCAGTTCCTTGACCGTCGTTCCCGTTCCCGTACCAAGGTTGAGCGCCACGGAATCACCGCCATCGAGCAGGTACTGGACCGCTCGCACATGGGCATCGGCGAGATCGAGCACATGGATATAGTCGCGCACGCAGGTGCCGTCGCGCGTCTCGTAATCGCTGCCGAACACCTTGAAGCCGGCCCGGCGACCGAGCGCCGCATCGATTGCCAGCGGAATTGCGTGAGTTTCCGGTTTGTGCCATTCGCCGACGCGGCCCTCGAAATCGGCACCGGCGGCATTGAAATAGCGCAGGATCACCGAGCGGAAGCCGGTATAGCGGTCATAGTCGGCGAGCGCCTGTTCGACGATGTATTTGGTCTGGCCGTAGGGATTGATCGGCACCTGCCGATGGGTCTCGTCGAGCGGCACGCTCTGCGGCAGGCCGTAGGTGGCGCAGGTTGAAGAGAAAACGAAAGCTTTTATGCCTGCCGCTTGCGCCGCAGAGAGAAGAGTGAGAGTGCCCACCACGTTGTTTTCATAAAACGCGACAGGATCCTTCACGGATTCGCCCACTTCGATCAGCGCTGCAAAATGCAGGATGGCTGCCGGCTTGTGCCGGGCGATCACCTCGTCGAGGCGGGCGCGGTCACGAATATCGCCTTCCTCGACCGGCCCCCATCTGACGAACTCGCGATGACCATTCGAGAAATTATCGTAGACGACGGGCACGAAACCCTTGTTTGCGAGATCGAGGCAAGTGTGCGAGCCGATATAGCCGGCACCCCCCACAACGAGAATTGTTTCCCCGGCCATGCAACGCTCTCCTCTATCTAAGCTGCGAAAGACTTAGACGAGTTGGGAGACAAGAAAAAGGCATCGGCGGTCGAAAATCAAAGTCTGACCGTCGCGCATCGCTGCGTGACGGATATGGGCGGAAAACCGATCTTACTTGTGCCCATCCCGCTGCGATATGAGCGAAAGCGGCTCGACGCTCTTTCCGAGGAGCGCTATCCGAGCCGATTGCATGCAGAAGCGATAGACCGGCCATTCCAGCCGGACACAGCAAAGCTGCCCATGCCGGCGACATGACCTCTCTCGATTTGAAAATACCGCGTGCTGACAAGGCGAGGCTTTTAGGCCCGGCGGGATGCCTACTTGTTGCGCATCAGCCAGATCTTACCAGCCATGGTGATTTCATGGCAGTCCAGTTCGGGCGATTCTTCCTGGTTGCAGCGCTCGATGAGGCCCATTTCGCGCAGTTCTTCCAGGGTGGTATTGGTGAGGAATTTAACCTTCTGCGGCCGCTCCTTGAAGCGGTCGGTCTTGGCATAGGTCACCACGGCGTTCAGGTGAGTCCACTTCTTCGGTGGCAGCGGAAAAAGCTTCCCGTCCTTGGCAAGCTTCAACCCTCTGATCTGAGTCGGTGTGAGCGTAATCATCGTGTGTCCTTGGATGCTAAAAGTTGTGCCTGACGGCCAAAAAGAGGGCTTGATCGACCCTCTTGTTTTTCTCTTGAAGCTCTCCCTAGCAGATCAATCGGCAAAAAGATAAGGATCTGTGCACGCCGATAGCGTTTCAGCGCGATCAAGGCTAACGCAACCCCACAAAATGCGGGCACTGACGTAACTGTGACGCTTGTTGCGCGTGTTCTTGGGAGGAACCAATACCTGGCTATACCACCGGCAAGGGTTCACCCCATGTCAAAGTCCACAATGGCTCGCCGGCCGGCATATGCGTATAGGTAAAGCGCTCGGTCACATCAGTGCCAATCACATCGACGATCCATTCCGTCGGTGAGCGGCGACAAAGCGCCTTCTGTTTTAACCAGGAACTGAATTGCTGTTTGCTCCCGCAGGCAGTTTCCGTTTGTCCGTTCGGCAGCTCAAAAGCCCAGTGTATCATCGCCATGCTCTAACTTTAAAAAAGTCGGATAGCAGGCAATACTTACGGCTGCCTGAAGGCAGACCGTCCAATAGCACAGACTTTTCGATTGGATTCCTGCAGTGCGCCAAGCGAAATTGGCAGGACAGGCATAGAAACGCGGCAACCTTTGAAGGCTGCCGCGTCTATGACACTACTCGGCTGCGTCGGCCGAATCGGCATTGAGCTGCCCGTATTTCTCGGCGCCGATCTTGGCGAAAAGTTCGAGTTGGGTTTCGAGGAAGTCGATATGCCCCTCCTCATCGGCAAGCAGCGTTTCGAAAAGCTTCATCGAAACATAGTCGCCGGCATCATGACAGATATCGCGCGAAATCTTGTAGGCGGCACGCGCGTCGTATTCGCCAGCGAGATCTGCCTCCAGCACTTCCTTGACGGTCTGGCCAATACGCAAGGGTGCGAGCGTCTGCAGGTTGGGATGGCCTTCGAGGAAAATGATGCGGGCGACGAGCTTGTCGGCATGCTGCATCTCTTCGATCGATTCGGCGCGCTCTTTCTTGGCAAGCTTGGTGTAGCCCCAGTCTTCGAGCAGCCGATAATGCACCCAGTACTGGTTTACGGCACCGAGCTCGAGGAACAATGCCTCGTTAAGCCGCTCGATGACTCTTATGTCGCCTTTCAATGTCCGCTCTCCTTTGGTCTTCGTGGAACTTTTTGAGACGGGACATGAAATCAACTATTTCGACATCCGTCGAGTGGCGACGGGCGTGATAGTCTTCGGTTGTCTGTATGATCAGGTCGACCACGCCGGGAAAACAGCCGCAGCAGCGTCCGCGCTTCGACATCGCATGATAGACCTTCGACGGCACGATCAGCTGCCAACAGTCTTCGTCGAGCAGCTCGTTGATGACTGCCCGGATATCGTGATCGGTTATGTAATTACAGCTGCAGACCAGCATGGTTCTTCAGTCCGTCAAACATGACACTTGCTATCCTGTTTTTGATAAAGAAGAGACTGGATGTCAAGAAAGATTCTGATGCTGGCTTCCACAGGATGTCGTGAATGTGTCACATCGCCGTGAATGGCGAGTGTTTTCAATGGAAGTTCCGACCCCTGGGCATGACACTGGCAGTCCCGGAGACATCGGCAAGATCTGGGACATCCCTTTTCACCGCCTTTTCCCGCGCTAGGCGCTCGAGTTGCAGGGCCAGTTTCTTCTGCCGATGGTCGGCTGTCGGACGCAGCGCCTCGTCAGCTCTCTCGCTCGCGCCGAAACGCCGTGCTTCACGCTGCAGGATACCGAGTGCCGGGGTCAGGTCCTCGAGGTGATCGGCAACCACGTGAATGACGCCATTGGCACTCTGCAATCGTCCATGGATCTTGACCAGCCTCGCGCCCATCGCAATCGATCGGTATTTTTCAAAGATTTTCGGCCAGACAATAGCGTTTGAGACACCTGTCTCGTCCTCGAGCGTCATGAAAACGACCCCCTTTGCAGACCCCGGCCTCTGGCGCACCAGCACCAGCCCGGCAATGATCAGCTTGCGGCCGGATGGAACGGTAAGCAGATCGACGTTGCGAACAATGCCCATCGCGGTGAACTCGGTCCGCAGGAATTCTACCGGATGCGCCTTCAGCGATAGCGACAGGGCACGATAATCCTCGATCACCTCTTCGCCCGGCAGCATGGCCGGGAGGGTAACCTCCGGCTCGACCTGCAGATCGGCCCTGTCGGCAAGATCGAATAGCGGCAGGTTCTCCGCCGCATTTTTCGCATCCAGCGCCCGCACCGCCCAGAGAGCCTCCCGCCTGTTGAGACCGATGGACCGGAAGCAATCGGCATCGGCCAGCTTCTCGATGTCGATTCTCGCCAGCCCGGAGCGCAGCCAGAAATCGCGCACGGAAACATAGCCGGCGCCGCGCCGGGCCACGAGGAGGTCCCGCATGTCCCCCTCCGACACTCCACGCACCTGGCGAAAGCCCAGCCGGACAGCCTTCCTGGTCCGGATCACCCCCTGCATCGATGCATGCCGGGGGTCGATAGCGATCGGAGAAGGTGCATTTTCCAGGATCGAATCCCATTCCGACAGATTGATATCGACCGGGCGAATGTCGACGCCGTGCTCGCGCGCATCGCGAACCAGCTGCGCTGGCGCGTAAAAACCCATCGGTTGCGAATTCAGCAGCGCCGCACAGAAGACGTCCGGATAATAGGTCTTGAACCAGCAGGATGCATAGACCAGCAAGGCGAAGGAGGCCGCATGGCTTTCCGGAAACCCGTATTCGGCAAAGCCTTCGATCTGGCTGAAGCAGCGCTCGGCAAACTCCTGCGAATAGTTGTTGGCCAGCATGCCCGCGATCATGTCGTCTCTGAATTCATTGACCTTTCCGGATCGCTTGAATGTGGCCATCGAGCGTCGCAGCCGATCGGCCTTGGCGGGAGGGAAGCCCGCAGCCGTGATGGCGATCTGCATCGCCTGCTCCTGGAACAACGGCACGCCGAGGGTGCGCTTCAGCACCGCCTCCAGCGCCGGGCTCGGATACTCGATCTCCCGGCCGCAGCGCTTGTCTTCCCTGCGCTTCAGGTAGGGGTGCACCATGTCGCCCTGGATCGGCCCTGGCCGGACGATCGCCACCTCGATCACCAGATCGTAGAACTCCCGTGGCCTTAGGCGCGGCAGCATGCTCATCTGCGCCCGGCTTTCGATCTGGAAGACGCCGATCGTATCCGCCCGGCAGATCATGTCGTAGACGGGCTCGCCGTCCTGGTGATCGTCGTTACCGAGATCGGCGAGCGTCTTCTTCACCTCGTAGTGCAGCGCCAGCATGTCGAAGGCCTTGGCAAGGCAGGTCAGCATGCCAAGCGCCAGGATATCGACCTTCAGGATGTCGAGGACATCGAGATCGGTCTTGTCCCACTCGATCATGTAGCGATCGGGCATGGCGGTGTTCATGATCGGCACGATCTCGTCGAGCCGGTCGCGGGTGATGACGAAGCCGCCGACATGCTGCGTGAGATGGCGGGGAAATCCCATCAGTTCGGAGGCATAGGAGAGCACACGCTGCGTCGTTCGATCCGAAAGATCGAGCCCTGCGGCCCGCGCCTCGCGCTCCGACAGATCGTCGGACGACCATCCCCAGACGGTGCTTGCAAGTGCCGACTGTACGTCCTCGGAAAGCCCGAATGCCTTGGCCACCTCACGGCCGGCGGATCGAGCGCGATAACTGGTCACCGCCGCCGTCAGGCCGGCATGGGCAATGCCGTAGGTCCTGTAGATGTACTGGATGACTTCCTCGCGGCGGGCATGCTCGAAGTCGACATCGATATCAGGCGGTTCGTCACGGTCCATGGAGATGAAGCGCTCGAACAGCAGCGTGCTCCTCTCCGGATTGACCTCCGTAATCTCGAGGCAATAGCAGAGCGTCGAATTCGCCGCCGAGCCCCGCCCTTGGCAAAGGATATTCAGTTCGTAACGGGCGTGCTGGATGATTTTGTGGACTGTGAGAAAATAGGATTCGTAGGCCTTCTGCCGGATGAGATCGAGTTCATAGGCGATCTGCGTGGAGATTTTCTCCGGTACGCCTCCGGGATAACGGCGCGATGCGCCAAGCCATGTCAGACGTTCCAGGGTTTGCGCCGGCGTTTCGCCCGGTGCACTTTCATCCGGATAATTATGCTTCAGTTCGTCCAGCGAAAACTGCAGGCGGGCAAAAAAGGCCTGCGTATTCTCGACCGCCTTGGGATAGGCCTCGAAAAGCCGTGCCATTTCACGCGGCGGCTTGAGATGGCGCTCTGCGTTAGGCGCCAAAAGAAATCCGGCATCGGCGATCGTCACATGCTCGCGGATTGCCGTGACGATATCAGCAAGCGGGCGCCTCTGAGCGCCATGATAGAGAGGCTGGTTGGTGGCAATCAACGGCAACCGCGTCTTTGCAGCCAGCATTGCAAAGGCTTCGAAGACGAAGCGGTCTCGGCCGTCATAGGATGGCGAAAGGGCCAGATGCAGCTGCCGGGGAAAGCGACCGCGCAACCGATCGAGACAGGTCGTCAGCGCTTCCCAGCCAGAAGCATCGGAAACGAGGGCAGGGTCGGGGACAACGGCCAGCATCATGGCGTCCCCCCAGGCACACAGATCCTCTTCATGCAGGATACAGCCGCCCTTTTCCGTTCTGAGGTTACCCGCACTGAGCAGCCGGCAAAGATGGCCCCATCCGGCCCTGTTCTCCGGGTACGCCAGAACATCCGGCGTTCCGTCGGCAAACACCAGCCGCGCACCGGGCTGGAATCGATAGCCGTTCTGCCGGGCGATCGCATGGGCGCGCACCACCCCCGAAACGCTGTTGCGATCGGCAATGCCAAGGCCGGTCAGGCCGCAGGATTCGGCCGCCACGACCATTTCCTCCGGACTTGAGGCGCCTTCGAGAAACGAGAAATTCGTTCTCGCCCCGATCTCGAAGAACATAGGCGCCGGGCGCTGGCTCATGCGAAAACCCCGTGCATCAGCCAGCGCGGCGGGGCGCCTTGCCCATAGAGCCCCTCGCGAAACATCCAGAAGCGGTGTCCGCTTTGTACTTCCAGCCTGAAATAGTCGCGGGGCGGGGCCGCCTCGCCATCGAGCCACCATTCGCGTGCCAGCCTCTCCGGCCCCTCGGCGCGCAACACCTCGTGCATCGTTCGCCGCCAGCGAAATCTCTGTGGCGGCCCTTCCGGCACCTCGGCCATGAACGTCTCGACCGGCTCCGGCGTCCGGAACAGCCGCAGCGGTCGCTCGGACCGGCCGGCCCCAACCGTCGGGCCAGTCGTCTGCCGAGGCTGGTCGGACAGCACGTCCGATGCGGGCACGAACAGGGCCGCCCGCTCCGGCACATGACTTTCCGCCAGTTCCAGTGCCTGCAGACAGGCCCGCCCGAGCCGGGCTGCGACCTGATCGACAAAGGCGGAAAGCGACTGCTCCGATGGTCCATCGACAGTAAAATCCGCCTGAAGCGCATCGAAAACTTCGTGCTGCAGCACGTTCAGCCGGACAATCTCGTAACCGAAGCCGGCATCGAGATCGTCATGCACGGCCTTGATACGCTCTGAAAACAGCGCGGCAATGCGTTTCGGCTCGCGCAGCGGCTTCGACGCACCGGCCGAAATCCGAAACACGGCACCGTCGACCCTGAACAGCAGCAGTTCGAACAGCCGACCGCCGATACCACGGGCTTCCAACCCCGGCTTCAGGGCAGCCCCAAGCTGGCCTGCCAGCAGCAGGATATCTTCCTCGGCCTGAACCGGCTCGATGAGGCGCCGTTCGGCAGAAAGGCTGGCCACCGGACGTCGCGGCGAAATCGGCTCCTCGTCAAGGCCCAGCGCCTGATCAAGGCGCAAAAGCAGATGCGCACCGAACCGTCGTGCCAGTGGCGCCCGGGCGGCAGCGATGATATCGCCGACCTGCTTCAGGCCGAGCTTCTGCAGGGCGGCGACGGTCGGTCCGTCGAGCCTGAGCGACGCCACGGGCAATGGCGCGAGCACAGTCTCCATCTCATCCGCTTCGACAATGCCGCTGCGGCCAAAGCGTGCGACGGCCCAGGAGAGGCCCGGGGAAGATGAAATGGCGCCCCGCACCTCCAGACCGAGATGAAACAGCCGGTGCAGCACATCCTTCAGCAGTGCCCGCTCACCCCCGAAAAGATGGGCGCAGCCGGTAATATCGAGGAACAG
This sequence comes from Rhizobium sp. B230/85, assembly GCF_019355735.1. Classification (NCBI taxonomy): domain Bacteria; kingdom Pseudomonadati; phylum Pseudomonadota; class Alphaproteobacteria; order Hyphomicrobiales; family Rhizobiaceae; genus Rhizobium; species Rhizobium sp. B230/85. The sequence goes on from NZ_CP072156.1 coordinate 295,513, forward strand.
GCCGTCACGACCATCCAGCGAGACCAGCGGTGTATAGCGGTCGCACCAGTCTGCCATCGCCTCCAGCAGTCGCCGGTCGGCCGCATCATCGTCCTCGACCACATCGAGGTCGGGACAGATTGCCCGTGCTTCGGCGACGCCCTGGCCAGCCTTCAGACCGATGCCCTCGGCCGCTGCTTCCAGGGCTGTCAGCCGCATGGCATTTTTCACCCGTCCGGCGCAAACCAGCGGCGGCGTCTCAGGACGCCCGGTGGTACGCCACGACAGACCCCAGCGCTTGCGGGCGATCCGATCTGTCGACAGCCGGGGAAACGTGAGGGCCAGAATGCGCTGCTGGCCGTTCGACAGCGGTAGGCTGCCGGTTGACAGGGAAAAATTGGCGGTCATGGGCATTCCATTCGAGGACAAATGACAGGGGAGCCGGGTTGCGGCTCTTTTCCAGGGTGAGACGGAAGGACGGGTTTCCGATGCTGCCGCCCAGCATCGATCCGTCCGGCAAAGGCCGCGCCGACGCCGGCGCGGGTTCGATATGAAGGCGCAGAAGGGCGCTGCTGGCCTCTTCCAGCCCGGCTTGCCTGAGGACAAACAACGGTCGCCCGGCAGCCTTGGCCCGCAGGCTCAGCCGGCGACTTTCCGTCAGGCCGAAATGGGCGGGATTGCCGCGCACCTCGAGCACGACGAGGGTAAAGACGGCACTGGCAAGCGCCTCCTCCGCCAGCCACAGCGCCTCTTCGAGTTTTCGCGGCGCCGCGTGCAGGAAGCCGCGTGGCATGACGCCGAAATCCTGAAGGCCCAGGGCATAGGGCAGGCCTGCTTCCAGCATTACCATCGTCTCGCCGATCCAGAGGACCGGCGAGACACCGGCATGGTTGTCGCGCGCCCTGAGCCTTGCGGCTAAAGCCAGCACGAAGCCGGTCGCAGCCCCTGCATCGCGAAGGCTGGAAGAGCGTATTTCGGTCAACGCATTGAGGGGAAAGCCCCCCTTGAGCGCCGCATCGAGATCCGCAACACCGCTCGAGAGCAGCGTCTTCCCCCCGGAAGGGACCCTGCCCGAGACAGCACTTTCGTTGCCCAGGCGATCGTGCTCGGCCGCCGAAAGGGCTGGCACGGGCTTGCCTTCCAGACGGGCGATGGTTTCGCGCAGGGCAAAAAGCGTCTCCCGCGCCACGGCATTGCTAGCCATGGACGTTAGCTCCTGAGTGTATTGTTCCTGTTATGTTCTTATAGATTCCAGAGCGCTAAAGAAGAGTCAACAGGGATTCTCTGTGAATTTATTCCTGCCTTGAATTGGCTCTCGAAAAATTTCCCCAAAGCCTCTATATGGGCCGAAAGAAGGGAATGAGATCATGGCCCGCATTGACCAGAGCGACGATTGGCGTGACCGCCACGCGCCGACAATCAGCGCATTCGAGTCGCTCGCTGCCGAAGCCTACGGCCATCTGCCGGAGGAATTCCGTGCTCTAACCGGCAACCTGTCGATCGAGGTCGAGGATTTCCCGGATGACGAGATCTTCGATGACATGGCCCTGGAAACGCCCTTCGACCTGCTCGGCCTGTTCGAAGGCCGCGGCATTTCCGAGCGCTTTACGGTCGAGACCGGCGAGATGCCCAATCGCATCCGCCTCTATCGCAGGCCTATCATCGATTACTGGGCCGAGAACGACGAGACGCTGGGCGATATCATTACCCACGTCCTGATCCACGAAATCGGCCACCATTTCGGCCTCAGCGATGACGATATGGAACGCATCGAGGCCAGCGCCGAAGAAGCCACGGATCGCTGACGCCCGCTCTACTGCTCCGAGAGCTTCATCTCTGGATCGTAATCCTTGCCCGGAACGTCCTTTACGACGGCCTGGCCGCACTGCATGACGCCGGTTGCGGCATTGAAGGCATAGGTCGGCGAACCCAACAGCACCCAGCCCTTGGAAAGGGCCGCCGATACCTTGTGACAGAAGGCGGAATCGTCCGGGCCGGTGAGAAAGCGATAGAGTTTCATGACGACGTCTTTCGGTCTGCAATGAGATCGGCTTTATGGACCAGTCCCTCCGCCTCGACAAGATGCAGCCGCTCGACCATCTGCCCCTCGAGATCGATGACGTTGAGCCCGGCGGCGGCCGGCTCGGCGAAGGCAGCAATGATTTTCCGCGCCTGCGCGACAGCGGCCTCGTTGGGGCCGAAGTGACGGTTGGCGCCATCGATCTGGGCCGGGTGGATCAGCATCTTGCCGCCAAACCCCATGGCCCGACCTTGGGCGCATTCATCGGCGAATGCGGACAAATTCTTGAAATCGTTGAAAACGCTATCGATCGCGTCGAGCCCGTAGGCGCGCACGGCCAGCACCACCTGCATCAGCCAAGGCACCAGGTAAGTCCGTCCTGGCAGTGCCGGAACGCCGGTTTCCTTGCGCAGATCGTTCAGTCCGACGACGAAGCAATCGAGCCTGGAACCGCCTGTCCGGCCGAATTCGGCAAGGGCGGCAACATTGAGAATGCCCCTTGGCGTCTCGATCATTGCCCAGATGCGCAGCTCCTCCGGCGCGTCGGCATCGGCCAGCCGGTCGCCGACCGCCATGATGTCCTGCGGTTCGTCGACCTTGGGCAGCAACACCGCATCGGGCTGTAGCGCCAGTACGAGGTCCAGGTCGGCCTTGCCGAACACGGAATCGAGCCCGTTGATCCGGATGATCAGTTCCTTGCCGGGAGGTTTAGGCCCGGCGAAGAAGGCACGCAGATTGTCCCGCGCTTCTGCTTTACGCTCCGGGGCAACGGAATCTTCCAGATCGAAGATCACCGCATCGCAATCGAGATCGTGGATTTTCTCGAGCGCCCGGCGGTTGATCGCCGGCACGCTGAGGACGGAACGGCGAAGGCGCGCGGAACGGGTGTGCGGAGAACGGCTCATAGACGACTTCTGCCAATCTTTGTCGCAGCAGGCAAGACAACAAAAAGCCACTCTCCTCTTGCATAGCAGCGGGTCTGGGGCCACATTGGCTGCAGAGAAAGGGTCCCAAAGCCATGAAGAATATCCGTTCGCTGTTTCTTGCCCTCACAGGCGTCGCAATCTTTGCAGGCCTGGCCCTACTCACAGTTTCCCTGACGCTGGTCTTTGCTGCTATTCTGACCGTCTTCCTCGCTGTTCGCGTGCTATCGACCCGCGCCAAGCCGGTGCCTGTTCGCGCCACCGCAAATGGCGCAAAGCCGATGCGTATATGGAACGACGGCCGCGGCACAATTATCGATCTCTGATCGCTGACGCTCCCTCGTCCACTCTCGCCATCACCCTCTCGTCATAGCGTGGCGAAATCTTCACGATATTTTTCTTCATTTCCTGCCCAATTTGCTCTATTGGCTGGAAAATTCGTTGATGCGGCGAAATCGTAGGCAGGAATTTCCATGGACAAGTTCGTGAAGCTGACGGGTGTCGCGGCACCTCTCCCGGTCGTAAATGTCGATACCGACATGATCATCCCGAAGGATTATCTGAAGACTATCAAACGCACCGGCCTCGGCGTCGGCCTGTTTGCCGAGGCTCGCTACCGGGATGACGGTACGCCGAATCCGGATTTCGTGCTGAACAAGCCAGCCTATCAGAACGCCAAGATCCTGGTTGCCGGCGATAACTTTGGCTGCGGCTCGTCGCGCGAGCATGCTCCCTGGGCCCTGCTCGATTTCGGTATTCGATGCGTCATTTCCACTAGCTTTGCCGACATCTTCTACAACAACTGTTTCAAGAACGGCATTCTACCGATCACGGTTTCGCCGGAAGACTTGGAAAAGCTGATGGACGACGCTTCGCGTGGCTCCAATGCTGTCCTGACGGTCGATCTCGAAAACATGGCAATCACCGGTCCTGACGGCGGCTCGATCACCTTCGATCTTGACCCCTTCAAGCGCCATTGCCTGCTGAACGGCCTCGACGACATCGGCCTGACGCTGGAAAAGGGAGCGGCTATCGACCGCTTCGAAAAGTCCAACGCCGTCGCCCATCCCTGGGCCTGATCGTTTAGAAGCAGATATATCCAAGCCGGGCCAGTTGCCCGGCTTTTTTGTGCCTTTTCCGGGCACCACCCGCTCCCTTCACCGGCACCCGAGAGTGGATCTTTCTGGCACAAGTGGCGCGGACCAGCCGGTTGGCGGCTTAACGGTTTCTTTGCTCGAATCTCTTACCGCTCGCTCCGCTGCGGATAGCTGTGTGTTATCGGGAATAAAAAATGAATAGTTCCAAGAACTTTACCGGCTGGGCACTCGATCGGGCCGAAGCAATCGTTGCCGACCAGGGATTCGATATTATCGAATCGACCTGCGACCACCCTCGGTGGACGAAGGAGCAGAAGGTTGTCCGACTGACCCTGGCGATCATTGAAGCTCTTGTCGATGCTCACAATTTCGGCCGCGAAGACGAGAAACCGAACCGCGGGCTTCATTCCTGAAAACGCCAAAACCATAACAAAGGCAGTGAACAAGCGGCCAGGATGGTGATCCCGCCGCATAATCTGGCAAAGCACTCTCACAGCACCCCGCCCATAGAGATAAGCTCATTGCTGTCTATAGCCATCACGTGTATTTTAGCTATGCCTTAAGGCTTTCAAAATAGGGTCGCCGCATCCACGAAAATCCCGGGGCTGGCCATGGACAAGGACGAAATAATTCCACCAGACGTGCTGGCTTCGATGCTGGTGCGGATGTTTGAATTGGCTCCCATCGCAATGGCGATTACCACCAGTGACACACGAACTTCCAGCTATGCTAAGGTCAATGACGCCTATCTTCGGCTAACGGGTCTCAACTGGGACAAGATCCGGGGAAAGAAGCTCATTTCCGAAGGATCGGCAATCGATAGCCCTGCGCGCGACCGTCGTCATCGGTTGCTGGCGGAAGAAGGCAGCTATGTGCTCGAAGAGGTCGATATCGTTCATGTCGACGGCACGACGATACCGACGCTGATCTCGGCCCAGCGCACTGTCGTCAACGGCGTCTCCTTCGATGTCGAGGTCATTGTCGATGTCTCATCGCGCGTCCGGCAGCAACGCGAAATCGAGAACGCCCTGAAGGCGTCGGCCTTGACGGATGCTCTCTCGGGACTTCCGAACAGGGCCAGCTTCGACGCTGTGATCGCCGACCATCTCAATGAAAACAGGCCGACCAGGAATATCCTGGCTCTTGCCTTCATTGATCTGAACGGTTTCAAGGCAGTCAACGACAGGCTGGGCCACGGCGCCGGCGACGAGGTCTTGCGAATTATAGCTGCCCGTCTGCGAGAGCACTCACGCGCCAACGACTTTATCGCCAGGATCGGCGGCGACGAGTTCGCAATACTGATCGAGGCCGATCCGGCCACCGCATCGACATTGCCGCAGACAATCCGCGAAACCATGGAGCGCGTCTTCAAGCCTATCGCCATTGAAGGGCATGTCACCGATACCGGCGCTGCGGTCGGCGTCGCATTTCTCGGCGCCGACGACGATCCCGCCTCCTTCGTCAAGCGGGCAGATGAGTTCATGTACCTTGCCAAGACGACGGAGCAACGCGTTGCGGTCGTTTGCTCCGGTCAGATCCTGACGCCGGTGTCACCAATCGCGCGCGCGCGATAAGCGGCACCCACCCCTCGATAATCAATGGCCGCCGGCAGGCGCCCCGCCGGTCAGGTCGATCTTGCGCAGGATCAGTGCCAGCGGAATGACACAGAGTGAAATCACCATCAACGTATGGAAAACGTCGATATAGGCGAGATAACTCGCCTGGTTCTGAACCTGCGTGCTGATCCAGGCCAGCGCCCGCGATTGCGCATCCACCATGCTGGAGCCCCGGTCGACAAAATACTGGGTGACCGACTGCAGCGTGCTGGTATAGCCGGGATCCGAGGGGACCACCCCCTCGATCAGCCGGCTCTGATGGAATTGCTCCCGATGCGCAAGAACATTGGAGGCGATCGATACGCCGATGGAACCACCGGTATTGCGGGCTGCATTGATCAGCGCAGACGCCTGGTCCGTCTGGTCTGGTCGCAACCCGTCGTATGAGGCCGATGTGATCGGGATGAAGATCAGTGGCAAACCGAGCCCGAGATACATACGCGACCAGACGAAAAAACCGAAGTTGAGATCGGCGTAGAGCCTTGTCATGTACCACATGGCAAAAGCGATGATGCCGCCGCCGATGGCGATCAGGTATCGCGGCTGGACCTTTGTCGCCAGACGGCCGCAGACGAACATCATCATCATCGTAACCACGCCGCCGGGCGACAGGGCAAGCCCGGCCCAGGTGGCGGTATAGCCGAAGTTCTCCTGCAGCACCTGCGGAATGAACTGGGTCGTGGCAATGAGGATGGCGCCGGTCGCCAACATAACGATGAAGCAGGAGCCGAATTGCCGGCTGGCCAGCAGTCCGACGTCGATCACCGGATTTCGCTTTGTCAGCAGCCAGGGAATGGCCGCCAGAAGCGCGATTGCGCAAAGAGACGTGGTGACGACGATGAAGTTCGAATCGAACCAGTCTTCCGTCTGGCCGCGGTCGAGCACCATTTCGAGAGCGCCGAGGAAGGTAGCCACGAGAAGGAAGCCGATAATATCGAAGCGGATACCCTTCTTTCGCATCTCGGCCCGCTCCTTGCGGAGCTTTTCGGGCTCCTTCACCAGCATATAGACCAAGGCGAGAGCCAGCACGCCGACGGGACCGTTGATCAGGAAGCACCAGTGCCAGGAAAAATTGTCAGACAGGTATCCGCCCAGCGTCGGGCCAACGACCGGGGCAACGACGACAGCCACGCCGAACAGCGCAAAGGCCTGCCCGCGCTTGGCCGGCGGAAAGGAGTCGGCCAGGATCGACTGCGAAATCGGCACCATGCCGCCTCCTGCAAAACCCTGGATCATGCGGAAGAGCAGCAGCGATTCGAGATTCCACGCCAGTCCGCACAGAATGGAGGAGATCGTAAAGACGGCGAGGCAGGCGAGATAGAAACGCCGGCGTCCGTAGCGCTTGGCGATAAAGCTGCTGGCCACCAGCACAATGGCATTCGACACCAGATAGGTCGTCACCACCCACGATGCCTCATCGGAACTGACCGCAAGGCCGCCCGAGATGTAGCGCAGCGCTACGTTGGCGATCGTCGTGTCCAGCACCTCCATGAAGGTGGCGAGCGACACTACCATCGCAATCAGCCACGGATTGACGACCGGTGACGACTTCTCAGCCGCTCCGCCGGCGGTAGTAGCGGCGCTCACCGTCAGTGCCTCGGCCGAACGGTGACGACCGGAATGACCGACATTCCGGGCCCGATCGAGACATCGGCAGGCCAGCTGTCGACGAGGATCTTGACCGGTACGCGCTGCGTCATCTTGACGTAGTTTCCGGTGGCGTTTTCAGCCGGCAGCAACGAGAAGGCTGTGCCCGAGCCGGGCTGTACGGAGGCTACCTTGCCTTTGAGCACGTGATCCGGATAGGCATCGATCGTGACATCCACCGGCTGGCCCGGACGCATGTCGGTAAGCTGCGTCTCCTTGAAATTGGCCGTGACCCAGATTTCGTCCGGCACGAACATGGCGACGGCCTGTGCCGCCTGGACATATTGGCCTTTTGAGCCGCTGAGACGGACGACGCGGCCGGGCTGGGCAGCCGAGATCGTCGTATATTTGAGGTTTTGCTCGGCTGTCTCGACCTGAGCCTCGGCCTGATGGAGGTCGGCGACGGCGCTGGCGCGCTGTGCCCCGGATGCGACCTTGTTCTTGACCGCAGAGGTGACGCTTGCCTGCGCCTGGGCAAGGTTGGCCTCGTTCTGGCGCAGGGTCGACGTTGCCTGCTGCTGGGTCTGCTGCGAGCCGGCGCCTGATTTCAGCAGTTGGTCCTGCCGGCTGGCCTCGTCCCTGGCAAATTGCAGTGCTGCCGCTGCCGACGCCAGTTGTGCCTTCTGCTGGTCGATCGATGCCGCGCTGGCGGCAATCTGCGCATCGGCGCTGGCAATCGCAGCATTCGACACGTCGATCTGGCTTTTCGCCTGATCGAGAGCAATCTGGTAGTCTCGCGGGTCGATCTTCAGGATGACATCGCCGGCGTTGACGTGCTGGTTATCGGTGACCGGCACTTCGGAGACATAGCCCGAGACCTTGGCGGCGACTGAAAAGCTGCGCGCGTCGACGAAGGCGTCGTCCGTCGTCTCGTAGGGATGCACGTAGATGAGCCAATAAACGTAGCTGCCGATAGCCAAAAGGATGATGGCGACGATCACCAGCAGCACGATGAACGGATGGCGGCGGAGGACAGAGGGTTTCTTCTCCTCATCCTCCTGCTCTGTGTCGTCTGCGGCCTTCGTGTCTGCGTCGTCCTCGACTGCGTCTTCAGGCCTCGCGGCGCGGCTGGTCGGAGCGTGCGGGTTGTTGTCCAACGTAACATTCCTGAGATTGTGAAGAATGGGCTTCAAACGTCGACGAAATCATTAGGTTCCCAATCGAATCCGCGGACCCGCCTTACTCGGTTTCGAAAAACACGAAGGACCGGTCCGCAGCTTCCAGGAGGGTATCGGCAATTGCGCCGTAGGAAAGCCGCTCCCCTGCCCTACGGCTGACACCGAGCACGATGAGGTTGTAATCGCCCTTGCGCGCATGGCGAAGGATCGACAGCTCGGGCGCGGCCCCTTCCTGAACGATCTTGCGGACCTTGACCCCGTTGTAGAGAGCGATCTCGTCGATCTTCTTGAACGCGGCCACATGGGCATTGCTGGCGTCACTGACGCGCGGCAGCGAGCGGATCTGCTGCGGTTCGCGGATATAAAGCACCGAAATCTGGCACTCCGTCGCCTTTGCAATGACGAAAGCAAGCTCGGCGGCGCGCGTCGAACGTTCCGTGCCGCTGATCGGCACCAGGATGCGCAAATTCTTGTCGACCGGCAGTTCGCCCCGCGAGGACACGATCGCCGTCGTTCCCCTGAAGGCCGATGTCATGACCGACAGTTGCTCGTGGAAGCCACCGGCAGTATCGACCGTCGGCTCGACTCCGATGAACAACAGGTCGTGGCCCTTCTCCGCACCCTCGCCGAGGATCTTGCGCAGGTTGGCATCCTTGATTTTCGTGGTGATATGGATGTCGGTTGTTTCCGGCTGGTGCGGATCGGTGGTCGTTGCCACCGCGTCATCGGCCGCAGCCTTGACGCGCTCTGCCCCCTCCTCGGCCCGGGCGACGGCTGCCTTCGGATCGCTATCGCCGGCAGCTTCCGGCTTTGCCGCCGGAGCCTCCTCGCCGATGATGTCGAGCACCGTCACCGGTGTCTTGCGCACCGCAGCGAAATGGCCGGCAATGCGCGCGGCCAGATGGCTGCTCGCGGAAACGTCGATCGCCAGCAGGATCCGTTCGAATTTCTGCAAGAAGCTGCGCTCCTCGAATTCCTCCTGTTTCAGCCGCTCGCGCTCCTCGTCGCGCATCGGTAGACGCGCCAGTGCCCAGCGCAGCGTCGGCGGCATTGCCATGGTCGTCACCACGGCCATGGCGACGATGACCGAGAACAGCCGCTCGTCGAGGACGCCGACGGAGAGACCGATAGTGGCGACGATCACTTCCGTCGAGCCGCGCGCGTTCATGCCGCAGCCGAGTGCCAGCGCTTCGGCATTCGAAAACTTGCCGATCTTGGCGCCGGCAAAGGCACCACCGAACTTGCCAAGACTGGCAATGACGATCAGTCCGACGGCGAGCATCAGCGTCGAGGGATCGCCAAGCACGCTGAGGTCGGTATGCAGGCCGGTAAGACCGAAAAACACAGGCATGAACAACGCCGTCGTCAGCGCCCGCAACTGCTCGTCGATCTGGCGCGTCAGGATCGGCGATTCGCCAACCAGGATGCCGGCCACGAAAGCGCCAAGTACCGTGTGGACGCCGATAGCATTGGTGATGATCGCCATGCCGCCCATGATGGCAATGATCGCACTCAGCACAGGCAGGTCGCTGCGGAACCGGTCATTGGTGAAGCGGATGATCTCGAACACCAGTTTTCGGCCGATGGTAAAGCTGAAGGCCATGAAGGCCAGCGTGCCGATGACCGCCTTGGCGAGCGTCGGCAGGTCGACGGCACCCTTTTCCGCCAGGCTGAAGGTCACGGCAATGATCACCCAGCCGACAGTATCGTCAATGATCGCCGAGGCGACGATCAGTTGACCGATGTTCCGGCGCATGAAGTCCATCTCGCGAACGACGGAGGCGACGATCTTTACCGACGAGATCGATAGCGCAGTACCGAGAAACAGCGACGTCACCAGCCGCTTGCTGGCATCCGGGAGGAACTCTGCGGGGATAAGCTGCCCCAGCGCAAAACCGGCTGCAAACGGCACGGCAATACCGGTCAGAGACACGCCGATGGCTGCCCGTCGCAAGCGTTTGGCGAGCCCGAGATCGGTTTCCATACCGGCCAGCAGCAGAAGGAACAGGATCCCGAGCTGTGCCACCGCATCCGTCATGCTCTTCTGCTCGGGAGACGTCGGAAAGATATGCGCCTGGGCATCTGGCCATATCTGGCCGAGGATCGAAGGGCCGAGAATGATGCCACCGATGATCTGCCCCATGATCGATGGCTGGCCGATCCTCACCATCGCCTCGCCGAGCAGGCGGCCGACGACCACGAGGATGACGATCTGGATCAGGAACAGACTTTCCGACGCGCCCCCCTTGGCGCCCTCTTCAGCAAATGCATTTGCAGGCGCCATGAAAAAGCAGGCCGCTGCCGCTGTCTGTAGAATATGATTTCGGGAGAGGTCGGATAATCTGGGGAAACGTATCAATAAGAATGCCTCGCTATGTCTGCCAGCAACGTCGGATGGGACGCCGCGTTCCCTGGCATTAGCCTTGCAGATGGGTCGTATCCAGAAAAATCAATCCAATAATCTTCCGCTGGCATAGATGACTGCCGTCCCCGGCCCGCCGACCGGAACCGCTCATCAAAGCCGCAGCCGCGAGAGATACCCTTGCATAGAGGCTGCCCGAAGCCTAAATCGGCGCTTGAACAGACAGGATCGGAGACCAGATGAACCCGCTCGCCAAGCCGCAACGCGAAGGAAAATATCGCGACAGGGATATCGACTGCCAGGAGGCTTTGGAAAAGGCATTTATGGAAATCGCCGGCGTCCAGTCCAACACGGTGGTCGCCGCTGCCGGCGGCACCATGTCTCCGGCATTGGCGGCCCTGGCAAAACGCGCCGAGGCTGTCGGCTGGTCGCTGGAAGAGGCCGAAGTCGCCATCAGCGAACTGGCGCAGAACCTGCTGGATGAAGACGCTGCCGGCGCCGGCGAAGAGGAATAAGCAGATGTCCGAAGCGACGCCGTCAGCCTGCCAGGATGGCGTCGGCTTCGTCTGCACTCATCTCGAAGACCGCATTGCCGATCGTGAAGCCGAACCCGTTACGGGCGAACGCCGATAGCTCCTTGGCCTTGCGCTTGTCGTCGGCCTCTCCCCGCCGGTACGGGCCGAAGGCGCGCTTTCTGGCAAAGACCACGGCCGCATAGAGATCGTCGGTATCCTTGAGTGCCGAAGCAGCGACGTCCGTATCCACACCCTTTGCCGAGAGCGTCTGCGCAATAAATCGCTTCGACTTGCCGTTGCGCACGGCAGCATCCGTCTTCTGGCGGGCATAGGCGCCGTCATCCAGTGCCTTCTGTTCATAGGCCAACGCGACTGCCGCAGCGGAAATTGCACGCAGTTGGTCGCCTGTGATGTCTTCGAATTTCGCCTTGGCTTTTTTGACGATCGCTTCGGAAAGCTCTTTTTCCGTCATCATCCGCCGTTCGAGACGGGAGAGCGTTGCATTGCGCGTCCAGGCCAGCATCCGGGGCGTGGGGACTGAACCCTGGTCCTCTTCGGGGACTTCCGGTGGACGCGCCCTGGCCTTCGGAAATTCGATCAGAATCGCCGCAGACCCCATTCGCGCTCGAATTCGGCGTCGGCATCGATTTCCTGAACAACAACAGGGGTAGGGCTGCGTTTCTGCTGCACGGGAGCCTCGACCTTGGCAACAGGAGCAGGCGGCGCGATCATCACCAGGTTCTCGGCGAAGACCTTGCCGTTCTTGTCGCCCAATGTGTATTCCAGGGATGTGCCGGGTTCGAGGGGCGGCAACTTGGCTTCCTCGATTTTCCGCAAATGCAGGAAGACATCAGCGCTGCCATCGTCCGGCGTGATAAAACCATAGCCCTTGGTTACGTTGAACCATTTCACCTTGCCCGTGGCCAAATCCGGCTTTCCTCATTCGCTGCAAATCATTTAACCCATAGTGGCACTACGGCCGGCAAAATTCAACGCCATGACCGTTTGAAGCCCCGAGTAACCGCGATTATTGTTACTATCCGGCACAAGAAATACGTCGGTTGCGGGTGCGCGGTCGCCGCTTCGTGACTGGTCCTTCGTCAGAGCTCAACTATAATGCTTCGAATACGGCGGAGATCGCCTGTAGAACCATCGACGAGGAAGAGGAAGCACCGTGAGCAAGAAGCGTCCCGAAGGCATCGAAACCTACGACGCGCCGGCCGGCGGCTGGGGCGCATTACGCGCCGTCGCCAAGACGCTCTCCCAACAGCAGGTTGTGGCGCAAGGCACGACGACGCTGCTGAAAGCCAATCAGCCCGATGGCTTCGATTGTCCAGGTTGCGCCTGGCCGGACCCGAAACACACCTCCTCGTTCGAATTCTGCGAAAACGGCGCCAAGGCCATCACTTGGGAATCGACGGCAAAACGCGTCGGTCCCAGCTTCTTTGCCGACAACAGCGTAAGCGATCTCTGGCACTGGACGGACCACAAGCTGGAAGATGCCGGCCGACTGACCCATCCGCTGGTCTACGACCGCGACAGCGACCGCTATGTGCCGATCGAATGGGACGAAGCCTACCGCTTGATCGGCACCGAACTGAACAAGCTGCCTGATCCGCACATGGCCGAATTCTACACCTCGGGCCGCGCCTCGAACGAGGCTGCCTTCCTGTTCCAGCTCTTTGTGCGCGCCTACGGCACCAACAATTTCCCCGACTGCTCGAACATGTGCCACGAGGCGACCAGCGTCGGACTGCCGAAATCGATTGGCGTCGGCAAGGGCACGGTGACGCTGGAGGATTTCGACCACTGCGACGCGATCTTCAGTTTTGGCCACAATCCCGGTACCAACCACCCCCGCATGATGGGAACGCTGCATGAAGCAGCCCGTCGCGGCGTACCGATCATCGTCTTCAATCCGCTGAAGGAGCGGGCACTGGAGAAATTCGCATCGCCGCAAAGCCCAGTGGAGATGGCGACCTTCTCCTCGACGCCGATCGCTTCAGCCTATCACCAGGTCCGTACCGGCGGCGATCTGGCTGCCCTGAAGGGCCTGATGAAATCGATCTTCGAGCGCGATGCCGCAGATCTCGCTACCGGCGGGACGGGCGTGCTGGATCGCGAATTCATCGAAACCCACACCGTCGGCCTGGAAGCTCTGAAGGCCGATATCGACGCCACCAGCTGGGACGCCATCATCGAGAGCTCCGGCCTAACGCGGGCAGCGCTCGAGAGCGCCGTCGACGTCTACGTCAATGCCAAAAAGGTCATCCTCTGCTACGGCATGGGCATAACCCAGCACGCCAACGGCACCGCTAACGTCCAGCAACTCGCCAACTTCCTGATGCTGCGCGGCAATATCGGCAAGGAGGGTGCCGGCATCTGTCCGCTGCGCGGCCATTCCAACGTCCAGGGCGACCGCACCGTCGGTATTACCGAGATCCCGACCAAGCCGCTGATCGACGGCATCGAGCGTGCCTTCGGCTTCCGCCCGACCATGGACAAGGGGCACAATGCCGTCGAAGCTGTCGAGGCGATCCGCGACGGCCGGTCGAAGGCGCTGATCTGCCTCGGCGGCAACTTGGCCGTCGCCATGCCCGACCCCGATGCCACCTTCGCTGCCATGCGCAAGCTGGATCTGGCGGTCCACATCACCACCAAGCTCAACCGCTCGCATCTGCTCCTTGCAAAGACCTCGATCCTGCTGCCGGTCTTCGGCCGTACCGACCTCGACACCCAGAAATCCGGGCCGCAATCGGTGACCGTCGAGGACTCGATGTCCATGGTGCACGCCTCACGGGGCTTTCTCAATCCACCAAGCGAGCACCTGCGCTCCGAACCCTCGGTCGTTGCCGGCATGGCAAAGGCGACCCTCGGAGATCGCTACGGCATAGACTGGGACGGCATGATCGAGAATTACGACCGCATCCGCGACAAGATTGCGATTGTCTTCCCGGACTTCCACGACTTCAACGCCCGCGTCCGCGTCAAGGGCGGCTTCCGCCTCGACATTCCGGCAAGCTATCGCCAATGGAAGACCGAAAGCGGCAAGGCAACCTTCCTCGTTGCCCCCGGCGTCGATGAGGATCCGCGCCTCTCCGACGACAATATCCTGGTGCTGACGACGCTGCGCAGCCACGACCAGTACAACACCACCATCTACGGCATGAATGACCGCTATCGCGGCGTATTCGGCAGGCGGGATGTCGTCTTCATGAACAAGGACGACCTTTCCGCACGTGGCCTCACGGAAGGCGACAAGATCGATATTATCGCGGCCCTCTATCCGAACGAAAGCCCGTCGGCCAGCAAGACGGTGCGTGGCTTTACCGTCGTTACCTACGATATCCCCAAGGGCTCGGTGGCCGGCTATTACCCGGAAATGAACAGCGTCATCGCGCTTGGCCATTACGACCGGAAGTCCGGTACTCCGGCCTATAAGGGGGTGCCGGTCGAGGTGCGCCGCGCCGTCTGACCACACGGGCAAGGCTTTCCATCCCGATTGGCCCGCAGCAGGGGACAGTGGGGATGGAAGTCACGAAAAGATCCCCGCAAGGAGAATCGCCGGGAGAGCTTAAAACTGTGATCTGCAGTCCCTATATGAGGAACGTCACAGTTCAGTGCCTCATAGGAGAAGCAATGCCCGCTGCCTCGCGTTTCGCCAAATTCGCTCTTATCGCCGTCGTTTCAGCGGCCAGCGTCTTTGCTACCATCGGTGATGCGGATGCCCGGCGCGCCGGCGGCGGCATGAGCTTCGGAAGCAGAGGCACCCGCACCTATACGGCGCCGCCAGCCACCAGCACGGCCCCGACCACTGCCGCGCCGATCGAGCGCTCGATGACACCCCAGACCTCGCCGCAATTTCAGCCGCAGCCTGGCGTCAACGCGCCCCGCACCGGCGGAATGTTCGGTGGCTTCGGCCGCTCGCTGCTCGGCGGCCTTGCCATCGGCGGCCTGCTCGGCATGTTCCTCGGCCACGGCTTTGGCGGTGCGGCCGGCTTCCTCGGCATGCTCCTGCAGATCGCCATCGTCGGCGGCCTGATCATGCTCGCCATGCGCTTCTTCGCCAATC
Organism: Rhizobium sp. B230/85; assembly: GCF_019355735.1. Taxonomy (NCBI): domain Bacteria; kingdom Pseudomonadati; phylum Pseudomonadota; class Alphaproteobacteria; order Hyphomicrobiales; family Rhizobiaceae; genus Rhizobium; species Rhizobium sp. B230/85. The sequence continues at coordinate 310,862 of NZ_CP072156.1, forward strand.
GCCGGCAGGGTGCAGCCTCACCATCGGCAGGCAACGCCTATGCCGGCCCGTCGCCAATGACGCCGTCCTTCCGCATTCCGACCTTGGGCGGCTCAGGCTCAGGCTCAGGCTACGGTTCCGGCAATGCGCCGAAGACATCGGCCAAGCCGAGCGACGAAATCGGCCTGTCGCCAACCGACTACAGCCGCTTCGAAGCACTGCTCACCAAAATCCAGACCGCCTACGGCGCCGAAGATTATAGTGCCATCCGCGCCCTGACGACGCCTGAAGCCATGTCCTATCTGGCCGAAGAACTCGGCGAAAACGCCACCAATGGCGTCCGCAACACCGTATCGCAGGTGAAATTGCTGCAGGGCGACGTATCCGAAGCATGGCGCGAAAACGGTGTCGACTACGCGACCCTCGCCATGCGCTACTCCAGCATCGATGCCATGGTCGATCGCAACAGCGGCAAGCTCGTCGACGGCGACGACCGCAACCCGAGCGAATCCACCGAACTCTGGACCTTCACCCGCAAACCCGGCACCGAATGGCTCCTCTCCGCCATCCAGGGCACTGAGCCTGCAAGGCACTAAGGCGAACTGCGATCGCGGCCGGGGATCAATCCCGGCCGCATGAGCATCGGCAGAAAATTGCGATAACGTGCAATGGCCTGTGAGTGACACACGCCAATCTCTTTAGTGAGCACATCAGCAAAAAAACTGGAAAATAATGCGAGCTACCGCAGATAGCCGCTAAAGATGGCGGAATCCAAATCAGGAATTGGCGGAGAGGGTGGGACCCTCCCCCAAGTTGGCCATAACCGCTTGATATCGCTTCCGTTGGAACGCCCTGGCAGGTTCGTTATGAGGTACGGATTAAGAGGATGGATGTCAACACTGATTAGCAAATGCGGCCTCGGCAAGAAGCCATCGTTCCCCCTGTTGTCGATATCGCGAAGTCTCAGCTTCACGTATAGTGTCGAAAAATGGAGGCGGTATGGCATACTTTGTGAAGGTTATCCCCCCAGGCAAGAGGGCGCGAATTCACACCGGTGAATGCAAGTTTTGCCGCGACGGTCAGGGAATGGAGAATCAAGACAAAGGTACTGGCCCAACTTATTGGCATCCATCCTACCCTTCTTTGGGGCTCGGAACGCTTGATGATGCACGGGGCTACATGGCGAGCCTTGGACCACGCTACATCGATACGGGCTTGTGCTCCTATTGTATGAAAGACAACGCCTATCCTACCTGAGCACCAGAAGCGCCATAGCAAACCACCGCATGGCTGGTTGACAAAAGAAGCTAATTTTCGTAATTGGTTGCCAGGCGACTTAGGCAACCGATTCGAGGAATTCGCATGTTGCATCCAGAGATTTTCGTGAAAAGTCAGTTCCCGGCCACTTACTGGTCGACTGTTCCCACGATACTAAAATCTGCTTACGCCGCTGTTGATGATCTATTTAAGGACACGCCCTTTTTGGAAGCGAAAAGCGCTGAAGAAAATAGGGGCCGCTTCATAACTTATGCAGTGGATTTCGGCTTCGAACGTGCCATAAAGAGCGGCACATTTGATTGCGACTACAGATGGAAAGAGTTTGCTCGCCCAACAGGACGGTACTTGGAACTGAGATTTTCGCATTCGACGGCATCCGTAAGCCAAGTTTCTGACCCGGTTTGTCAGCCTCGTGCGGTTGTATTCCGTGAGAACGCACGCCTCAGAACCCAGGCAATATTTCCGTTCGCTGAACTGGAAAAAGAGATGGAGGTATCTGGGCTTCCCCATTTTCTCTTCATCCATGGCCATCAAACGCTAGAATTTGCGCATATTGGAGTACCGTCTGCGACTTCAAATACCAAGTTTTCTTGGCGCTCACCCAACTTCATGAAGATGCCACACGCGATAGGCAACCCGGATGAGGTCAAGCCGGAAGATACCGACTACGACCTTGACGCCGTCAATCTTATCAAAGAAGACATTGAAAAATGGATTAGAGATAATGGCGACGACTGACAACATCCTTGCTTTCCCTCGCGCCGCCCAATCTGAGCAGATTGGGCGGCTTTTGATTCCGGAGCGTTTGACCGAGGCACGTCTTGCAGCCCGGATCACACAAACTGAACTGGCAGAAAGGGTTGGCGTTAGTAGGCAGGCTGTATCCTCGTATGAAGCCGGGAGTAAGAACCCAGAGCCAAGCGTGATGATCACGATTGCCTCCATTTTAAATCAGCCCATCATTTTCTTCACAAAGGAAAGGCGAAGCGATTTCGGCAAGCACAGCGCAAATTTCTTTCGAAAAACTGGGGCGGATACGAAGCGGAGGAACCAAGCTTGCGATGTTTACGCCAGATGGCTGTCATCTGTTGCTCATGCCTTTAACAACATAGCGAACTATCCATCTGTCGATATACCGTCGTTTGAGCCTCGCGACAGCGCATACAGCGAAGAGGAGATCGAGGAATGCGCGGAGAAGGTCAGGCAACACTTTGGGTTGGGTCTTGGCCCAATATCTAATGTGCTGAGGTTGCTTGAATCCAAAGGCGTCATTATCTCACGCTGCCGCATGGATGGTGAGACCGTCGAGGCTTTTTCTTTTTGGTCTGGATCGCGACCGTTTATATTTCTTGCATCGACGAAAGAATCTGCTGCGAGAGCGAGGTTTGACGCGGCCCATGAATTGGCCCATCTGTGCCTTCATAGGTGGGTTGGTTCCGAAGAAATCGACGACCCGTTGCGCCTGAAAGAGATTGAACGTGAAGCCGATAGGTTTGCTGGAGCATTCCTCCTTCCTGGAAAGTCATTTCCAAATGAAGTGTATTCCGCCCGCGCTGAGAGCTTTATTGACCTAAAGGCAAGGTGGAAAGTCTCCATTCAAGCGATGGTATACCGTGCAAAGGATTTAGGCCTATTCGATGATCGGCAGGTGACAAATATTTACAAGCAGATTTCTTTCAAAAAGTGGAGGACAACAGAACCTCTCGACAAAGGCCCAAGGGCTATTTCTTTTGAAGAACCCTTGCTTTTAAAGAGAGTAACTGAACTCGTTCTTGAGAGCGGGCGCTACAGTATCGATAGTTTTAAATCCGATGTTGCACTTTCTGATAGGGACTTAGAGCGCCTGACAGGATATCCGTTTGTCAATCAACACCCAGAGTTGGACGTCGATTATAAACCGACGTTGAAGTAGGGGTTCGGTGATGAGGCTACGATCATCTCGGAAATGCCTCGTCGTGTTCCAGGCGGGTCAAGGACAAAATGAAGGGTGGTGCGGGCGCAGGCTTGCCGAGCCACGGCCTTCAGTTTTTTCCTTGAGGCGCTGAACAGAGACATATGCTGGATCAATTCGTGCTGGGAAGAAGGGCGTAGCCATACTGAACCAGCCGAATGCTAGGCGGCGCCAATGAGCCATACTTTCTGGCTGTTTGCGGCGAACTGGAACGCTTGACGCGAGGGGGAAATGCGGTGAGCATTAAAAAACCGCCTTTCACAGGGTTCGCATCCCTCGGGCGGTTCTTTAAGGACTGTTCCATAATTATGAACGATCAAGAGAAAATTGTAAAGCCGCCGTTGACAATACGGTGACCGCGAGGCTGGGAGGCAATACCCCAGCCAGGACTACGGAAACCCCTGCCCCATCTTGTCAACAAAATTGGCCAGAAGGCGATCAAAAACACAAGACCAGCGGTATCGCTTCAGCCGCCTTGAAGGTCCTCCACGAACGGTCGACGGGTCCCAACTTTGACCACAACGAGGCACTCCAAGCCAACACGGGCTGGCAGATCGACGAGGAGAGATGGGCAGAACGTGTCGTCGCGTCGCAGAATCTCACCAGACAGTCGGAAGCAATCGTTAATTCTTTAGAACGAATGGGCGAGCGCGTTCGTCTTGATTCTGAAATTTTCGCAATCGGTGCAATTTCCGAGCGCGTTGAGGAACTGCCAGTTTACCGTGCCCTTAGAATCATCCCAACTATTGCCGCAAGAGACCGCCGTCCGATCCTGAACGGCTTGAAGTACCTCATGGGGTACAACCGCTCTTCCCAATATTATCGGTACGCGGTCTTTAGCGCTGGTGACTTGGTTGTTGAAGGCGGCGCCTTGCGGGAAGTCATTCAGGCGCTATCGCGGCGAATCTCAAGATGGGCGGACTTCGCGAACTCCGAATATGGAATTGAAATCCTCTTTAGGGGCATTGAATTTACGCGCCGCAGTGCCGAAAACAGAGACCGAGACGGTGAAGAACGCAATCGGCATCGGAATCCGAAATTTATCGGCCCGCCGGATAGGCCTCTTAGTCGAAGGCATGGAGAATCCGCCATGTTGTATCACGTGCATGCCAATGTTTTGTACTGGCCTCATCGCAAGCTTGTTAATGGTGAGTGGGAAAAATTCCTAAGCTCAACACGGAAGCGCGTAAAAGCTACTTGGAAGGATAACGGAAAGGTTACTAAGCCGGAGGAAATCATCAAATATTGTATGAAACCGATGGACACTGAGCAGGCGCCGGACACAGAGATACTATGGCTCTACCAACAGACACATAAGCTGAAAATATGCCAACCAATGGGGATGTTCAAATCGTTTATGGCCGATTTAAAGTCTAATCGACAAAAGGTGGTCCGCGTAAGGATGGGTGCCGGTCCCAAGCTCTGTAAGGTAAAGAAGTCACGCCGACTCGATCATTCCAAAAAGGAAGAAGATGCGGAAGCCCACAGAGAAACCTCGGGCGAGGTTTGTCAAGAAACGAAAGTGGCTACGACGCGAGAGCGGATAGACCCCGACGCCCCCATCTCCAAAATCAGGCCAAAGAACCAAATCCTTGGTGTCTCCCTACCGCAATGGCGGCATATGAATTGGGCAGAACCGATGATTCTAGTACAGCGTTACGACGTATCGGCAGACAGCGAGGGCGACAATGATCGCTTGCAGGAAATTGAGTCGATAAAGTTTGATTCCAGGCTTGATTGGGATGCCTCGGGAGCACCGAGGCCCGCTGAGGCTCTGTGGATTGCCGACCAAGCCTTATCGCGTCACGTCGCTGCTTGCAGCGGCGTTGACGCCTATAAGGTTCACACATGTAGGCCAACTGTCCAGGAACGCTGCAGCGCAGAGGTCCTGGTTAGGCCTGCCGATGACCCCGAAGCCAAATCTGTTTGCCAAGACTATTGGAAACAGGAAGCCAACATCGCTATCGAGCATATCGGTCTCGTCGATAAGCAAAACGTCCCGGATTCGAGTTCATTCCTCGACGGGCTCTCGTATCTTGGCGGCAAATCTCGGGATACGAATGCCGTCATTCTTGATCAAATATTTGAGTTGATTAGCAGGATGTGAACACGATCACATAACCTAATTACCCTATCAGTTCAAATGTTAGCTCGTTTATCTCCTGCCCCTCTACGGTGGCGTTAAGATGCCCTCGGATGTGTCGCCTAGTTGCTGAAAAATGGACATCGATGTCGATGGGAAATGACGCGACAATTCCCTCCGCCTTGCGGCCGAGTTCGGAAAGACGCCGGTGTAAAGTATTTTCTGGGTCATATTTCGGGATCGGTACCTCCCAGACGTGCTTGTGAATGTCGCGCTCGTCTTTTCCGTATGACATGAAGGGTCGCACCATTTCAGTCGTAACGGGCGCATTCATGACGGCGCACAGATAGTCAGCTTCGTGCTCGGTATCCATTGCAGCCCAATAGAGGCCACTTGCAATGATTGCTCTCGGTTCTTTCAGTTTTGCCGCCATTAAATGCATTCCCGCCCGATTATAAACAATGCGAAGCTGCGGGGGCGGTAGCTGTTTCGATAGTTTGGACTGGAAATCTAATTGCTGTATCAAGGTCAGCCGCTCGCTGGATCGATGTTCCATCCAAAGCGTTTCAGCTCGTCCCCACCACTGACTCAAACCTGGGTGCAGTTCAATCTGAGACGGAGTTAGGATACCATTCTTAGAACACGGCAGAACCGCCATCTGAGCATTGCCGGTACGGTAGGGATAAGCATTATCCCCTGTGTAGAAAGGGCGAACAAACTCACTCTCCACCACGCCTGTCACATCGGGCAGCGCCTTCCACGGCTTGTTCTCCTGAACGCTTCTGGACGACTTAAGGGCTTTACGCCCTGCAGGAATTCCGAGTGAGTTCGCATCCTGCTCCACTACGACGAATGCCACCCGTGGAGCGAAAATGGCGCCTTGAGTGAATGCAGGACTGTACGGAGATTTGACCAACTGACCAACGTGCTTCACCTCCCCCTGCTTACGGGTCAGGGTGAGGCTTGCTTTCTCCCAGGTTAAGTTTGGCTCAGATAGCCTCCCATTCCAAAGCTCTGCTTTCAGTGGCATTTTGCGACCGGCCCAGGTACTTTCTCCCAGCTCTGTCTCGGTCTGTCGGGTGTGCTCTTCACGAATGCCGAAAACAACAGACGCCGCACGCGGGAAGAAATGGGGGCGGATGCGACGCAAATCCCACGAAGGATCAAATGCTATTGCGGCATTTCCAGAACCGTCGCCGTAATAGCCGCTACGGAAACCCGTGTAATGTTCACGGTCAATCGCGGCATTTGGAAGGACCAAGCCGAACCTGCCTTTGACCTTAAGATAAAGCTCGCACGCCCTTACGGCAAACAACCCAGACAGGTCTTGATGTGTAGACAGCTCTCCACCGGCCCAAAGCCCTCTGGCTTCGCTCATTTCTCGGAACGTGGCTTGCATGTCCGACGTCATCTTGCGGTAGGCAAGCCAAGGGGGATTTCCAACCAGAACGTCGACGCGGTTTTGTGTACGCGATAGCCAAAGTGGCCTTGCGAGGTTTCTTATGTAGTAACCCCAAATATGGTCGCGACCTTCGTCGTGCAGGCGGCACATCGTTTTAAAGGTGGCCTCGATAGTGGGTCGGAATTTGTCCGGAATGGCGAGCCTTTGAAAGACCGGGTTCAAGGAAGGAAAGGCCGATCCCGGCTTTCGCGTTGAGGCTTTGTTGGCCATATCGCTCACAAGCTCATCGAACCGAGAGGCGTTATCGAGAAGCGCGTCGGGAAATGAAAGATCATTTCCGAAAAGGTCCTTCTTGTCGTCCGTCCGTATGGTTAGATTTCCTGCAGCCCACAGGTCAGCGTTTTGTTCTTGCCATTGAAGACTGTCGCCCAGGTAAACAGGTATGCGTATTGTTCCGCGATCTGGGTCGACTAATCGATGTCTACCAATGGCCAGCAGATAGGTAACGCGTGCGAGGGTAACCGCCACGGGATGAAGGTCCATTCCAATGACATGCTCAGTTACGCCGTCGATCAGCTTTCCGACGGGCATGCCTTCTGCTTCAGCGGCCGCGATATATTTTCGAATTGCGTGAAAAAGAAAGGTACCAGAACCGCAGGCCGCATCCAAAACTCGGGAATTGAGAGGGTCTTTGACAGTTTCTTGAACAACTATGTCGGCAAGCCAGTCAGGCGTATAATATTCGCCGAGCCGTTGTCTCGTTTCCGTGCCGATGACGCTTTCGTAGAGGACCTTCAAGACGTCTTGTTCGACCTTGCTCCATTCGAAGCGAGCGAGCCGTTTGGCAAGAGTTCTGATGAAAACATCGCCACCCTCGATCTCGACCACCCAGTCAAAGAAGTCCGACTCTACAACTCCATGAATTCCGCTCTCATCGAACTTGTCGCCAGCGAGCAGCGCCGCCGGATTTAGCGATTGTATCGGAAGGCCTAGAACAGCGTGAGCAATAGTCTCAGCTGTGTTAACAAGGAGAGTGTGCTCGACAAAAAGTTTTTCGGTGTCTTCAAATGCAGTACCGAGAGCCGAAGTAAGAAGCCTCGACCATAGTGTTCGTTTCATCTTGACGGTTGGATTATTCTTATTTCTCTCATACAGCGAGGAGATGGTTGCCCAATCCAACTGATAAGAGCTACTACCCGCTCCAAGCCTCATTTCTATATTTCGAGCGCTCGGGGCGATGTTTTGCGAGGTGGCAAGTACACCGTCCAGCCAGACTGTAAACCTCTCCATGTCCACAGCTGACGGCTCAACCATAATAGTCGATACCTCTCGCAGCTTTCCTTCAACTAGGTCATAGCAGAGCCACTCTGTGCCATCCGTCAGGACACCGACGTAGCGAAGGCCGGTTTGATTTACGCGCAGCTCCACATAGCCAGCAAGTTGCTCGACAGCATCGGCCTTAACCTTTCCCTTTCGAAGGTCACGCTTGACCTCAATAACGGTCGAGCCAACTTCAACATCGATACGCCTGCGATCTCCTGTCTGCGACTCAAGCAAAACAATCTTCACGTCGTCTTCGTCCAAGTTGAGCGGGGCGCTCAATATGAATTGGCGAACGTCGGCCTGTATCTCGGATTCCGTGCGCTTATCATTACGCCTGGCGATCCGGTCGAAAATTTCAAGCAATGGCCATCCCCCCTGTTGATGCGGCGTTTCTAATCTACGAAGCATCACAATCTCGCCAGAGGGTCTTATCGTTTATTCGGCCTGGATATCAACTCAACTCATGCAAGAAGCGCAGGGCAGCTTGTCGACGGCCTTTGGCTACACAGCGACCTTTCGACATCCGTGGCGGCATGACAACAGTTGTCGCAGGTGAGATCAAGGCTGACTTGACGAACGAAGGCACAGCGAGCTTGACTGCGAACGAGTTTGTTGGCCCCGCAGGGCAGGCACAATAACCAACGGGCATTGTATTAGTCTGTCACTAATACAATCTGGTTCCTTGCTTTCTCTCAGCTCACAATACCGGCGCGGGAGGATCAAGATGGGCGGATTTCAATTTGTACACCTGGAGGCGTTTTCTCGCAAAGGAAACAAGCGCGGTCAGTCTACGGACTTTGTTTTTGACGAGGCGCAGAGACGTCCGGGGGCTTGCCTTCACGTCGCCGAACCAAGTGAACCCGAAGTCATATTCGGCCTTCCCTTGAAGGACTTGCGAGAGTTGCACGATGGCCGAGCCGCTGAAGCCAAAGACACCATGAAAAACGGCAAGTCCCGCGCCATCCGGTCTACGCAACAAACGTTGGCAACGGTGATCGCGAGCCATCCGTTCACGGTCTCGGAAGCCCTTGCTGATCCCCATAAGGCGGTAGCCGTGGCTCGCTGGGAAGAGAAAACAGTTGAATGGCTCAGGAAGCTATATGGCTCTCAATTGCGTTCAGTGGTGCGCCATACGGACGAGAAGCACTGCCACCTTCATTGTTATTTGATCCCCGAAAACTCAATGATGAAGGCAGCTCAGCTTCATCCAGGGCACGTCGCAAAGTCGGCTATCACCTCTGGCGGAATGCGTCCTGGCGAAGACCAACTGGCGTTCAACAAGCGGGGGGATAAGGCGTACCGATCCGCTATGAGGGATTGGCAGAATGATTATTTTCTAGACGTCGGCGCTCCCTGCGGATTGACGCGTATGGGTCCTGGCGTCCGTCGTCTCGGCCGAAAAGAATGGCAAGCAGAGAAAGAGGTGGCAGTGTCCCGAGCCGCCGCTGAAATCGACAGCGACAAGCTATCGGTCAAACGAGCCGAGTTCGTGGCGAAAACAAACGAACAAGCGGCAGCATTCGTAAAGCGAGTTAACGACCATGCTGGGAAGGTATTGGACAGTGCAAATGCTCGGGCGCAAAAGGTTCATTTAGCTGCCGGACAAAAGCTGTTGGAGGCAAATCAGATAAGAGATCAAGCAGCGTCGGCACTAGCAAGAGCTGAGAGATACGCAGGCTTCGCAGGCCGCATTCGAGCGTGTTGGGATGGCCTGCGCCGATCATACATTGCTGCCTCTTTATGGAAACAGGTATCAGTAGAGGTGCAACGGATGCGCATCGCCTTGCAAGTCTCGGAGCGTACGCTGAAGGATCAGCAAAACGTGCGGCGGACGTTCGAGAAAAGATTGCGAGATGCCAATCGTGAAAAAGAATTAGCCAGAAACCAGGCAGCGCAATACCTGCTGGAACGAAATCAAGCGCTATCTTTAGTGAAGCCGTCGGCGACTAAGGCAAACGATGCACCAGCACCCAGCTTCCGACCGAAGCTGGGGAGATGATCGATATTGAAGGTTAGCAAGCCCCAGTTCGCTCATGCAGACCGAACTGAGACTTGCTTTATGCTATGAACGCTTAATCGGCGTTCAGCATCGAAATGATTTCCGAGATCGCCCCGCCATCAAATTTTTCGAAGGGGATTTTGGCTCGAAGGCTGTCTTTTTTGGTCATCAGGTAAATGTCGCCGTCTTTGGCCACGATTAGGATATCAGCGCGACCATATTTCACTACGCTTCCTGTCGCCGCGTCGTGTTGAACGAAGGCCTCGATGGCTGGCCCAACATGCAAAAAGTGACGCTTTTTTACTCGTTCGCTGACATAGATATCAGGCATAGGAATACTCCTTTAAGCTTAAAGAGAGGGGCGATTGTCGGATAGATACCTCACGACAGTCGCCCGGTTTTATTTAACAACAGCTATCGTCCAATGCGTGCAAGTAGGTCGAAAGCAAGTTTATTTTCGATGTCGTTTGCACCGCCTAGAACCTCTTCCGATATGGCCTTGATTGGCCTCAAGCTCGTGGAGATGAGATACGGATGCCACCCAACGAAGGGAATCTTTGGTACTTTCGTTAGCCCAAAGTCTTGATGCATCGGTCCCCAGCCGACCTTATCGACACAGAACCAGGAGAGTGAAACGAGTTCGGCCTGATGGAAAACCCCGTACTGGGTGAAGCCCTCATGCTTAGTTATCGTTATGCTGAAGCTCCATTCCGTGTTCGGGATGTATTGACGACCCCTTGCTCGAAACGAAGTAGGGTCTGCGACCAGCAGGGTTGGAGTATCGATCACCGGCCTTGCGATAGCTTTCAGACCAATCATTTCGACGTTCCATTTGATGAGACCTTTGTACCTCATTTTTCACCTCCATCGATCAACCGAAGCGAGCTTGTGCCACTCATGAGTGAGGTGAAAGCCAGTTCGCTCTGCTGAGCTGCACTGGCTCTGGACCATGCCAAACCATGTAGCGTACGGTCCGGCCTGGCATCATCTTCCGAATATTGGTCGATCAGCCAAACCGTCCTTTCTTCATGATCCCGCTCAATTGAGCAGAGTGAGATCATGAAACTGGGCCAGGGGAAGCAAGACCCATCTTCATTCCATTCAAATGTATATTTCATCTTTAACTCCGTACATTGAAAGCAACATGAATTTGCCACAGGTTGTTCGGAACAAAAATTAACTAATTTTCATCAATCTAAGGTATTAATGGAACTTTCCTTTACTAAAAACCAAATTGAAATGACAAATAAAGGGGAAATTCCTTTCCCCTCTTTGAATTATCCCCGCCAGTTCCTTAGCGGCGTGCACAATTAAAATTAGGTTTCCTTTTGGCTGACTCGCATCGCCGCCTCAACTAAAGGAAATGTCACGCAATAAGACTCATCAACTTTTGTGATGTATTGCCACGCATCCACATTTTTTTGTTGAATTAAAGGAATATTTCCTTGTCAACTTACAACCCGGGATGGTTTTCTGGTTCCGAGGTTGGTGCCAGTCGGGCTCGCAAGTCGCGTTCTACGTCTTCCCGCCAACGTAAGGCAGCACGGGGAAGTGCGGCTAGGGTCGCATCGCCCGAACGCTGGCGACAGCGCTTAATAGCCTTGCCGCCGTCTTCCCTAACACTCCATTCCAGCCAGTCGTGGATGGAGGACGGTGTCATCATTTTGATGACCTTCAATGCATCTTCGCGCATCCAGTCGTGTTGAAGATGGTCGAGTAAACTATGAATATGGGGCCATTCACGATATCGGTCCGGTAGTGACCGAAAGCGGGGGCGCAACTCCAAGTGATCCAATGGAACCACAACTGTTGACGGATCCGATCCACCACTATTGTTGTCATCAGATTTCTTTTGACCGCACTGCCTATCCGGAGCCGGATACCCATTTTCAACGAAATGGAATTTGCGGTATGTGCACGCGCCATCAAGGATGAGCAGTAGAACGAGCAACAGCCATGAAAGCAGCTTCTGATCCCTTTGAAGTTTTTGTTGCTTAGATCGGAGGAACGCGAGCCAAACCTGCCATCTGGTCCGCCAATCGATCCGTCGTGAGCGCTTTCGTGTTTTAAGTCTATGTGTCATTGTGAGCCTCCTGTGCGCTGTCACAATGATTTATGGCGATGCAAGGAACCACTGTGCTATCGCGAGACTTCTCAATCAAACCGATGATGTGAGCGAGAATTTATATACGGAGAAATGTCCAGACCAGATGGAAGCGGCATTGCTCTTAACACCTCGACTTCTTCGAGGACGAGATGCTTGGAACCATAGTTTCGCGAAACGCCGTCGAGACTGTGACCTGTCTGGAGATCATGAGTACGCTCATCGATTTTGGCAAGTCTCAGAAAATCCTTGGCGTTGTGCCGGGTACTGTGGAAAGTCGCTGTCATTTCTTTGTGAATACCGACGAGCTTCAGCATGCGGTTCATGCGCTTGGAAGCCGCATCCGCCGGGTCTTCAACCTTCTTCTTACCGTGGTTAAACGCAGCAGGAAAAATAAACTCATCAGACTTCCGGGACTGAGAGTATTCGATGAAGCCGACTGCCTCAAACGTACTGTGCAGCGCGATCAGGCGTCGAGAAGGCTCGTTCTTGAGTTGTCGAGGCTCGGAAAAGCCAGACTCAGCCACGACGTCAGTTCGAAGATCGAGGACCCAATAAGGTTCGCCATCTTGCCCGTGCATCGAGTAAACGTCTTTTCCCTGGAGATATACAAGTTCAGCGATACGTGCTCCGGTGATTGTACCGAGCAACGGAAGCCACTTCATATCCGCTCGATTTTCCTGCGCGGCGTGAAGAAACCATTCATTCAGTTCCCAAATCTCAAACGGCTTTCGGTCTTTGGAAGCTCTAGCATTCTGTGGAATGCGAAGATTTATGTCCGTCATTGGAGAACGGAACTGAAACTGTGCGGCTATATCTCGGAAGAACATCCGAAGTGGCGAAATATAGTTATCTTCAATACTTTTCCCTACCAAAGTAGGCAACTTTTCGTGATCCGGTAACGCGTCATTGAACGCCGCTGCTTCCTGCCGTGACTTTCCCTTAATCTCCGGAATTTTGGTATAATGCGAGGGAACTCTCGACAACAAATTCACAAATTTCTGAAAATCAAAAAAAACGTACTTATTCGCGGACCGGTCACCGGCGAACTCAATAAAGTCGCGTATTCGATTTCGATCTGTCTGAACTTTCTTTGGGCTGATACCTTCAAAATTCCTGATCTCGTCCGTCCAAGTCTCTAGGCATTGCGACAGAACTGGGCAGTCCGGCCCATTTATAGACAGGCTAACCGTGGTGGACATTTCAAATAGCTTGTTACGAACGTCGTCCAGGCGAGAGGCTTGTATCAAAGAGCCCTGCGTCTGCAACACATTAATCCGCTCGCCGATGTCTTTGATGCGGTCGCCGAGTTCTCGTTGCTGCCTCAGTTGTTCTACGGCGGTCTCCATCCGGACGGCCTTGATCGCAGCTTCTTTCTCTCGCTTGGCCAGCGCGTAGATTTCCTCCTGCTCGTCCATCGATGCGGCAATGATATCGATTAACTGATCAATGATTAATCCGCGTAAGTCTGGTCCATTCATCTGTCGATATCCACCATTTCTTATATCGACAAATAGCCTCTCGGCGTGACCAGCGAGTAAACGCGCCAACTGATTGGCCTTCCGGCCACGCGCTCGACTGAGTGATAATCTCAGGGGTGATTTTCCGATTCGTGTCAGCAAATCTGACGGAATGCGAATCTGGAAACGAAAGCCGCTGGTAGTTCTTGTCAAATACATCTGAAAAAGGGTACGTTCGAGGGTACAAATGCCCCAAAACGGCCTTCAGACAGCAAAAATATCAAGGACTTAGAATGGCGGAGAGGGTGGGATTTGAACCCACGGTGCCCTTGCAGGCACGCCGGATTTCGAGTGCGGTTTTCCGGCCACATTGAAAGCTTTGGGGTAATTCTTCTCCCGATCCAAAGATCCTAATTCGCAAAATCACAATATCTGCAGCTAGCTCTCACAGGCGCCAAGTTATGCGCCGGATGTCTGCCTTTCCAAAGAAGAAAGTTCATCGCTCCACAGCGCTCAGAAGCTCACTGTCATTCCTACCATCGACAACCGTGATATTGTTCGCCTTGAATTGCTCGATAGATTCGCGAAACGCCCTTTGGCGCGGCGAATCGCCGCTAGGCCCTTCCACCGCGAAAACCACCTCCGGCGGCAGGACTTTCTTCAAGCGATTGATCGTGAAAACCCATTTGTTTCCATGGTCCAGAATGCGTGTCGGTTCGTCTTGACCGAGATATATCGGCTTCAATACCTTCAGCGGCGTATCCCGGACGATTTCCACAAACGGGAACTTTGCGGAGTATATTCCGTCCGAAAACGCCATAGGCTTGAAACTACGGCCAATATCGCGCAGTTTTAAAATCCCTCGGACGTGCTTTTCTAGTAACCCTTCACGATAAACCGAGCCGGCGAAGTTCCGTCTGACATAGTAGTCAAACAATTCATCGAGCTTAGCCTTGGGATTATCAGTCATTGCGAAGCGAACGTCGCTGAATCGGATTACCCCCTCGCGATCCTTAGTCAAAGCGTGAAAAAGATGCTCGGCGTTGTCGTTCAGATCGAACTCGAACCTACTCTGCCCGTTACCCGTATGACCGGCGAGATCCCTGATACGCTTCAACTCAGTGTAATAGCTTTTCAGGACACTGCGAATAGTAACTGCCTCGACGGTGTCGAAGAAGTTTGTCAACCTACCCAGGCGCCTGGTCTCAAGCCTAAAGTCCAGAAAGCTCATGCGCGGCGCGACGATCACGATACCGATGTTGGCGAATTCTTCCGTTTCGACGTGCGGCTGGAAACGGACTATCGCATAGCTCACAGCTTGCTTTTTCATGTTCGTTCCCAAAACGCCGGCACTCTATGTCGCTTCAGTGTGTTTTCGACACGATCGAGCGACAAGTTAATATCGACCGTGCAGGCGTCGTCTACATAGTGCCACCGTTCTGGGATGTCACCAAGGATCTTGGGCAATCCTGTCAAAGCCTTCTCAAACCTTGCATTGTAATGGCCCTGTAGATCCTCCTGGTCGCAAATATCCGACAGAGAACTACGGAAAATATGACTTTCAAGCTGTGAATGAAGCGTTACCTCTTCATCGAAAGCTAGATTATGATCGATGACAACAAGCCGATGAGCTGTCTCTGACCAAAGGAGATTGGGATTGCCGCCAGCATCAGTTAGCGTGCGGTCGCCGTTTTTAACCCACCAGTCGAAGGCCGCGATATCGCGCTTTAGGTCCGTCGGCGCGTGCTGGACGTTGATGAAAGACATCTCCGTCGCATTCTCAATATTCTCCGAGCCGAAGAGCAAGCCAGCTCCCAAGGCACTTAAGGCCCCGTGCCGGCCTGCTTCGTAAAGTTCCTGCGGCACCGTTACTATGCAAAATGGAGGTATCGGCAAACCCAGTTGTCGCGCTAGGTGACCAGCAATCCATTCTTTTACAAGCGAGGCGTAGCCAGCCCCTGTGCCTTTAACAAAGTAGATTTTGCCGTCGGAACCGCGGCAAATATAGGGCTCCGTAGAACCCTGCTCAGAGCGTCTCAGCACTTCGTCGATTTCGATCGGCATCGGTCCCCACGCATACCACTTGTAGCATGCCTTAGATCACACCGTAAATCGAAGTCCAAGAGCGAGGACGTGCCGAGAGTGTGGCCCTAGCCAATTTTAAACTGGCATCGAATATAGCTAAAATCAGCGGATTGGGAGGGAAGCCTTACGGCCCCACGTTCAAAATGGCGGAGAGGGTGGGATTTGAACCCACGGTGCCCTTGCAGGCACGCCGCATTTCGAGTGCGGTACATTCAACCACTCTGCCACCTCTCCGCGGAACCGGTTGACGCTGTGAAGCGCGCCGTCCTCATACCGATAGAAAGTCCGGATGGCAAGGGTGAAAGTCGAAGCTTTTCACCCTTTTGCCTTGACACAATTTGACCCCTCGCGTATGTGCCCGATCCAATAGGTGCGGAGAAGTCCGCTCCCTTTGCGCTTCCGCGTTCCGCGCAAGCATCACCGGCAGGCCGGTTCGGGCACAAGGCCCGCCTCGCCTGCTCAATGTCGACTGATAAAAAGACGGCCCCCAAAGCGGGAGAGCCGGAACGAACATGAAAGGATAACCAATGTTCGCAGTCATCAAGACCGGCGGTAAGCAGTACCGTGTGGCAGCAAACGACGTGCTGACCATCGAGAAGCTCGACGTCATCGCCGGCGATATCGTAGAATTTAACGAAGTCCTGATGATCGGCGTCGGCGCCGACGCTTCTATTGGCGCACCCTTCGTTGTCGGCGCAACCGTCAAGGCTGAGGTTGTCGAACACAACCGCGCCCGGAAGGTCATCGCCTTCAAGAAGCGTCGTCGTCAGAATTCCAAGCGTTCGCGCGGTCATCGTCAGCACCACACGGTTGTCCGCATCACCGACATCGTCGCTGCCGTTTAAGATCACGGACAGGTTTAAAGGAGAAATCCCATGGCACATAAAAAAGCAGGCGGTTCGTCGCGCAACGGTCGTGATTCCGAATCCAAGCGTCTCGGCGTGAAGAAGTTCGGCGGCGAAGCTGTGATTGCAGGCAACATCATTCTGCGCCAGCGTGGCACGCAGTGGCATCCGGGCGCCAATGTCGGCCTCGGCAAGGACCACACGATCTTCGCGCTCACTCCCGGTAACGTCGCCTATCGCACCAAGGCCAATGGCCGCGTGTACGTATCCGTAATGCCGAAAGCCGAAGCAGCAGAATAAAGCCGGAAGCGTTTAAGCAGCCGGCGTCTCATCGACCCGGCTGACCGCATCAGGTTCAGTCTTTGAAAACGGGGAGATGGGGCGCCATCTCCCTTTTTTCTTTTCCCCCAAGGAGGACTGAACGATGCAAAGCGAATTGTTAAGGGAGGACCAATCGCGGTCGCCCGAAGACCGGTTGAGGCCGGAGAGGTTAAGACCCGATTGCCCCGTCTTGTTATCGGAGCGGCTCGTTCTGCGCGCCCCCCACAAAGACGACATCGAAGCTCTTGCCCATCTCGCCAATAACGCCAATGTCGCCACCATGGTCTCGCGCATGCCGCACCCGTATACGACCCGGGACGCCGCCGATTTTGTGCGCCGCACGACGTCTGGCGAGATTGGCAAGTGCCTCTATGCGATCACCAAAATGGAAAACGGCGCCTTTCTCGGCTGCTGCGGCATAGAACCGGGCCAGGATCCGACGACTGTCGAAATCGGCTACTGGCTGGGCGAGCCCTACTGGAACCAGGGCTTCATGACGGAGGCGGCTCACGCGCTGATCGACATGGTGTTCCGCACGCGGCCTGAGGTCGACCAGATCGATGCCCGCTGCCGGGTCACCAACGTCGCCTCGCGCCGGGTGATCCACAAGTGCGGGTTCCAGTTCCAGGGCGCCGGGCTGGCAGCGTCCCTGGCGCTTGGCAGCACGGTCTCCGTCGAATGGTTCCGACTGGATCGCCGCACCTGGATGTCGTTGCGCAGCTGGGGGGCACTGAGATGAACGCCGCTGTCCTCTCGCGCCGGTCGCGGCAGATCGCGGCACCCGGCCCGGAACCGGTTATCCGCACCGCCCGGCTGACACTGCGTCCGCATCGCCTTGGCGACGCGGACGCGATCACGGGATCCCTGTCGGATTTCGCGGTCACCCGCATGCTGGCGCGCGTGCCGGTTCCCTACCACCGGCAGGACGCGCTCGACTGGCTGGTGCCGCGGGCCTCCGGCCTGCTTGGCGACTGGGCGCTCGCCATCACCGAGGGCGATGACGATGTCCATATCGGCACCGTCGGCATCGAACTGCGCCACGACCGCTGGCACGTCGGCTACTGGCTGAACCGCTACTACTGGCGGCGTGGGTTCATGGGCGAAGCGGTGGCAGCGGCGCTGGAACGCTTCAGCCGGCGGATGCCAGGCGAAAACATCCATTCCGGTGTTTTCGTCGACAATCCGGCGTCGCTGAAGCTGCAGGAGAAACTCGGCTTCCGCATTACCGGTTGCGCGGAAGTCTTCAGCTTTGCCCGCAGCACCATGGTTCCGCATGTCGAAACCCTGCTGTTGCCGGGCGATCTGCGCACCAGCGCCAGTGCCAGTGCCTGAGGCAGACAAAGCTGACATAGACAAAACCGTCGCCGGTTCGCCGGCGGCGGCTTCTTATAGACCAGACAGCAAGACCCCCGCAGGCGACTATGCTATAGCTGCTGCAGATGACGATAATCTTTGACCTCCGGCAGAACCGCCTATATCGAAGGCGGCATGACGGGCGCAAACTGACCGAATAGCGAAGAATACGATGAAATTTCTTGACGAAGCAAAAGTCTACATCCGCTCCGGCGACGGCGGTGGCGGCAGCGTCTCATTCCGCCGGGAAAAATTCATCGAGTTCGGCGGCCCCGACGGCGGCGACGGCGGACGCGGTGGCGACGTCTGGGTCGAGGCGGTCAACGGCTTGAATACGCTGATCGATTTTCGTTTCCAGCAGCATTTCAAGGCGCAGATCGGTACCCATGGCATGGGCCGCAACCGCACCGGCGCAAACGGCGAACACGTCACGCTGAAGGTGCCTGTCGGCACCCAGGTCTTCGAGGAAGACGCCGAGACGATGATCTGCGACCTGACCTTCGAAGGCCAGCGCTTCCGCATTGCCGCCGGCGGTAACGGCGGCTTCGGCAATGCCCATTTCAAATCCTCTACCAACCAGTCGCCGGATTGGGCCAATCCTGGTCTCGAGGGCGAGGAAAAGACCATCTGGCTGCGGCTGAAGCTGATCGCCGATGCAGGCCTCGTCGGCATGCCGAATGCCGGCAAGTCGACCTTCCTCGGCGCAGTTACGCGTGCCCGCCCGAAGATTGCCAATTACCCCTTCACCACGCTGCATCCCAACCTCGGTGTCGCAACCGTCGATGGCACGGAATTCATTCTGGCCGACATTCCGGGCCTGATCGAAGGTGCCCATGAGGGCGTCGGTATCGGCGACCGTTTCCTCGGCCATGTCGAGCGCACCCGAGTGCTGCTGCATCTGGTTTCCGCCCAGGAAGAAAAGGTCGGCAAGGCCTACAAGACCGTCCGCCACGAGCTCGAAGCCTATGATGAGGCGCTGGGCGAAAAGCTGGAAATCGTCGCCCTGTCGCAGGTCGACATTCTCGACGATGCGGAACTAAAGAGAAAAACGAAGGAGCTCGCCCGCGCCTGCGGTCACACGCCATACCAGATTTCGGCGATCACCGGCAAAGGCATGACGGACCTTTTGCGCGCGCTGCGCGACATCATCGCTATCGGCGAAACAGAAGACAAGCCGATGAAGGCGCTGAAAAACCGCCACAGGGATACAGTCGACCTGGTCGCGGATGAAGCCAACGAAAGCGGGGACGAGGAGCGCGAGGGATGACAGCCCGACAGCCGCTCGACCGCTACCGGCGCATCGTCATCAAGATCGGCTCGGCGCTGCTGGTCGACCGCGGCACCGGGTTGAAGAAGGCTTGGCTCGATGCGATCTGCGCCGATATCGCCGCGCTGAAAGCAAAGGGCGTCGATGTCCTTGTTGTCTCCTCGGGAGCCATCGCGCTCGGCCGCTCCGTGCTCGACCTTGCCAGCGGCGCCCTGAAGCTCGAGGAGAGCCAGGCGGCTGCGGCGGTCGGCCAGATTGCGCTCGCCCGCGCCTGGTCGGAAAGCCTTTCCCGTGACGACATCGTTGCCGGCCAGATCCTGCTGACGCTTGGCGACACCGAGGAGCGACGCCGCTATCTCAACGCCCGCGCCACCATCAGCCAGCTCCTGAAACTCGGCGCGGTACCGATCATCAATGAGAACGACACGGTCGCCACCAGCGAAATCCGCTATGGCGACAACGACCGGCTGGCAGCGCGCGTTGCCACCATGACCGGCGCAGACCTGCTGATCCTGTTGTCAGATATCGACGGCCTCTACGCCGCCCCGCCGCACCTCGACCCAAATGCCCGGTTCCTCCACACGATTGCTGAAATCACGCCCGAAATCGAGGCGATGGCTGGCGGCGCTGCCTCGGAACTGTCACGCGGCGGCATGCGCACCAAGATCGATGCCGGCAAGATCGCCACCGGTGCCGGCTGCGCCATGATCATTGCATCCGGCAAGACGGACCGGCCTCTTTCCGCCATCGACCAAGGTGCCCGCTCCTCCTGGTTTGCGCCCTCTGGCACACCGGTCACGGCGCGCAAGACCTGGATTGCCGGGCAGCTGCAGCCGGCAGGCGAACTGCACGTCGATGCCGGCGCCGTCACCGCGCTCGGTGCAGGCAAGAGCTTGCTGCCTGCTGGCGTGCGCTCCGTGATCGGTCACTTCGGGCGCGGCGATACAGTCGCCGTCATCGGTCCCGCCGGCCGCGAGATCGGCCGTGGCCTTGCCGGCTACGATGCCGAAGAGGCACGGCAGATTACCGGCCGCAAGTCGGCGGAGATCGAGGCCATTCTCGGCTATGCCGGCCGCGCCGCCATGGTTCACCGCGACGATCTGGTAATGACGGCGTCGGGAACGCAAGGCACAGCAAGCCGAAAGGACGAGGCGCATGCTTGATCACGTAGCAGCCAGCCCTGATATCGACCGGCTGATGGATGAAATCGGTCGCCGGGCCCGCGCTGCGGCACGTCCGCTGTCGTTTGCCTCTGCTCAATCGAAAACCCGCGCCCTCAATGCCATGGCGGATGCCATTCTTTCAAAGCGGGACCACATATTGGCTGAGAATGCCAGGGATCTTGGCGACGTGGAAGGCACCGGCATGCTCGCATCGTCGATCGACAGGTTGACGCTGACCGAGGCACGCATCGACGCCATGGCCGACGGCATCCGCACGATTGCCGCACTGGCCGATCCGGTCGGCGAAGTCATTGCCGCCTGGGAACGCCCGAACGGGCTGCAGATCGAGCGCGTCCGCACGCCGCTCGGCGTCATCGGCGTCATCTTCGAAAGCCGCCCCAACGTTACCGCCGATGCTGGTGCACTCTGCCTGAAGGCCGGCAATGTCGCCATTCTGCGCTGCGGCAGCGATTCGCGCCGTTCCTCGCAGGCAATCCATGCCTGCCTCGTCGAGGGATTGAAGGCGGCAGGCTTGCCGGAATACGCGATCCAGCTTGTCCCGGTTACCGATCGGGCAGCCGTCGGCGCAATGCTGTCCGGGCTCGATGGAAATATCGACGTCATCGTCCCGCGCGGCGGCAAAAGCCTCGTGGCGCGGGTGCAAAGCGAGGCCCGCGTTCCGGTCTTTGCCCACCTCGAGGGTATCTGCCACATCTACATCGATGCGTCTGCGAAACTGGAAATGGCAAAGCAGATTGTCGTCAACGCCAAGATGCGCCGTACTGGCGTGTGTGGCGCGGCCGAGACGCTGCTTGTCGACCGGGCGGCAGCGGCAACCCACCTCAAGCCGCTCGTCGACGCTCTTGCGGCGGCCGGCTGCGAAGTTCGCGGATCGGCCGACGTGCTTCATGCTATCCCCGCATTGAAGGCTGCCACCAAGGAGGATTGGTCGACGGAGTATCTCGATGCCATTATATCGATTGCTATGGTTGATGGCATCTCGGGCGCTATCGAACATATAGCCCGCTATTCATCCAATCACACCGAGGCTGTCATTGCTGAAGACCCCGAAGTGGTGGGGCGCTTCTTCACGGAGGTGGATTCAGCAATCCTGCTGCACAACGCATCGACGCAATTTGCCGATGGCGGTGAGTTCGGCATGGGCGCGGAAATCGGCATTGCCACCGGAAAGATGCATGCGCGCGGACCTGTCGGCGTCGAACAACTGACGTCTTTCAAATACCGGGTGCGCGGCAGCGGACAGATACGGCCCTGATGTGACAGCAGACCGGATCGACGCGCCCTATCTGCGAATGCCCCATGCCGAGCGTGGAATGGTCGTCGGCCTTTTCGGCGGATCCTTCAATCCGCCGCACCCGGGACATGTGCTCGTTGCCGAGATTGCCATCCGTCGGCTTGGCCTTGATCAGCTGTGGTGGATGGTGACGCCGGGCAACCCGCTTAAAAACACCAACCACCTCGCCCCCTTGGCAGAACGCATTGCCCTCAGCGAGAAGATCGCCGTCGATCCGCGCATCAAGGTGACCGGCTTCGAGCAGGCGCTCAACATGCGCTATACGGCGGATACGCTGGCCCGCGTCAAGGCACTGAACAGCCACGTGCATTTCATCTGGATCATGGGCGCCGATAGCCTGAACACGTTCCACAAATGGCAGAAGTGGCAGACCATCGCCAAAACCTTCCCGATTGCCGTGATCGATCGTCCGGGTTCGACGCTGTCGCACCTGTCGGCCAAGATGGCGAAGACGTTTCACTACGCCCGCGTCGATGAAGACGACGCAAGGGTGCTGTGGAAGAAGCGTGCACCGGCCTGGACATTCATCCACGGTCCGCGTTCGACGCTGAGCTCGACCGCACTGCGCGAAGAGCAGCAGAAAACCTGAATTTCCGAAATTTGAAATCCTCCAAAATGAAAAGCCCGACGGGGGAGGAGATCCGTCGGGCCTATCAAAACTGATCGACAACCGGGAGGAGGAGTGTCATCGATCCAAAATCGAATGGCGCTGGGAGGAGGAGTGCGCTGTTCGATGAGTTAAATCTAGCACAGCTGTCGAGAAGTAAAATCGTTGATATCGCAACGCAGCCATGCATTTTACACATGACAGAAAAGTGCAAATGCACAAAATTAAATCTTTCGTAAGCTTTCGCGCGAGATCACACCGACCACCTACGCTGTTGACGACGCCCTGCCCCCAAAAGACGCTGGGGCGCCATGTTGCAGCCCGATGGATGTCACAGGGGCCTACAGAGCCATGCGAAATCGACCAAGTCAGTAGGGAATAGCAATCGGCGAAATCTCTGAAATCATTGTCGATTAATCGTGTTGACGAAACCGACGCTGGTCAAATCGCGCGAAGCGATATATTCCTGAAAATACTTCGCCAATTTGGAGATTGCCATGCCGACCCGCCGTTCCTGGATGAAACTTGCCGCTGTAGCCATTGTCGCCGGCTGGCTCGGATTGGCCACCGGCGTCTCTCCCTCGGCAGCGGCGGAAAAAATAACCGTGTTCGCTGCCGCCAGCATGAAGAACGCCCTCGACAGCGCAAACGCCGCTTACACCGCCCAGAGCGGCAAGCAGATCACCGTGTCCTATGCCGCGAGTTCGGCGCTGGCAAAGCAGATCGAGAGCGGCGCACCTGCAGATATCTTCATTTCGGCCGACACCGACTGG
Source organism: Rhizobium sp. B230/85 (assembly GCF_019355735.1). Lineage (NCBI taxonomy): Bacteria > Pseudomonadati > Pseudomonadota > Alphaproteobacteria > Hyphomicrobiales > Rhizobiaceae > Rhizobium > Rhizobium sp. B230/85. The sequence goes on from NZ_CP072156.1 coordinate 334,170, forward strand.
ATGGCATACCTCGGCAACAAGAACCTGCTGAAGCCGGATACGCAGGTAAACCTATTGGGCAACCAGATCGTGCTCGTTGCCCCCCGCGACAAAGCGAAGCCGGTTGATATCAAGGCCGGCATGGATTTCTCCGCCCTCCTCGGCGACGGTCGCCTGGCGATGGGCCAGGTCGATTCCGTGCCAGCCGGTAAATACGGCAAGGCAGCCCTCGAAAAACTGGGGATCTGGCCGTCGGTCGAAAGCAAGGTTGCCGGTGCCGAAAGCGTGCGCGCTGCGCTGGCGCTGGTATCGCGCGGCGAAGCCCCCTACGGAATTGTCTATCAGACGGATGCCGCCTCCGACCCGGGCGTCGCCATCGTCGGCACTTTTCCAGCAGACAGCCACCCGCCCATCATCTATCCGCTCGCCATCACTGCCAGCAGCAGGAACAAGGATGTCGATGCCTATTACGACTTCCTCAAGTCGTCCAAGGCGGAGCCTTTCTTCGAGCACGAAGGTTTCACCATCCTGAACTGAACATCGCCTGCCTGCTGCATGACCGGCGGACCAACAGGGAAAGAGAGCGGTTTTGGAGGGATGGCATTTAAGCAGTGACGAGTGGACGGCGATTCTGCTTAGCCTGCGCGTCGCTAGCGTGGCCATGCTGGTGAGCCTGCCATTCGGGGTCGCCGCAGCGCTGCTTCTCGCTCGCGGCCGGTTCTTTGGAAAATCGCTGCTGAACGGCATCATCCATATGCCGCTGATCCTGCCGCCGGTCGTCACCGGTTTTCTGCTGCTGATCCTGTTCGGTCGCCGCGGCGTCATCGGCGCCTTCCTCGACAACCATTTCGGCATCGTCTTTTCTTTTAGATGGACCGGTGCCGCGCTCGCCTGCGGAATCATGGGGTTCCCCCTGATGGTACGCAGCATCCGGCTGTCGCTGGAAGCCGTCGACCGCAAGCTGGAGGAGGCTGCAGGAACGCTGGGTGCCAGTCCTGTGTGGATATTCCTCACCGTCACCTTGCCGCTCACGCTCCCCGGTATCATTGCCGGCATGATCCTCTCATTTGCCAAGGCGATGGGGGAATTCGGCGCCACCATCACCTTCGTCTCCAACATTCCTGGCGAAACCCAGACGCTTTCGTCGGCAATCTATACCTTCACTCAGCTCCCCGGCGGCGATGCGGGCGCGCTGAGGCTCACCGTCGTCGCGGTGCTGATTTCCATGACCGCACTGCTGGCGTCCGAGTTTCTTGCCCGTTGGGTCGGCCGCAGGGTGGACGTCTGATGACGCTGACGGTGAACATCCGCCACAGGCTCGGCGCTTTTGCGCTGGACGCTGCCTTTACCGCAGAGGGCGGGGTTACGGCCCTGTTCGGCCGCTCCGGCTCTGGGAAGACCTCGCTCATCCGCAGCATTGCCGGGCTGATCCACCCCGACCACGGCCACGTTGCGCTCGATGGCAGGGTGCTGACGGACACGGACCAAAATATCTTCGTGCCCCGCCATCGCCGCCGTTTCGGCTACGTCTTTCAGGAGGCACGGCTGTTTCCGCATCTGTCGGTTCGCCACAACCTCGGCTATGGCCGCTGGTTCGCGCCGAAAACGACCGACCGCGACGATTTCGACAGCGTCGTCGATCTACTCGGGCTCGGCCCGCTTCTGGAGCGCCGACCCGGCAAGCTGTCGGGCGGCGAAAAGCAGCGGGTGGCAATCGGCCGTGCCCTGCTCTCCAACCCGCGCCTGTTGCTGATGGACGAGCCGCTGGCGGCACTCGACGAGGAGCGCAAGGCAGAGATCCTGCCCTATCTTGAACGGCTGCGCGACGAGACGAAAATCCCGATCGTCTATGTCAGCCACGCGATTGCAGAGGTCGCGAGGCTCGCAAGTCGCGTCGTCCTTTTGCGCGACGGCCATGTGGAAGCGGTCGGCAGCGCCGTCGAGGTTTTGAGCCTGCCATCGACGGCGGAGGGCGCCGAGCGCCGCGAGGCCGGCGTGCTGCTGGAAGGCCGCATCGACAGCATCTCGCAGACCCATCTCCTATCGACCGTCGCCCTGAAGACCGCGAAACTGCAGGTGCCGGGGACAGGATTTCCGGTCGGCAGGATGGTGCGGATCCACGTCCCCGCCCGCGATGTGATGCTGGCGACCGTGCGCCCGGAAGGCCTCAGCGCGCTCAATATTCTCGAAGGAACGATCACCTGGATCGGCGTGGTCGCCAACGGTGCGCTCGAAGTCCGCCTCAACTGTGGCGGCGACCCGATCCTGTCGCGGATTACCCAGCTGTCAGGCGAAAGACTGCGCTTGGCAGTGGGCATGACCGTTTTTGCAGTCATCAAGACAGTCGCCCTGCAAAACGGATGACCGGTGTTATCACGCTTCCGGCAACCCCTGCGGACGGTAGTGCTCCTGCAGCCACAGCAGATCGTCGGCGAGAACGAGGGCGACCGCCCGCTCCATCGCCCGGAACCGCTCGAGCAGCGCCTCGCCGAAGGGTGTCAGCACCGCACCGCCACCCTTCTGGCCGCCCCGCTGCGATTCGACCGAGGGCACGTCGAACATGCGGTTGAGGTCGCTGACCAGAAGCCATGCGCGGCGGTAGGACATATCCATGGCTCGCCCCGCCGCCGAAATCGAGCCCGTCCTGCGGATGTGCTCAAGCAGCTCCATCTTGCCCCGGCCAAGCCGATCCTGTCCCGTGAAACGGATGCGCAGGATGGCGTCTATCGTGTCGTTGGAATGTCTGGTCATGGCCCGCAGCTTTTGAGCGTTGTTTCCCTATACGCGCAGCACTCTTGGCTGTATACGGCCGTACCCGAGGCATCGATATGGGCCAATGGGAAGGCCGACGGGCAAAAATTCGCAGATCGGTGCCGAAAACGCATCGCTGGCCGAGAAACTGAGCCCCGACCGCCGATGCCGAGCTGCACGCGTCTTGAAACCTTAGTGCTTTGATGCCTATCTTGAGAACTGATTTGAACGACAGTTCGAATCAATCGCGTGCATGTTCTGTTACTCCTGAAAGGAAAAGCACTGACAACAGTACACGCCAAGGGACGAACGCTAGCCGTTGCCCCGAAGAGCCCGGAACGTGGCGTTGATGCCGCCGCCCGCGCCCTGCAAGCCGTCCTCAACAGCCTTGAGGACTCCAAAGCTGAAGACATCGTCACCATCAACATTGCGGGCAAATCCGCGCTGGGCGACTACATGGTTGTGGTCTCCGGGCGCTCAAACCGCCATGTCCTGGCGATCTCCGATCACCTCACGTCCGATATCAAGGGCGAAGGTCTCGGCAACCCGCGCGTCGAAGGTCTCGACGCAGGCGACTGGGTTCTGATCGACACTGGTGACATCATCGTCCACGTCTTCCGTCCGGAAATCCGCGAGTTCTACAACATCGAAAAGATGTGGGCCGCGCCGGATCTCGACGAGGGCACGATACACTAGCAGATCCGGTTTCCCCGGCTGCTGCGCAGGTTTGACTGGCCGCAACGGCATCTGTCGCGCGGCTAAGAAATATGTGCGGCCGTGCTGGCCATCGTCTCTGGAGTGAACATGCGGATTGGATTGTTTGCCGTTGGCCGGCTGAAGACCGGCCCGGAGAAGGATCTCGCGGCCCGCTATTTCGACCGGTTCGCCAAGACGGGCCCAGCCATCGGGCTGGATTTCTCGCGCGTCACCGAAGTCGCGGAAAGTCGTGCCTCGAACGGCGAAACGCGCAAGCGCGAGGAGGCGGCCATGCTGCTGAAATCGCTGCCGGACGCCAGTATCCTCATGCTGCTCGACGAGCGCGGCAAAGCGATGGACAGCGAGGCATTTGCTGCGCTCCTTGGCCAGTACCGGGACCAGGGCAAGCGCGACCTGACGATCGCCATCGGCGGCGCGGATGGCCTCGATCCTTCGCTCTACGACAGGGCAGACAGCACGATCTGTCTCGGCAAGATGACCTGGCCACACCAGCTTGTGCGGATTCTTATTGCCGAACAGCTCTACAGGGCGGTCACCATTCTCTCCGGCCACCCCTACCATCGCGTCTGAAAGTGGCGGATCGCTCACACAGCCGTGTTTTGATTTCGTCACCGAACTGGCGATATGTCTTGGCCATCGGCGGCAAATCAGCTTACGCCTTGCGCGATAGAGAAATCCTAAGCCATCCGCGATGAAACGATCCGCCGCCCCTCTGCCGCGTCTGCTCCCGCCGCCTCTCGCGGCAGGTACCCGTGCGGCCTTTTTGTGTGCAGCCGTAATGCTCGCGGCAGCTCCGGTGATCCAGGGATATCAGGCGCGCGCCGAGGATGGCGCTGCCGATCTGACGTCGTCGCGGTTGCCACCGGACCAGCAAACCGCCCCCGATACAGCCACCGCAAACCCGCCGGCGCCCGATCCGGCAGCCGACCTTGCCGAAAAACGCGACCAGACACGAGCCGAACTCGATAGCCTGTCGAAGACGATCACCCTCTCTGCCGAAAAGCAGAAGCAGCTTCAGGAAAGTGTAGCGGCGCTCGACAAGAGCAATGCCAGCCTGCGCCAGGCGCTGATCGATTCGGCATCGCGCCGCAAGACGATGGATCGCAAGATCGAAGACAGCGAAAGGGCGCTGACCGATCTGAAGGTCAAGGAGGGCGGCGTCCGTCGCTCGCTTCACGAACGGCGCGGTCTCCTGGCCGAGGTTTTGGCAGCGCTGGAGCGCATGGGCCGCGACCCGCCTCCGGCCCTGCTCGTCAGCCCCGACGACGCCCTCAATTCGGTGCGAAGCGCCATCCTGCTCGGCGCCGTGGTGCCCGGCATGCGCAAAGCGACTGAAAAGCTGCTTGCAGACCTCGGCGAACTGTCGACGCTGGAAGCCTCCACGGCCAAGGAAAAGGCAAACCTTTCCGCAACGCTCACGTCCAGTCTGGAGGAAGAGCGGCGTATGGATCTGCTGATCGCCGAGAACGACCGGCAGAGCAGGGAAAGCGCCGCTCAGATAGAGGACGAGCGCAAGCGTGCCGAGCAACTGGCAGGTAAGGCAACCAGCCTGGAAGGCCTTGTAGCCTCTCTCGAAAGCCAGATCGGCTCGGTGCGCAGCGCGGCAACGGCTGCCCGCGAGGAAGAACAACGCCGGCAAATGATGACCGACGAGCAGCGTGCCGAAGCCAAGGCCCTGGCCGAAAGCGGGGTGCCCGATAAAAACCGCATTGCCCCCGCATATCGATTTTCAGACCTAAAGCAGAAGCTCGAGCTGCCTGTGGCCGGTGATATTCTTCGGCACTTTGGAGACGACGACGGAACGGGACACACGGCCGCTGGCATGACGCTCGCAACCGGCCCCGGCGCGCTCGTCACGGCGCCCGCCGATGGCCTGGTGGTGTATGCCGGCGCTTTCCGCAGCTACGGCCAGATGATCATCCTCGATACCGGCGACGGCTTCCACATGGTTCTGTCCGGAATGGACGCCATCAAGACGCGCCAGGGAAAATTTGTTTTCGCCGGAGAACCGGTTGCGGTGATGGGCGAGAAAAGAGTGGCAAGTGCGACAGCATTGGCGCTGGAAACAAACAAGCCAACGCTTTACATTGAATTGAGAAAAGACGGAAAACCGGTTGATTCCCAACCCTGGTGGACCGCAAAGGATACTGGAAAGGCACGCAATGATTCGTAGGGCTTCTCTTGTCGTCATCGGCGCATTGATGGGTGCGACCGCCATGGGCGTCATTTACTCAGCGGGAGTCCCGGCGGAAGCTGCGAGCGGTTCCACGTATAAGGAATTGTCGGTATTCGGCGATGTCTTCGAGAGGGTTCGGGCGCAATACGTTACGCCTCCCCAGGAAGACAAGCTCATCGAGGCGGCCATCAATGGCATGCTTGCCTCGCTCGATCCGCATTCGAGCTACATGAATGCCAAGGATGCCCAGGACATGCGCACCCAGACCAAGGGTGAGTTTGGCGGTCTCGGCATCGAGGTAACGATGGAGAAGGACCAGATCAAGGTCGGCTCCACGATCGAGAATACCCCCGCCGACAAGGCCGGCGTCAAGGCTGGCGACTTCATCACCGCAATCGACGGATCGCCTGTAAAGGGCCTGAAACTCGAAGATGCCGTGCTGAAGATGCGCGGCGAGGTCAAGACGCCGATCAAGCTGACACTGCAGCGCGTCGGTGTCGATAAGCCGATCGAACTGACGATTGTCCGCGACATCATCCCGGTCGCCGCCGTCCGCTCGCATGTCGAAAACGATGTCGGCTACATCCGGATCCTGCAGTTTACCGAGAAGACCACACCGGATCTCGAAGCTGCCATCCAGAAGATCAAGCAGACCGTGCCAGCCGACAAGCTCAAGGGCTATGTCCTCGACCTGCGCCTCAACCCGGGCGGCTTGCTCGACCAGGCGATCAACGTCTGCGACGACGTCCTGGAGCGTGGCGAAGTGGTCTCGACCCGCGGCCGTAACCCGGACGAAACCCGCCGCTACAACGCCGGTCCGGGCGATCTGACAGACGGCAAGCCGATCATCGTGCTGATCAATGGCGGCTCCGCCTCCGCATCGGAAATCGTTGCAGGCGCCCTGCAAGACCTGCGCCGTGCCACGATCCTCGGCACGCGCTCCTTCGGCAAGGGGTCGGTCCAGACGATCATCCCGCTCGGTGAGAACGGTGCCTTGCGCCTGACCACGGCGCTCTATTACACGCCATCGGGCCGCTCGATCCAGGGCACCGGCATCACGCCTGACATCAAGGTCGACGAGCCGCTGCCGGACGATCTCAAGGGCAAGATGGTCTCCGAAGGCGAATCCACCCTGCGCGGTCACATCAAGGGCCAGTCTGAAACCGACGAAGGATCGGGCTCGGAAGCCTATGTGCCACCGGAGGTCAAGGACGACGTTCAGCTGAACTACGCGCTCGACCTGCTACGTGGCGTCAAGAAAGACCCCGCCTTCCCGCCAAATCCGGACAAGGCTGTAGTCGCCAAGTAAGACGTCGTATAGTAGGACGTCGCCAAGACAGAAAATGGCGCCGGGCTGGAAACAGACCCGGCGCCTTCACGACGCGGAACGACGATTTCCGATGTGGGGCGGACAAGGAAATTGGGAACGGACCTACACGCACCGCTGGGACAGAACCGCCCGCCTCGCCGCAATAGGCGCCTGCCGCCGGTGGGCCGTATGCTGGCAGCCCTCTGCCTGATCGCAATCGCCGGCTTCTCCCTCTACACCGCGCTGATCCGCGATCCCTTCCAAAAATCTCCCCCCGTCGAAACCGCCGCCAAGGCACCGCCACCGGCTGAAACCGGGGATACGCCGTCGGAGGATGCGGCAGCCGTGTCGACGGGCATGCCGCAGGCAGACCCGCAATCCGGCGCCAACGTCGAGCGCAACCTCACCGGCGACGGTTCTGTTGTGACAACCTACACGCCAAAGCCGCGGGACGGCTCAGGGCCGGTCCTCGTCAGGGCCAACCAGATCGGCCAGGATCCCCGCATGGCGGCAACGCCCAATGATGCGTTGCTGGAAAACTCACCGTTCGGCCGGCTCCCCATCACCTCTCCCGCCGGCCTGCGGCCGATGGATCAATATGCGCGGCCCTGGTCCGGCGCCCACGGCACGCGCATCGCCATCGTCGTTGGCGGCCTCGGCCTCAGCCAGACCGGTACGCAGCGGGCCATAAAGCAGCTGCCGGAGGAAGTAACCCTTGCCTTTGCGGCCAGCGGCAACAGCCTGCAGCGCTGGATGCAGGACGCCCGTCGCAGCGGCCACGAAATCCTGCTGCAGGTACCGCTGGAGCCCTTCGATTATCCGGCCAACAACCCCGGTGCCGATACGTTGTTGACATCGCAGCCAGCGGCGAAAAACGTCGAAAACCTGCACAAGGCGATGGCTGAAATCACCAATTACACCGGCATCATGAATTATCTCGGCGGCCGCTTTCTGTCGAACCCGACCGCTTTGGAACCGGTTCTGCGCGATGTCGGCAAACGCGGCCTGCTATTCCTTGACGATGGCTCATCTGCGCAATCGAAATCCGGCACGATCGCCAAGGCGCTCGCCGTGCCGCATGCCTTTGCCGACGTACAGCTGGACAGCGAACTGAATGGCGACGCGATCACCCGGAAACTGGACGAGCTTGAGCGTATCGCCCGCCGCAACGGCTCGGCAATCGGCGTCGCATCCGCATTCGACGAAAGTGTCGACGCAATTTCCGCCTGGAGCGAGAATGCCGCAACGCGTGGCATCGAGATCGTCTCCGTCTCGGCGCTCGCCAACGATCCTAAACATCCCTGACCGGAGGATATGATGAGCAAGAACCCCAATCCCGTAAAAGCCGAGGACCTGCCTTATCGCCCCTGCGTCGGGGTGATGATCCTCAGCGCCGAGGGCCTCGTCTGGGCCGGCCGGCGCATTCCCATCGGCAATTCCGAATATGATGGCTCGGAAAATCTCTGGCAGATGCCGCAAGGCGGCATCGACGAGGGCGAGGATCCGCTGGAAGCGGCCTATCGCGAACTCTACGAGGAGACAGGGATGAAAACCGTCACCCTGCTTGCCGAAGCCAGCGACTGGATCAACTACGATCTGCCACCCGAACTGATCGGCATCGGCCTGAGGGGGAAGTTTCGCGGCCAGACACAGCGCTGGTTTGCCTTTCGCTTCGATGGCGACGAAAGCGAGATCGCCATCAACCCGCCACCCGGCGGCCACGAGCCGGAATTCGACCAGTGGGAATGGAAGCCTATGGAGGAATTGCCGGAACTGATCGTCACCTTCAAGCGCGGCGTCTACGAGCGCGTCGTTGCCGAATTCCGCCATCTGGCCACCCTTGGCAAGAGCAGCGACTGATCGTCGTTGCCAGAAGCGCAATCGGGATAGCTCTGTCCCTAAACGTCAAACCCCGGCAAAAGCCGGGGTCTGGTAGATGCAAAAGTTAATAAGACCTCAGTACTGGTCTTCGTCCTCGTCCTTCGGGGCGCGCAGCGACTTGAGCTTGGCAAAGACGGCATCGGCGTCGATGGTCTTTTCTTTTTCTTCGCGCTCGTAGGAGAATGGCAGCTTTTCGGTTTCCTGCGACGGCTGCAGGGTTGCGCCGAGTTCGGCAGCTGTCGGCAGCGGACGGCCCTTGGCAGCCTTCTCGACTTCCATGTCGAGGTCGATCTGGCTGCAGAGACCGAGCGTCACCGGATCCATTGGCGCAAGGTTGGTCGAATTCCAGTGGGTGCGGTCACGGATCTGCTCGATCGTCGACTTGGTGGTGCCGACCAGGCGCGAGATCTGCGCGTCCTTCAGTTCCGGATGATTGCGCACCAGCCAGAGGATCGCATTGGGGCGGTCCTGGCGCTTCGACACCGGCGTATAACGCGGGCCGCGACGCTTGGATTCCGGAACGCGCACTTTCGGTTCGGAAAGCTTCAGCTTGTAATCCGGCTTGCCTTCGGCGCGGGCGATTTCCTCGCGCGACAGCTGGCCGGTGGAAATCGGGTCGAGGCCCTTGATGCCCTGCGAGGCTTCGCCATCGGCAATGGCTTTGACTTCCAGCGGGTGAAGCTTGCAAAACTGCGCGATCTGTTCGAACGACAAGGCGGTGTTGTCGACAAGCCAGATGGCCGTAGCTTTCGGCATAAGCAGTTGTTGAGCCATGGGTATAGTCCTTCTGTCCGTCCGCGCCGGGGTCGCGGTCCGTGGGTGTTTTCACCACTGATGTCCGGGAAATGACGCCCTGTATATCCTCAGTGCCGCATAATTGCAATTCTTTGCGGATGAAATGCTCTTTGTCCAATGGACGCCGTATCTTAAGGTGCTATCTGTGAGGACAAAGACCGCAGTTTTTGTGAAAAAACGCGGGCCTAGCCGGACATTTCGAGGAGGAATCATGTCTGAAAAAATTTATCCGGTCACAAAGCCGGCCAGGCAGAATGCGCTGATCACCAAGGAAAAATACGAAACCTGGTACGCAGACAGCATCGCCGATCCCGACGCCTTCTGGGGCGAGCACGGCAAGCGCATCGATTGGTTCAAGCCCTACACCAAGGTCAAGAACACATCGTTCACCGGCAAGGTGTCGATCAAGTGGTTCGAGGACGGGCTGACCAACGTCGCCTATAACTGCATCGATCGCCATCTCGAAAAGCGCGGCAACCAGGTTGCCTTCATCTGGGAGGGCGACAATCCTTACATCGACAAGAAGATCACCTATAACGAACTCTACGATCGGGTTTGCCGGCTTGCCAACGTGCTGAAGAAGCATGGCGTCAAGAAGGGCGACCGGGTCACCATCTACATGCCGATGATACCGGAAACGGCCTATGCGATGCTCGCCTGCGCCCGCATAGGCGCTGTGCACTCCGTCGTCTTCGGCGGCTTTTCGCCGGACGCGCTGGCAGGCAGAATCGTCGATTGCCAATCGACGTTCATCATCACTTCCGACGAGGGCGTACGCGCCGGCAAGCCAGTGCCGCTGAAGGATAACACCGATACCGCGATTCATATCGCTGCCCGCCAGCAGGTCATGGTCGACAAGGTGCTGGTCGTGCGCCGCACCGGCGGCAAGACCGGCTGGGCGCCCGGTCGCGACCTCTGGTATCACCAGGAAATGGCTACGGTGACGGCGGACTGCCCGCCGGCGAAAATGAAGGCCGAGGACCCGCTGTTCATCCTCTACACCTCCGGCTCGACCGGCAAGCCGAAGGGTGTGCTTCATACCACGGGCGGCTACCTCGTCTATGCGGCCATGACGCACGAATACACCTTCGATTACCATGACGGCGATATTTACTGGTGCACCGCCGATGTTGGCTGGGTCACAGGCCATTCCTATATCGTCTACGGCCCACTCGCCAACGGCGCGACATCTGTCATGTTCGAGGGCGTGCCCAATTTCCCCGACCAGGGCCGTTTCTGGGAGATCGTCGACAAGCACAAGGTCAACATTTTCTACACTGCGCCAACCGCAATCCGCTCGCTGATGGGGGCAGGCGACGAGTTCGTTACTCGCGCCTCACGCGCCAGCCTGAGGCTGCTCGGCACAGTCGGCGAACCCATCAACCCGGAAGCCTGGAACTGGTATTACAATGTCGTCGGCGATGGCAGATGTCCGGTGGTCGACACCTGGTGGCAGACCGAGACCGGCGGACACATGATCACGCCGCTGCCCGGCGCTACGGACCTGAAACCGGGCTCGGCCACCAAGCCGTTCTTCGGCGTCATTCCCGAGCTGGTCGATGCCGAGGGCAGGGTGCTCGAGGGCGCCGCAGACGGCAATCTCTGCATCGCCGACAGCTGGCCCGGCCAGATGCGCACGCTCTACGGCGACCACAAGCGTTTCATCGAGGCCTATTTCTCGACCTACAAAGGCAAATATTTCACCGGCGACGGCTGCCGGCGCGACGCCGATGGCTACTACTGGATCACCGGACGCGTCGACGACGTACTCAACGTCTCCGGCCACCGGCTTGGAACGGCGGAGGTCGAATCGGCGCTGGTGTCGCACAACCTTATCTCGGAAGCCGCTGTCGTCGGTTACCCGCATGCAATCAAGGGGCAGGGGATCTACTGCTACGTGACGCTGATGTCCGGCCACGAAGGCACCGATGCGCTGAGGGCCGAACTCATCAAGCATGTGCGGACCGAGATCGGTCCGATCGCGACGCCAGACAAGATCCAGTTCTCGCCGGGACTTCCGAAAACGCGCTCGGGAAAGATCATGCGCCGTATCCTGCGCAAGATCGCCGAGGACGATTTCGCGGCGCTGGGAGATACCTCCACCCTTGCCGATCCCGCCGTCGTCGACGACCTCATCGCCAACCGCCAGAACAAGGCAGAGGCAGCCTGACGACAGTGGTCTTACCTGTTGCGCTTCCGGACGCTGGCGGAACCAATCCTGTGCCGGTTCGTTAGCTGATTGGAAGTTCAAAGGAGAAGTCACATGGGTAGCACATCAGACAAGGCCTCGGGTCTCGCCAATGAAGCCGTCGGCAACGTCAAGCAGGGCGTTGGCAAGCTTGTCGGCAACGAAAAGCTTCAGGCTGAAGGTAAGCTTCAGGAAATCAAGGGCGAAGGCCAGCAGGCACTTGGCGACGCCAAGAACACCGTCAAGGACGGCGCTGCGGCAGCTTCGGACTACGCCAACAAGAAGCTCTGATCTTTTCCGAGACACCGCATTTGAAAGGACGGGGATCGCATCTCCGTCCTTTTTGCATTCGGGGCGGAAGTGGCATGACCGCCGATGCATGAACGAAGCAGGCTTCCTTTTACAAACCTGCATATATGTCAACCTTTGATGCAACCTTTTTTGCACTGGCGCATTGTATAGGCAGGAAAACAAGGAAGATCACAATGACCGATTATGATGTAAACCAGCTCAAGTCCTCTTGCTTCACAGCCATCGTATTCATGAGCGTTGCTGCTGTTGCTCTCGGCCTGATGTTCCACCTCGTCAACGCCTGATTACGGAAGTCGCTATACTCGGCGGCTGACAACGTTTACTTCGCCACCAATACTGGCGATTAGCATTCCATAGGTCGGCGCGGCTCACCGCTGCGATTTGACGATAGAAATGCAAGAAGACACACAATTACATTATTTATGCGACCCGCCGCGATAACGAGTGTGCAACTATTGCACTTCGATGCAGGAAATCCGTTGCGTCAGCATCTCATGCGGCTTGGTGGGCATTGACCCTGGTTCACGGCTGAACTCTTGACTCTTTCGCAAAACATTTTATTACCTGCGACGGAATAGGAAGACGGTCCATGGTTCGTTCAGAACAGATCCGCGACTGCGACCGCCTGGCAGCCCCTGCCGGGTCGCATAGCCGTTTTCCGACATATTCCAACACCAAGGCCAAAACCACGACGAAAACCGTCTGACGTTTCCTGGCCTGCCGCTCTCTCCCCGGCTCGGCTGGGGACAGGGAACCGCGGATCGCGGCTCCCCCTCACCGGATAGCGGAGAGATGAGAAAGAGAGCATAAAATGGGTTTCAAAGTCGCAATCGCAGGCGCTACCGGCAATGTCGGTCGTGAAATGCTCAACATCCTCTCCGAACGCGGCTTTCCCGCCGACGAAGTCGTGGCGCTGGCCTCGGCCCGCAGCCAGGGAACGGAAGTGTCGTTCGGCGACCGGACGCTGAAGGTCCAGAACCTCGAAAACTACAATTTTGCCGATACCGACATCTGCCTGATGTCGGCCGGCGGCGAAATCTCCAAGAAGTGGTCGCCGAAGATCGGTGCGCAGGGCTGCGTCGTCATCGATAACTCGTCGGCCTGGCGCTACGACCAGGACGTGCCGCTGATCGTGCCGGAAGTGAATGCCGACGCTATCGACATGTTCACCCGCCGCAACATCATTGCCAATCCGAATTGCTCGACGGCACAACTGGTCGTCGCCCTGAAGCCGCTGCATGATTTTGCCAAGATCAAGCGCATCGTCGTATCGACCTACCAGTCGGTATCGGGCGCCGGCAAGGATGGCATGGACGAACTGTTCAACCAGACACGCGCTGTCTTCGTTGCCGATCCGATGGCCAACAAGAAGTTTCCCAAGCGCATCGCCTTCAACGTCATCCCGCACATCGATGTGTTCATGGAAGACGGTTATACAAAGGAAGAGTGGAAGGTGCTGGCCGAAACCAAGAAGATCCTCGATCCGAAGATAAGGGTGACCTGCACAGCCGTGCGCGTTCCCGTATTCATCGGCCACTCGGAATCGGTCAATATCGAGTTCGAGAACGAGATCAGTGCCGACCAGGCCCGCGACATCCTGCGCGAAGCGCCCGGCTGCATCGTCATCGACAAGCACGAGGACGGCGGCTACATGACGCCATACGAATCGGCCGGCGAGGACGCGACCTATATCTCGCGCATCCGCGAGGACGCGACAGTCGAGAATGGCCTCAACATCTGGGTTGTCTCCGACAACCTTCGCAAGGGTGCCGCCCTGAACGCTATCCAGATCGCCGAGCTGCTGATCAATCGCGGGCTCATCAAGCCTCGCAAGCAGGCCGCCTGAGAGGACTACTTTTTATAAAGGTCTAGCCTATATAACCCTGCGGTTCGCATGCGAACGGCGGGGTTTTTCACGGATACCGGAGGTCGGGCGGCAGCGTCCACGCCCGAGGGATGGTTTTGGACGGATCAAAAGGACATCGGACGTTGGCGGGGCCGACGCGGATGTCGAAACACAGGGACGAGGAATGCGCATGAAGAAGTCTGGTTGGGCGGCGCTCGCAGCCGTGCTCATGATAACGGCGCCGGTGGCAGCCGAGGCTGCGCAGTGCGGCAACACGGCAGCCGGATTTCCGGCCTGGGTCGGTGAGTTCAAGCAGGAAGCGGCAGCCAAGGGCATCAGCCCCCAGGTTCTCGACCGCGCCTTTGCCGATGTCCACTACAACCAGCCGACGATCCGTGCCGACCGTGGCCAGAAGAGCTTCAAGCTGTCGTTCGAAGAGTTCATGAAGAAGCGCGGCGGCCAGACGGTCATCAATCGTGGCCGCGGCATGAAGCAGGCGAACGCCGCATTGTTTGCCAACATCGAGCGCAAATACGGGGTGCCGGCCGGCCCCCTGATCGCAATCTGGGGCATGGAAACTGGCTTTGGCAGCTATATGGGCAATGAGCACACGATGTCCGCCGTCTCGACGCTGTCCTACGATTGCCGCCGCAGCGACTATTTCACCGATCAGCTTTATGCAGCGCTGAAACTGGTTGGCGAAGGCTATCTCAGCCCGTCGGCACGTGGCGCAGCCCATGGCGAAATCGGCCAGACGCAATTCCTGCCACGCAATGTCGTCAATTTCGGCGTTGACGGCGACGGCAACGGCCGGATCGACATGGTCGGCTCGAAAGCCGATGCACTCGCATCGACTGCCAACTTCCTGCGCGGCCACGGCTGGCGTCCAGGCGAAGGCTACCAGCCAGGCGAACCGAATTTCAATGCCATTGCCGGCTGGAATGCTGCCGTCGTCTATCAGCAGTCGATCGCCTATATCGGCAAGCAGATCGACGGAAAGTAAGTTTCACATTTCGTGTGAATGGTGGGCTCCGGGAAACCGGGGCCCTTTTTCGTTTCGTTTCCGCGCTTTACGGAAATGCAGGGTGTTCCGTCGCTTTGACGGAGTTCGACAAACATGCGCGCGACGGCGTTAGGCCGGGCTGCTGCGGCGTCTCTCGACGATGCCTGAGGTGGCGACGTAGTTCCGGCCGCTGGCCTTGGCTGCGTAGAGCGCCATGTCGGCTTTCTTGATCAGGTCCTCGAAATGATCGCCGTGCGCCGAATAGGTCCGGGCAGCGCAGCCAAAGCTGGCGGTGACATCGACGACGCCGCCGTCGGGCAGCGGGATGCGGGCGTCCTGCACCGCGCGCCGCACCCGCTCGGCAACCGATGCAGCTTCATCCTTGCTGGTGTCGGGCAGCAGGGCTAGAAACTCTTCGCCGCCGTGGCGCACCAGCAGGTCGACGCCGCGAAAATTACGCTTGGCGATGGCCGCTACCTGCCGCAGCACATCGTCTCCCACATCGTGGCCATGCTGGTCGTTGATCTTCTTGAAATGATCGAGATCGAAAAGCACGACAGCAACCGGTCGGGCGCGATCCTTGCCAAGCAAGGCCTCTGCAGCAGCCTCGAAACCACGGCGATTGTAGAGACCTGTCAGCAGGTCCGTCTGCGAGGCGCTGCGCAGTTCGGTCACCAGTTCCTCACGCTCGCGGGTCAGCCGGTCGAGGAGGCGCATCCCCTTGACCGCGAGACCCCCGACGATGGCCGCCAACAGCGACAGGATGATCGCCAGACCTACCACTGCCAGCAGATGATAGTGGGCCCGCCGCGATAGTTCGTCGCCGGTATCCTGGAGATTTTGCGTCACGGAGAGGATGTTCTGCCGCAGGAACGCCAGCCGTCCCTCCTCGGCCACCGTCCAGAGGTTGCGCAGCTCCGGCGTCGGTCGCAGGACGCCGGAGAGGATCGCCTGCGAATAAACATCGGCGCGCTTTTCGCCCGGCTGGTTGAGGAAGTCGATGATGCCGCGAATGACCGGCGAAGAGGTGTGAAAGCGCAACCGGTCCGTACCCAGGCGCCGTGTTACGTCGCCTTGCAGCAGCTGCTCGCGCGACATGGCGGAAAAACCGATCTGCTCGAGGTAATGGCTGCCGATATTGTTGACCACGAGCTCGCCGTGATAGGTCAGAAGGATGCTCATCAGCTCATTCGACTTGCGCAGCAGCAACGGATCGTGAATCAGGGCCGAGAGGCTGTCGCCAAGGCCCAGCTGGCGAAGTGCTGCCTGCCGGTAGATATAGCCGACATTGGCCTGGCGGCCGTAGCGCCCGTCGTCGATAGCCGACCGGAGGCCGACGATCCGGCTGTAACCGAAGCGCAGCCGTGACAGCTGGCCATTGATGCCGCCGGAAAATTTGTCCGCTGACGGCAGTCGCGCAAAGAAGTGCCTGCGAGCGCTATCGACGGCGTCCCTGGTGCTTCGCATTGCTGCAGCGGTATCGGGGTTACGATCGAGCAGGTAGGCCTGCGTTGCCACCATTTCGGCCGGAATTTCCGTCGAGGCAATGGCGCCGCCGTGCGCCAGCATTTCGGCTATCAGCCGGTCTGCCTCCAGCGTCCGGTACTGCTCGAAGGACGACGCGATCAGCAGAAGTCCGGCCGCCATCATGAACGCAAACGGCAGTAGGATCGCAGCAAGGACTGTTTTCTTGATGGTCTGGAATTGCATGGATGCGCCTTTACGGGTCCATCCATTTCCTGCCAGCGGATGCACTCATAGCGATATTAACAGATATCGCTTGAAAAGTGACCACGTAAATAGGGGGGTATCAAGCGCCGGGACGGATGAAGTCGCCGGTTTCGCCGTCCATGACCCACAATTCACCCGTCGAGATGTCGAACCATGCGCCGTGAAGCTGCAACTGGCCCTCTTTTTCGAGTTCGCGGATATCCGGGAAGCTGCGCAGATTAGCGATCGAATTGCGAATGGAAACGCGCTCGAGTGCCGTCTGGCGCTCGCCCTGGGTCATCATGTCGTTGTTCTGGATCTGCTCGGCCGCAGTGGAAACCAGCGACATCCAGCGACCGATGAAGTCGCCGGGAGACAGCGGCTCGGAGCTCGGGTCGAGGGCAGCGCGGATACCGCCGCAGCGACCGTGGCCCATGACGACGATGTTCTTGATCTTCAGCGCCTGTACGGCAAACTCGAGTGCTGCCGATGTCGCATGGAAATTGCCATCCGGCTCATAGGGCGGCACGATGTTGGCGACGTTGCGGATGACGAACATCTCGCCGGGACCGGCATCGAAAATTGTTTCCGGGGCTGCCCGCGAATCGGAACAGGCAATCACCATTGTCGAGGGGCTTTGGCCCTGCTCCGCAAGGCTGCGATAGCGCTCGCGCTCGTCAACGTAGCGCCCGCCCATGAAGCTGTTGTAGCCGTCGATCAGGAAAGAAGGAAAAGTGTGCATGCATCCCGATTAGCGCGGCGAGACGCCGAGATCAACAGTCGAGATGTTAAAAATTTGTGTCGCCGCCGCTAGCGCTTGCGACGGTGGGCCGGATGCATGAGGTGGCGCATCTGCACCATGGCCATCGGTGTCGACAGGCTGGCCGCGTCGGCCGCCAGCGTCAGTTCGTCACTGCCGCGCTTCACGGCACGCGCGAGCACCTCGTAGACGCTGGCTGTTGCCAGCTGGAGCGCCCGCTCCTCGTCCATGCCAGACATCAGACGCGACAGGAACAGCGCCGCCAGCAGGTCTCCAAGACCGTTCGGGGCGTTGTCGATTGCCCGGTGTTCGGCCAGCAGCGCGTTGCGGCCGCTCAGATAGAGATTACCGGTGCCGCCGGCCATCATCGGCACCGCCGAAGTCACCAGCATGCGCGACGGCCCAAGCGCCAGGGCCGCTTCCATCACGGCATTGTTGTCGTCAAGCGGCGCGCCGGAAAGCCAGGCAAGCTCGTAGCGGTTCGGCGTTGCCAGCGAGGCGAGGGGCAAGAGATGGTCTCGGATGGCTTCCGCCGTCGGCTGCGGCACATAGAGCCCGCCGAGATCGCCGATGACGGGATCGCAGGCATAGAACAGGTCCGGCATCTTTTCGCGCATTGCCGCAATCAGCCGGGCGACCGAATGTGCCTGGGCGGCATTGGCGAAGTAGCCGGACAGCACGGCCTTGATCTCCGGAAGCCAGGGTGCCGCCAGCAGGTCGTCGATAGCGAGGTCGAAATCAGCTTCGGGAAATGTCAGCCGCGTCGATCTGCCGTGGCCGGGATGCCAGGGCAAAACAATGGTCGGCAGCGCCCAGACGGGATGCCCCAGCGTCTCCAGCGCAAAGACGGCAGCACGATTACCCACCGAGCCCCGCACCACGTGGCTGGAAATGACAAGGACCGCGCCCTCTGCTGTGTCCGACATGGTGATGACTTTCAGTGATGCTGGCCGTGTTTACGGAATGTTTGATGAGGCGTTCGCGGTTGCCTGTCAACGAAGATCGACGTTGCCTGGCAGACCGCACCAAAATCACGGTCGCGCCGGCCACTTGGGAGGTCCGGGCCTGCGCCGCCTGGAACGTTACAAGTAGCGCGGCACCCTGGCCTCCAAAAGTGCGATGAGCCTTTGGTCCATGAAGGTGTAGTCGTCCGGAATGTCGAGGCAGATGATCCGCTTGCCTTTCAGCACCGATCGGTATCGGCGCTGTATCTTGGATCGATGGATTTTCTCCATCGCGAAGATGATGTCTGCCCATTCGACCAACTCCGTCGACAGAGGATTTTCGGCATCGTTGTTTGTGCCAGCCGACATAACCTCGATGTCACGCCTGGCGGCAAACACCTGCTCGGCCGTCGGACTGCGAAGCTTGTTTTGACTGCAGACGAAGAGGATGTTTCGCATGTCGAGATCTCTGTGCAATTAAATCGAACGCGGTGACCGAAGCGCCGGTGAAGTCAAAACGCGGTTCGATCTTACTACCCCGTCATAATCTTTTGCGGTTGCATCTCTATCGCTTCTGAAGTCTGCTTGGGAGCAGGATGCGTCGGGAGAGTGCAATCATGGCCAGAATGAACCCCAAGCGGGAAAAGCTGATCGAGGCGGCGGTCAAGGCGGCCGAAGCGTCGGGCAAGACCTACCTCGATCCGAAAATCCTGTTCGGGCAGGCCAGCAATGACGACATGGCCCGCTACAGCGCCGAAATGCTGGCACTGACCGCCATTCACACCGCAGACGAACTCGGCCGCTGGTCCGGCGAGGCCCGTATCAGCGTTGCGCCGATAGAGGGAGTCGTACCCGGGGGCGTTGCTGTCTCGGTGCTGTCGATCACCGACCGCAACATGCCGTTTCTCTACGAATCGGTGATGGGCGAAGTCACCAGCACCTACCGCGACGTGGCGATGGCCGTGCACCCGATCCTGTCGCTGCAGCCGGACGGCACGCCCGCTCTAAAGGCGGCGCAGGCCGGCGATCCCGGCCAGCGCGTCAGCCATATCCAGCTACACTTGGCGCCGTTGACGGCGGAGCAGGCAGATGCCCTCATCGTCCGCGTCAGGACGGTGCTGGAGCAGACACATCTCTCGGTGGGCGACTGGCAGCCGATGCTGGCGCGGCTCGACACTGTCATCGACGAACTCAGCGCACATGTCGCTGGGCGCCGTGCGGCAGAGCGAGACGAGGCACTGGCCTTCCTGTCCTGGCTTCGGGACGACAATTTCACCTTCCTCGGCATGCGTGACTACGTCTATTCCGGCAAGGGCAAGCAAGCGACCGTCGAGCGGGACCGTGGCACGGGCCTCGGCATTCTCGCCAATCCGGACGTCCGCGTGCTGCGCCAGGGGAGCGATGCCGTGACCACGACGCCAGAAATCCTGGCGTTCCTCGATGGCCCGGATTTCCTCATCGTCACCAAGGCCAACGTCAAGTCGCTGGTACATCGCCGCGCCTACATGGATTATGTCGGCGTCAAACGTTTCGACGAGAAGGGCAATGTCGTCGGCGAACTGCGCATCGTCGGGTTGTTCACCTCGATTGCCTACACCGCCGAACTGTCGGACATTCCGCTGCTGCGGGCCAAGGCCCAGAAGGTCACGGACCATTTCGGCTTCGATCCGACCAGCCACTCCGGCCGCATGCTGCAGAACACGCTGGAATCCTATCCCCGCGACGATCTCTTCCAGATCGACACGAGCCTGCTCGCCACCTTCTGCGAGCAGATCAACGACCTCGCCGACCGGCCTCGGGTGAGGGTCCTGCCGCGCATCGACCATTTCGACCGCTTCGTGTCCGTCATCGTCTATGTGCCGCGTGAAGAGTACGATTCGGTCGTGCGCGAAAAGATCGGCGCCTATCTGCGGACTGTCTATGACGGCCGCGTTTCGGCCTATTATCCGGCCTTTCCGGAAGGCGGCGTGGCGCGCGTGCATTTCATCATCGGCCGCACCATCGGTCGCACGCCGCATATCGCGCAAGCCGTGCTGGAAGATGCCGTCCGGGCCATCGCTGCCCGCTGGATCGACCGGCTGGAGGCGCTGGCCGGCCCGGCCGCGCCCGACCTCACCGTCAGCCAGGCGTTCCAGGAGGCTTTTTCCCCGGAAGAGACCGTGGCCGACCTGCCGGCCATCATGGCCTGCGCCGGCGATGCGCCGATCCGCATCGGCTTCTACAGGCGCTCCTTCGGCGACACCGACGTGCTGTCGTTAAAAATCTTCCACGGCGAGGGCAACCTTGCCCTGTCGCGTCGCGTACCGCTGCTTGAAAACCTGGGCTTCAATGTGCTCAGCGAACGCACCTTCGACATCCACGTCGAGGGGTCCGGGATCAGCGGCGATGTGGTGTTGCACGACATGGAGCTGGAGGCGCGCGACGGCGTCGCCTTCGATCTCAAGCGCCATGGCGCAGCCCTCGAGGAGGCCTTTCTCGCGGCTTTCGAAGGCAGCATCGACAATGATGTTTTCAACCGGCTTATCGTCTCGGCCGACCTCACCGCGCGGACCGCCAATATCCTGCGCGCCTACGCCCGCTATCTGCGCCAAGCCGGCATCGCCTATTCGCAAGACTATATCGCCACGACACTCGACAAATATCCGGCCATTGCTGCCAGCATCGTCCGCCTGTTCCACGATTCGCTAAACCCGGCGCTGGAGGAAAAGCCGCGCCTGAAACGGCTAGCAACCCTGCATGCGGCGATCGAAACCGACCTCGCCTCCGTGCCGAGCCTCGATGACGACCGCATTTTGCGGCGCTATGTCAACGCCGTCGATGCGACGCTGCGCACCAACTATTTCCAGCGCAATGCCGACGGTTCGCCAAAGGCGATGTTCGCGATCAAGCTTGACCCGAAGCAGCTCGACGGATTGCCGGAACCCCGGCCGTTCCGCGAGATCTTCGTCTACGGCGTCGAGGTGGAGGGCGTGCATCTGCGCTTCGGCAAGGTGGCCCGCGGCGGCCTGCGCTGGTCCGACCGGGCGGAAGACTACCGCACCGAGGTGCTCGGGCTCGTCAAGGCGCAGCAGGTGAAGAACGCCGTTATCGTGCCGGTCGGTGCCAAGGGCGGCTTCTATCCGAAACAACTGCCGGCCGGCGGCAACCGCGATGCCATCTTCAATGCCGGCCGGGAGGCCTACAAGACCTACATCCGTACGCTGCTTTCGATCACCGACAATATCTCCGGCGCCGATATCATTCCGCCTCCGGATACATTGCGGCTGGACGGCGACGATCCCTATTTCGTCGTTGCAGCCGACAAGGGAACCGCGACATTCTCCGATACCGCCAACGGTCTGGCGCAGGAGGCCGGTTTCTGGCTCGACGACGCCTTTGCCTCGGGCGGATCAGCCGGCTACGACCACAAGAAGATGGGGATCACCGCGCGCGGCGCCTGGGAGACCGTCAAGCGGCATTTCCGCGAACTCGATATCGACATCCAGACGACGCCGTTCAGCGTCGTCGGCGTCGGCGACATGTCGGGCGACGTGTTCGGCAACGGCATGCTGCTGTCGCCGAAAATCCGGCTGATCGCCGCCTTCGACCACCGCGATATCGTCATCGACCCCGATCCCGACATGGCCGCGACGCTCGCCGAGCGCCAGCGCCTGTTCGACCTGCCGCGCTCCAGCTGGCAGGATTTCGACAAGAGCCTGCTGTCTGCGGGCGGCATGATCATTCCGCGTTCGGCGAAGTCTGTGACGCTCACCAGGGAAGCCGCGGCTGCCATCGGGCTCGACAGGACGGTTGCCACGCCGTTCGAAATCATTACCGCCATCCTCAAATGCCAGGCCGACCTGCTATGGTTCGGCGGTATCGGCACCTATGTGAAATCGCCGACCGAAACCGACGCCGATGTCGGCGACCGTGCCAACGATCCGATCCGCATCAATGCCGACGAGGTCCGCGCGCGGGTGATCGGCGAGGGCGCCAATCTCGGCGTCACGCAAAAGGGCCGCATTGCCTATTGCCTGAAGGGCGGCCGATGCAATTCCGACGCCATCGACAATTCTGCGGGCGTCAACACGTCCGACGTAGAGGTCAACATCAAAATCGCCCTTGCCTCCGCCATGCAGGACGGTCGCCTGACACGCGCCAGGCGTGACCAACTCCTCGCATCGATGACCTCAGAGGTCGCAGCCCTAGTGTTGCGTAACAACTATCTGCAATCGCTGGCTATTTCGCTGACGGAGCGTAAGGGAACCGGCAACGGCCTGGAGCTCGGCCGCTTCATCAGCGTGCTTGAATCCGCCCGCAAGCTCAGCCGCAAGGTCGAGACGCTGCCGGATGAGGCGACCTTCGCCGAGCGCTACGCCAACGACCGGCCTCTCACCCGACCGGAAATCGGCGTGCTGCTCTCTTACGCCAAGATCGTGCTGTTCGATGCACTGCTCGAGAGCGCCCTGCCGGACGATCCCTATTTTGCCGCAACGCTGACCGGCTATTTCCCGCAGAAAATGCATCGCGGCCATGCAGCCGATATCGCCGGACACCGGCTTCGGCGCGAGATTGTCGCTACCAGTCTTGCCAACGAGGCGATCAATCGCGGCGGTCCGGCTTTTGTCGTGTCGATGATGGATGCAACGGCGGCCGCCGCTTCCGAGGTCGTCAAGGCAGCCGTGCTCGCCCGCGACGGGTTCGATCTCGACCGGCTGTGGGATGGCGTCGACGGGCTCGACGGCAAGATCGGCGGCGAAGTGCAGAACCGGCTCTACGGCGACATCGGGCAGATCTACACCGTACTGACCCGGCTGCTGTTGAAGACAAGCATGGTCAAGTCAGAGATCGGCGAGACCGTTGGCCGGCTGCAGGCGGCAGCGAAAAAGCTGCGGCCCTTACTGTCGAGCCGGATCCCGGCCGAATTTGCCGCCGAGATCGATGCCCGGCGCAACGATTACGCAGCGGCCGGCGTGCCCGAAGGCCTTGCCGGCGAGATTGCCGCACTCGGTACGTTCCTGCTGGTACCCGATGTCATGCAAATTGCCGAACAGACGGGCGAGGCGCTAGCGCGCGCCGCAGAAACCTACTTCGAGGTGTCGCAGACCTTCCGGGTCAGCCGCCTGCTGGTTTCCGGCAGCCGCATTGTCACCGGCGATCACTACGAAAACCTGGCGCTCGCCCGCAGCCTCGACCGCATCGCCACGGCGCGTCGCGACATCGTCATCTCGGCGCTCAATGCCCACCCCCAGGACCGCCAGCCGCTTGCCGCCTGGCACGCCAGCGACCGCATCCGCATCAACCGCATCGCCGAGGAACTGGCGGGCCTTAGCGAAGGCGGCGAGGCAAATCTCGCCCGCATCACCGTCGCCGCCGGCCTGCTCGGCGACCTCGCCCACGATTTGCCGAGGTGATTGCCACGACTTCCCTCATCTCTGTGCTCGTCACAGAGATCCAGTCACGGCGCGGCTGCGCCGTGCGATGACCTTGGCGGCAAGGGAAGTTTGCCCAATGCGCCCATGAATTCGGAGGCGTCGGATTACTCAAACGAGCACGTTTGCGAGCGCCTAAACCGGCCTCAGGTTGCTTGCGCGGGGCCTTTCGGGATGACAAGGTCCGGCGGGAGGCTGGCGGAATAGCAGGGAACAGACTGTGGCGATTGCAGAGCGTGACGATGCCCAGGCGGCGAAAGTTCCGGCGCGCGGTATCTGGGGGTGGATGCTGTTCGACTGGGCGGCGCAGCCTTTTTTCACGGTGGTCATCACCTTCATCTTCGGCCCGTATTTCGTCGCGCGACTGACGACCGATCCGGTCGGCGCCCAGGCGATGTGGAGCAACATGGCCACGATCAGCTCGATCGTCATTGCCGTGCTCTCGCCCATTCTCGGATCGATTGCCGACCAGTCCGGCGCCCGCAAACCATGGATCGCCTTTTTTGCGGTCATCCAGATTATCAGCATGTTCTGCCTGTGGTGGGCAGCACCTGGCTCGCCGATCATCTATCCGTTCATCTTCATCATCCTCGCCTCCATTGCAGCCGAGTTCTCCATCGTCTTCAACGATTCGATGATGCCGCGACTTGTCAGCAAGGACGATGTCGGAAAACTGTCGAACACCGCCTGGGGTCTCGGCTATCTCGGCGGCATGATCGTGCTGATCACAGTCGTCGCACTACTCGCGGGTAATCCGGAGACAGGGCGCACCATCCTCGGGCTGAAGCCGCTGTTCGGCCTCGACGCCGTGCTCGGCCAGGATGCGCGCATCACCGGCCCGATTGCGGCCGTGTGGTACCTGATCTTCATCCTGCCGATGTTCCTGTTCACGCCCGATGCGCCGCGCGGGCTTCCGATGCGCTCCGCCGTCGGACTGGGGATAGGCGAACTGGCAAGGACGCTGAAGTCGCTACGCCATCGGCCGGGCATCAGCCGCTTCCTGATCGCGCGCATGATATACCAGGATGGCGTCAACGGCGTCGTTATCCTCGGCGGGACCTTTGCCGCCGGCATGTTCGGGTGGCCGACCATCGAAATCGGCATTTTCGGCATCATCCTCAACGTCGTCGCCATCTTCGGATGCCTTGTGGCCGGCCGGCTCGATGCGCGGCTGGGGTCGAAGACCATGGTCGTCATCGGGCTGGTCATGCTGCTGATCGCCACTATCGGCTTCATCTCCACCGGCCCCGGCTTTACGCTGTTCGGCCTGCTCAAGCTGTCGACAGTCGATTCGGGCGGGCTGTTCGGCACAGCGGCGGAAAAGGCCTACGTGATGTACGGGCTGCTGATCGGGCTCGCCTTCGGCCCGGTGCAGGCCTCGTCTCGCTCCTACCTGGCGCGCAGTGTCAGCCTCGAGGAATCCGGCCGCTATTTCGGCATCTACGCGCTGTCAGGTCGCGCCACCAGTTTCATGGCGACCCTGATGTTTTCCATCGTCACCAGCTTTTCCGGCTCGGCCCGGCTCGGCATGGCGACGCTGATCCTTTTTCTGGCCGGCGGTCTGCTGTTGCTGCTACCCACCCCATATCCAGCCGACGCACGGGAATAAGAAATCCCGGCGCAGCGAAAGCTGGCCGGGATATACAATTTTGCAGATCGGATATCCGCTACCTGCAGATATCGCTCAATGGCGGAAATGGCGGACGCCGGTGAACACCATCGCGACATCATGAGCGTCGGCAGCAGCGATGACCTCGGCATCCCGCATGGAACCGCCCGGCTGGATGACGGCGGTGGCGCCGGCGGAGATTGCCGACAGCAGGCCGTCTGCGAACGGCAGGAAAGCTTCGGAGGCGACGGCGGAACCACGTGTCATCGGCTCCGCGAGACCCAGTGCCCTTGCCGCGTCCTCGGCCTTGATGCCGGCGATGCGCGCCGAATCGACGCGGCTCATCTGGCCGGCACCGATGCCGGCGGTCTGGCCGTTCTTGGCATAGACGACGGCATTCGACTTGACGTGCTTGGCGACCCGGAAGGCAAAGCGCATGTCTTCGAGTTCCTGCGCAGTCGGCGCCCGCTTGGTCACCACCTTCAGTTCGAGATCGTCGACCATGACGTTGTCGCGGCTCTGCACCAGCAGCCCGCCCGAGACGGTCTTGGCGGTGATGCCACGGGCGCGGGGATCCGGCAGGGCGCCGACCGACAGCAGACGCAGGTTCGGCTTGGCGGCGATGATCGCCCTCGCCTCGTCGCTGACTGCGGGGGCGATGATCACTTCGGTAAAGAGTTTGACGATCTCATGCGCGGTCTCGGCATCGAGAAGGCCGTTGAGCGCGATGATGCCGCCGAACGCCGATGTGCTGTCGCAGGCGAGCGCCCGGCGATAGGCTTCGGCCAGCGTCGGCCCGGTGGCCACCCCGCAAGGATTGGCATGCTTGATGATGGCGCAGGCAGGTCCCTGTTCGGGCGGAAACTCCGCAACAAGCTCGTAGGCGGCATCGGTATCGTTGATGTTATTGTAGGAGAGCTGCTTGCCCTGCAACAGCATCGCGGTCGCAACGCCCGGGCGGTTGTCGCCGGTGACGTAGAAGCCGGCCGTCTGGTGTGGATTTTCACCGTAGCGCATTTCCTCGCGCAGCACGCCGCCGATCGTCCGGTGGTGCGGCGTGGCGATGTCGAGGGCGTCAGCGAACCAGTTGGCAATCATCGTGTCGTAAGCGGCCGTGCGGGCATAGGCCTTGGCGGCCATCTGCTGGCGGAAGGCATAATGGGTATGCCCGGCGTCGGTGGCAAGCTGTTCGAGCAATGCCGGATAGTCGGCCGGGTCGGTGACGATGGTGACATAGGCGTGGTTCTTGGCCGATGCGCGGATCATGGCGGGGCCGCCGATATCGATGTTTTCCACGGTCGTCGGATAGTCGCCGCCGGCAGCGCGGACCTCCTCGAATGGATAGAGGTTGACGATCACCAGATCGATCGCCTCGATGCCGTGCTCCTTCATGGCAGCCTGGTGCTCGGCATCGTCGCGGATGGCGAGCAACCCGCCATGCACGCGCGGATGCAGCGTCTTGACGCGGCCATCCATGATTTCCGGAAATTCTGTGATTTCGGAGACGTCGATGACGGCAATCCCAGCATTGGCGATCGCCTTGTGGGTGCCGCCAGTCGACAGCAGGCGGACGCCCTTGTCGTGCAGCGCCTGGGCCAGCTCGACGATGCCCGCCTTGTCGGAGACCGACAGCAGCGCGGTCTTGACCTTCACCTTGTCGGGAGCTGGAATATTCTTGGAAACAACGGCCATGACGTTCTCCGGTCCTGTCTTCGCAACGCGTCCGGCTGGGGACGCTCGGGATGATGGCGTCGCGTTAGCACAGGCGGCCGGACGATTAAACCGTCGCCGTCTCAGCGGCGGGATAAAAACCAGCGGATCTCGGTTTTTTCCGCGAGCGAAAACGCGATCTCAAGCAGTTCCGAGGCGCGTACGCCGGAGGAATCGGCGAAAAAGACGTCCTCTCCGATCAGCACTTCGTTGCCGGGCGAGGAGAATGTCCAGCTTTCGCCGTCCGGTGCCGTCAGGGTCACCTGATCCGGCTGCGTTTGGCCGATAGTGATCGACGGGTGGATGTGGAAGCGGGCCGAAGCGTGGTGCTCGGCGCCGGCTTTCTTCCTGGATGCCTTTTTCGTGTCCGGCGCAAAGAAACGGTCGTGCCCGGTGATGATGGTGCCGGCATGGTTTAGCGCCACTTCGCGCTCGTGCATCAGCCCGAATGCGGCAAGATAGCCGTCATGGGCCGCCTTGACGCTATCGCGGCCATCGCCGGTGTCGAGCCGCTCGACCGAGACTTCGCTGACGCCGCCGGTCATGACGGGGCCGAGCACCTTCGAGCGGGAAAACGTCAACGACGATGTGTCGTCCAGCGTCACGGTCGAATGCGCCGCAGTCGCGCGCGCCATCTGGACATATCGGGGCCCGGCAAATTTCGGTGAACCGGCATTGATGATAATCCGGTGCCGCCCGGACGACATCTCGAACGACAGGCAGCCGGCATGGGCAGTGCGCGACAGGTCGACCGAGAGGGGACCGCCGGTATCCATGATCACCAGCGTCTGGCCGGCGGACAGCCGCTGGTAGTGGGCATGGGGCAGCGCCTTGAACGTCTGTCCCGATGTCTCGTCGTAGCGCAGCACCGACATCAGCTCGTTGGCAAAGGTCGAGGTGGCGCCGTTGAACAGCGCGAGATCGCCGTCCTGGTGGCGAAAGAAGCGCAGCGCCGGATACATGCGGTCGATGCCGGCGATCAGTCGCGCGGGGGCGTCATGGCCGAGATTGATGTAGGTCTGGCGCAGCGGCAGGAGGTCCAGCAGCAGTTCCAGCGCAGCGCGCGGATTGCGCGAGATGTGGGAACCGTCGGCGAGGATCTGCCGCTCGATCTCCCGATCCAGCGCCTGGCCCGCCCGCTTGATAGTCGCAGCCCGCGCCGGCATCGTCACGGACGACATGGCAAGCGCAATGCGGACGCGGAAGCGCACCTCGCCATCTGGCGCAGTCGCTGCCACATGGCGGAGATAGCGCACGTGGTGGGTGAGCGAACGCATGAACCGGCGGTAGAAGCTGCTGTCGGTGCCCTGCAGCACCACAGGAGAGTGGGACAGCCAGGCAATCAGCCGCTGGGCGGCGATATCCGGATCCCAGGCAATACCTTCGGTCTTGCGGCCGTGAAGGCCGATCCACTCGTTGACCATTGCGCGGGCCAGTGTGCTGCCCTGGCCGCTCTTGTCGGCGCGCATATGGCGCAGCCAGCTGAAACAGTGCAGCCGGGCGGCAAAGGTTTCGGACGGCAATTCCTGCGAGAACGGCGAGCGACCGTTGGTTTCCAACACGCGTCCGGCCAGCGGAATCCGGCCGTCGATCATTTCTTCCGCCACAAAGGCATCGATGCTGCGCAAGTCGGTCGGCGCGACGATCAGCCGTTCCGGCACACGCACGGTGTGCCGGGTGAGGCGCAGGCGTGTCAACGCTGCGCGACGCGATATTCGCCGCCATGCCTCTCGCGCGTACAAATTCACAAAACGCCCGCCAAAACCTCTAAATTATAGATAACGATTGTCCGCCTCCAGCGTTAAGAGAGCGTTAGCAGGCGCCCTTGCTATCCGGGTAATGATCCAGATTGAAGCAGATAGGGCGCAAAACCCGCATGGCCATCAGCTGCGGCGGCGAAGAACGCTGGCGAAAAATCCATCCAGTCCCGGAAGAAAGCCCTCAGGCAGGGCCAGCATCGCCGGTGTCGTGCGGAAATCGCCATCGGGTGAAATCGCTGTCTCCAGGCCGGGCCAATCCGCAGGCTGGATGGCGATGCGCTCGACATCCGGGCTATCGGCGAGAATGCGGGCGATAATGTCCTCGCCTTCGGACGGATCGAGCGAGCAATTGGAAAACACCACCGTGCCACCGGGTTTCACCAGGGTCAGCGCATGGCGCAGCAGGCGCTCCTGAAGCGCTGCCAGTTTGGCGATATCGTCCCGGCCCTTGGTCCAAAGTACGTCCGGATGACGGCGCGTGGTGCCGGTCGAGGAACACGGCGCGTCGAGAAGTGCCGCATCGAAAAGATCGTCGGGCGCAAATTTCGCCATGTCGGCGACCAGCGTTTCCGCTTCGAGGCCGAGGCGGGCAAGGTTTGCCGACAGGCGCCGCAGCCGGCTCTCCGACTGGTCGAGCGCCGTGACCTTGCCGCCAGCCATGACCAGCTGCGCCGTCTTGCCACCCGGTGCGGCGCAGAGATCGACGACGCGCTTGCCGGCAAGCGAGCCAAACAGCTTTGCCGGAATGCTGGCTGCCGCGTCCTGAACCCACCATTCGCCATCGGCAAAGCCTTCAAGACCCGGAATAGTCCCGTCGAAAGCGGCGAGCCGGACGCTGCCGGTCGGAAGAACCATGCCGTTCAGCCGCTCGGCCCATCCCTCCGGGTCGGATTTGACCGTCAGGTCGATCGCAGCCGGTTGCAACTGCGTGTCCGAAATCGCCAGCGCCTCAGCGCGGCCGTAGGCCTGCTCCAGCCGCGACAGAAACCAGGCGGGCATGGCCGGTATCGATGCCGTGCGGGCGAGAATATCGTCTTTCTCGCGCCCCGTGCGCCTGAGCACGGCATTGACCAGCTTGGCAAAGCGGCGGTTGCGCGGGTCCTGGTTCGCCTGCTCGACCGCAAGGTCCACGGCGGAATGATCGGGAATATCGAGATAGAGCATCTGCGCGGCAGCGACGACCAGCACGTGATGCAGGGCGCGGGCCCCCTCCGGCAGAGGCGCGTCGATCAGCGACGCGATGGCGGCCTCGATGCGCGGCAGGTGGCGAAGAGCCGAGTTCAGGATGGCGCGCACCAGGGCGCGGTCATTATCCTCGAGCACGCGATAGGCCGGATTACCGTGGTCGCCATCGAGCATGCCGTCGAGCGGTGTCTTGCGATCGACGACGGCAGCGAGAATCTTCGAGGCTGCAGCCCGTGCTGCAAGACCCGGTTTCACCGGACCGCTATCGGCAGGCCGGCGAGTACGACGTTCGCCTTCATTGGTGTTGGCTTGCGGGCGGGGAGGCCGGCGGCCAGCGGATTTACTGTCGTCTGACGTCAAGACCAGGGTCCTTTGGGTGGTTGTGGACCACCGCGACTGGACCCCGTATCCGGCACCGAGCGCGATTTGCGCACCGCATTAGCAGGCCGGACCGGCTGCGTCGAGCCGTGCCCATGCAGTGGATTGCCATTGGAGGGCATATCCATGGACATCGCCTGCAGCGCGGCAATGCGGCTTTCGGTGTTCGGATGGGTAGAAAACAGATTGTCCATCGGCCGCCCGGAGAGCGGGTTGATGATGAACATATGTGCCGTTGCCGGATGACGCTCGGCATCCTCGTTGGGAACATGGGCCGCAGCACCGGCGATCTTGCCAAGCGCCGAGGCAAGCCACAGGGGATTGCCGCAGATTTCCGCGCCGCGCCGGTCTGCGGCATATTCGCGCGTCCGGCTGATTGCCATTTGCACCAGCATGGCCGCCAGCGGCGCGACGATCATGGCGACAAGGGCACCGATACCACCGAGCGGACTATTGCTGTCGCGCCGGCCGCCGAAAAAGAAAGCGAAATTGCCGAGCATCGAGATGGCGCCGGCGAGCGTCGCTGTTATCGTCATGGTCAGCGTATCGCGGTTCTGGACGTGCGCCAGTTCATGCGCCATGACGCCGGCCACTTCTTGCGGCGTGAGCGCGTTCAGCAGGCCGGTAGAGGCGGCGACGGCGGCATTCTCGGGATTGCGGCCGGTGGCGAAGGCATTCGGCTGCGGGCTGTCGTAGAGATAGACGCGCGGCATGGGCAGGCCGGCATTGGCGGCGAGATCGCGGATCATGCCGAAAAACTCCGGCGCGCTGCGCTCGTCGACAGCCTGGGCATTATAGGTCGACAGCACCATGTTGCCTGAATTCCAGTAGGAAAAGAAATTCATGCCGGCCGCAACGACGAAGGCGACCATCATGCCCGACCGACCGCCGATCAGAAAGCCGACGCCCATGAACAGCGCCGTCATGAAGGCCAGAAGCATCGCCGTTCGCATCATGTTCATCGTCGTCTCCGCCAATTGACCCGTGTCGCGCTTTTCATTCCGGCAGCGACGCCCTATAATCTGGCTATTCGCCCGCCCAATTCAATATTTGCTGGAGAGCCTCATGCAGGCAGCCGATAACGACAACAGCGAAACCGTCGAGACTTCCGACGAAGTCGCTA
Source organism: Rhizobium sp. B230/85 (assembly GCF_019355735.1). Classification (NCBI taxonomy): domain Bacteria; kingdom Pseudomonadati; phylum Pseudomonadota; class Alphaproteobacteria; order Hyphomicrobiales; family Rhizobiaceae; genus Rhizobium; species Rhizobium sp. B230/85. The sequence continues at coordinate 365,717 of NZ_CP072156.1, forward strand.
CACCGCGCAAGCCGCTCTCTCCGGCAGCCAAGCGCGCCCTCGCCGAAGCAGAAGAACGTCGCCGGCTGCAGGCGCAGACCGAACTTCCGCCCGAAATCGGCGGTCGCGGCGGCGCAGAGCCCTCCCGGTTCGGCGACTGGGAGATCAATGGCCGGGCCATAGACTTCTAATCGGTAAATATTCCTATTGACTTCCCCATGATTCAGGAAATAATTCCTCAATCATGGTTCGATCCTGTTTGACTCTGTTGGTCTGTCTCACCCTCTCGCTACCCTCTAGCGCGACGGCCAACACGGTGCATGAGACAATTGCCGGTCCCGTCTCCGCCGAGATCCTGCAGGTCATCGATGGCGACACAATTCTGGTCGATGCATCGCCCTGGCCGCAGCAGACGATCGAGGTCTATGTCAGGCTGCGCGGCATCGATGCGCCGGAACTGCATTCGACATGCGCTTCGGTGCGCGAGGAGGCTGAGCGGGCGCAGGCTGCGCTGGAGGAAATATTGCCGGCCACAGGCGAGATCCAACTGACGCGAATTTCCGGCGACAAATATTTCGGCCGCATCCTCGCCGACGTCACCACCGCCGACGGGCGCAACCCGGCCGACACGCTTCTCTCATCCGGCCACGCCATCCCCTACCACGGCGGCCACAAACCCACCGAGCGATGCCAGCAGTAGACTCCAGGCGGCAAGTCTTTCAGTCCACCCACGCCTGATGGCACGCTGAGCAGGATATTGAAAACTCAAGTCTTTCGAGGTGTCCAACTCCGTGAAGATGGATCAATTGCTGCCACGTATTTTAAGGTCCAACTCGCCTGGGATGCCCCCCAAACCCTCATTCCTGTGCCCGTCACAGGAATCCAGTCACGGCGCGTCTGCGACGTGGGAGGACTCTCTGTTGGTAGAGAAGTGTTTATCGCCCAAAGACTTGGGCGGCTGGATTCCTGTGACAGGCACAGGAATGAGGGACGTCGGGGTGGCTTTTTTGGTTTTGTGATCTTTCTGACCACACACACACACTCTCTCCTCTCTAGCACTCTCTCCTCTCGCTTTACTCCATCGCCCCTGCGCGCAGCACCTCATGGGGATAAACCGTTGGGATTTCCGTTTGGAAACAATGCCGGCATCATAATTTCATCCCCGTCCTTTCATCCCGATCTATAATTACCCCGTTCCGCCATTGGATACACCGGTCTGCGTTGCCGGCGAGGTGGGGTCGGGTCTTGGAGGGGTTGCTGTCTACGCAGGCACGTCTTCAAGGGTCCGCAGAAAGTGGATCCCTTCGGGCCCCTAGGCTCGGCGTGCCTGTGTGGCATAACTCCGGCAGCTTTTCCCCTCAAAGGGACCGGGTCGGAAACAGAGGATCCGGAGTTGCGGATAAAAACTGTCGAACGGGGCACATCGCGTGTCACTTCACTAAAAAATCATCAGGCACACGATGTGCCCCGGCCATCAGAATTTCATGACACGGACCGAACAGGCCGCGTGAACGGGGAGGCGTGTGCGCGACGGACGCCGGATGGGAATACGGGAACACCAAAACATGGAGATCTGCATGTCGACGCCCACCATAGACCACCGTGCCGTCTTTCTCCAGCAACGCGCCGTCAGGCACGAGTTGCTCAGCCGCAGTGCTGCATCCTATTTCTGCAATCGGGCCTCCCCCTGCGTCGTCCACCTTTGCCGCCTCAGGAAATGCCACCGGGACCGCGTTTGCAGCGGGCCGATGCGAACGTCAGCCGTCCTCCTCGACAGACTGAACGAACTCCACAGACTTGGCCTGCCCAGCAGCGCCTGCACCGTTCTCCCCGCCTGTCTTTCAGCTGCCGACAAGGACCTTCTGCAGATATTCGAAGAGTGGCGCGACTGGTGGACGCCAAGGCTCAAGAACTTGCCCGAGATGACTTGGCCGCAACTCTCAAAAGTCCTGCGCTACTCCATGAGGCGGGATTGCGACGAGGGCGATCTGTCCGAAGATGGCGACAACGATCTGTAACATCGCCGACACAGGCGGCAACGGCAGGCTGCAATGGCGTGTTTCACTACGGAGTTTTTTCTGGCACACTCTAAAGATGCGCGTCGTGTTGGAGGACGTCCCGAGATCCGGGAGGCGTGCATGACAGTCAGCATCCCGTGGGAGGAAAGAATTTATGGCTAACGTCGCAATGACCGGTCGGCCGAAGGCGGCCGCCATGACTGCCGAGGAACGGAAGGTTATCTTCGCCTCGTCGCTTGGCACCGTGTTCGAATGGTACGACTTCTACCTCTACGGCTCTCTTGTCGTCTATATTGGCGCGAGCTTCTTCGGCCAGTATCCGGAAACAACCCGCAACATCTTCGCACTGCTGGCCTTTGCCGCCGGCTTCCTGGTGCGCCCCTTCGGCGCGCTGGTGTTCGGCCGGCTCGGCGATCTCGTCGGCCGCAAATATACCTTCCTCATCACCATCCTGATCATGGGCCTGTCGACCTTCTTGGTCGGCCTCTTGCCCGGGGCGGCCTCGATCGGAATTCTGGCACCGATCATCCTGATTGCGCTCCGCCTGCTGCAGGGCCTGGCGCTCGGCGGCGAATATGGCGGCGCTGCTACCTATGTTGCCGAACATGCTCCGCCCGGACGTCGCGGCTTCTACACCGCCTGGATCCAGACGACCGCAACGCTCGGCCTGTTCCTGTCGCTGATCGTAATCCTGTCCGTCCAGGCCTTCCTCGGCAAGGAAGCCTTTGCCGCCTGGGGATGGCGCGTGCCGTTCCTGGTCTCCTTCGTGCTGCTCGGCGTATCCGTCTGGATCCGCCTCAAAATGAACGAATCGCCGGCCTTCCAGAAGATGAAGGCCGAAGGGAAGGGCTCCAAGGCGCCATTGACGGAGGCTTTCGGCACCTGGAAAAACGCCAGGATCGCCTTGATCGCGCTGTTCGGCGCAACCATGGGGCAGGCTGTCGTCTGGTATTGCGGCCAGTTCTACGCGCTGTTCTTCCTGCAGAATGTACTCAAGGTCGAGTTCCAAGCTGCCAATATCATGGTCGCAGTGGCGCTGTTCATCGGCACGGGCTTCTTCCTGCTGTTCGGCTGGCTGTCGGATCGCATCGGCCGCAAGCCGATCATCATGGCCGGGCTACTGCTGGCGATGCTGACCTATTTCCCGCTGTTCAAGGCAATGACCTGGACGGCCAACCCGGCGCTTGCACAAGCCCAGTCGACCGTACGGGCAACCGTTACCGCCGACCCGGCCGATTGCCGCTTCCAGTTCAACCCGACCGGCGTGGCGAAGTTCACCAGTTCCTGCGATGTGGCAACGGCGTTCCTCACCAAGAACTCCGTGCCCTACGATGTCGTCGCAGCCCCTCCGGGCACGCCAGCAACCGTGACGATCGGCAGCCAGACAGTGCCTAGCTATGATGTCGTTACCGCCGGCGACAAGGCCAAGGGCCTGAATGCGGCATTCGAGAAAGGCATCAACACCGCCCTGCACGATGGCGGCTATCCTCTCGTCCGTGGCGCGGCAAAAGTACCGGACAGCAAGCTCGACGCTTTCATCGCCGCCAACCCGGAGGTCGGCATCGATGCTGCAGCAGTACGTGCGGGCGACAAGACGGTCGTGCCGGCGGACAAGCTGGTGGCCGACAAGATGCTCACCAAGGAAGAGGCCGCCGGCGTGACCGAGATGCCGGTCTACACCATCGCCAAGGCAGGCGCCTTCGCCATGGTCGCCGACCCCGCAGCGGTTAACTGGCTCGGAACTATCCTCGTCCTGACGGTGCTGGTGATCTATGTCACCATGGTCTACGGCCCGATAGCCGCCCTGCTGGTTGAGCTTTTCCCGACCCGCATCCGCTACACCGGTATGTCGCTGCCCTATCACATCGGCAACGGCTGGTTCGGCGGCCTGCTGCCGGCCATGGCCTTCGCGATGAGTGCGGCCAAGGGCGATATCTACTATGGCCTCTGGTACCCGATCGTCTTTGCCGGGATCACGCTGGTCATCGGCATAATCTTCCTGCCGGAAACCAAGGACCGCGATATCAACACGATGGATTGAACCGGATCGCAATCCGGCCGGCGTCGGTGGCGTCGGCCGCTATCCGTCGGCAAGCGGCCGACGCCGCATCAAGCGCCGCACACGCGGCACCGGAAAGCCGTTCGGCGAAAGCGCGAACAGCAGGCCGAAGCGAGAAAACATCACCGCCGTCGCAAAGGCGAACCAGGCGCCCAAGGCCAGCCCCGCCGCCACGTCGCTCGGATAGTGCACGCCGAGAATGACCCGCGTCGCCCCGATCCACAGCGCAACCCCCACAAAGACCAGCCTGAACCGTGGAAACAAAAGGGCGAGGGCAACGCAGAACGCACCGATCTGGGTGGAGTGGGCGGAAGGGAAGCTTTGGAACAGGAAATGACCGTCGAACGGCTTGAAGCCGAGAATGCCATACTGGTCGTAGATCAGCGGCCTCGCCCGGCCGATCACAGTCTTCAGCACGTGCACCACCGCGCTTGCCGAGAGTACCGAGATCAGGAGATAGGCTGCCATCCGCGAGAAATAGGCAACGCGGTACCGGCGCCGGAGGTCCGCCAGCCGCCGCGCCAGAAGCACGCCAACGACGAAAATGACGACGATGGCGCCGAGCATCCGCAACATCTGCCCGACATTGGTGATGTCGCCGGCAAAGGCCACCAGTGCCGCCGGCAGATCCCGTGCCGTCTTGCCGAGCGGCGCATCGAGCACAAAGAAGGCAAGGGCGACGATATTGATGACGCTGAGCGTATAGCCGAGCCAGGGGAGGGAGCGATGCTGCGCGCGACGGGCAGCATAGCGAGTCGCCAGCAGACGCCACACTCCGCGACGGGTTTTGTCAGGCAGGGAAGGGGCATTCTCGGTGTCGTGTTGCATCGACCAGACATAGGCATGCCGGAGGGCAGATCAAGGCGATCGCCGCGCCCGGAATTACCGGACGCGGCAAAAATGTTTCACGTGAAATCAGGCACTCAGCGTCTTGAACTCGGCAAGGATCGCATCGCCCATCTCGACAGTGCCGACCGGGGTCATGCCGTCCGAGACGATGTCGCCGGTACGGATGCCGCGCTCAAGCACGTTGGCGATCGATTTCTCAAGCGCATCGGCCTCGGAAATCATCGCAAACGAGTAGCGCATGCACATGGCGAAGGACGCGATCATGGCGATCGGGTTGGCAACGCCCTTGCCAGCGATATCGGGCGCCGAACCGTGGACCGGCTCATAGAGTGCCTTGCGCTTGCCGGTCTTGCCATCGGGCGCACCGAGCGACGCAGACGGCAGCATGCCAAGCGAGCCGGTCAGCATGGCGGCCACGTCGGACAGCATGTCGCCGAACAGGTTGTCGGTGACGATGACATCGAACTGTTTCGGCGCCCGGACCAGCTGCATGCCGCCGGCATCGGCGAGCATATGCTCGAGCTTGACGTCGGAATATTTTTCCTTGTGGGTCGCCGTCACAACCTGGTTCCACAGCACGCCGGACTTCATGACGTTGCGCTTTTCCATCGAGCAGACGCGATTGTTGCGGGTACGGGCCATCTCGAAGGCAACGCCGGCAATACGCTCGATCTCGTAGGTATCGTAGATCTGCGTATCGATACCGCGCTTCTGGCCGTTGCCGAGATCGATGATCTCCTTGGGCTCGCCGAAATAGACGCCACCGGTCAGTTCGCGGATGATCAGGATGTCGAGGCCTTCGACCAGCTCCGGCTTCAGCGACGAGGCGGAGGAGAGTGCCGGATAGCAGATCGCCGGGCGCAGGTTGGCGAACAGCTGCAGGTCTTTGCGCAGCCGCAGCAGGCCGGCCTCGGGACGCGCTTCATAGGGAACGTCGTCCCACTTCGGACCGCCGACCGCGCCGAATAGCACGGCATCGGCCGCCATCGCCTTGGCCATGTCGCCTTCGGAGATCGCCACGCCATGCGCATCGTAGGCACAGCCGCCGACGAGGCCTTCCTCGGTGACGAAACCGGCCTGGTGGGCCTCGTTGAGATAGGCAATGATCTTGCGGACCTCGGCCATGGCTTCCGGTCCGATGCCGTCACCCGGCAGCAGGAAGAGATTGCGCACTGTCATGAAAAGCCCTCTGCTTTGACAATCGGTTGCGGGTTCTTAGACCCGCAGACCCCGCTTTTCAAGCGAGGTAGGGGCCGAAACGGTACGCTTCATGCCACCGTTTCGGCATCTCGTCATGTTTCGCAACAACGCTGCGACCGGCGGCATTTCCGCCTGGGTCGCAGCGGCAGGGTATTTTTACTGGGCGAGACCGAGTTGCTCGAGATGCGTCGCAGAAGCGCGGATATTCGTCTTGTCGCGCAACTCGATGATCAGGCGCGGGTTGCTGGTCAGCTTGGCGAGCGCCGCAAACACCGAATGCCAGCGGATGATGCCCTCGCCGAGACCCCAATGGCGGTCGGCATAGCCATCGACGTCCTGCAGATGCACATGCTTCAGCTGGTTGCCGGCCGCGTGGATGAAATAGTCGACCGGCGGTGCACCGTAGCTCCCATGCGCACACTCGGCATGGCCAGTGTCGATGGACACGGCGACGGCTGGCGAATTGAAGCTTTCGGCAAGGGCGACACGGGTCTGCGGATCGATGTCGTCGCAATTCTCGATAACGAATGTCAGTCCGATGTCTTCGGCCCGCTTGACGGCGGCGGCCATCGTCAGATGGGCATATTCGGTCATCCGCTCCCGCTCGCCTGGGAAGTGAGGGAAATTATTGTGGTGCCAGGCGGTGTAGGGGCTGTGAATGACCATATGGGTCGCACTGAGCGCAGTCGCCACATCGAGCGCCTGGCTCAGCCGTTTGGCAACCACGGCACGGATCTCCTCGTCTTGCGACGAGATGGTGAAGCCGAAGAACGGCCCGTGGATGCCGACCCGGCCTGTATGGCCGTCGAGCAGCCGCTTGGCGCGCTCGACCAGCGGCCTCCAGTCGCCGCCGAGCACCCTGGCGTCGACGAAATTTTGCAGTTCGAGGTCGCGCTGCTTGTCGAGCATCCAGTCGCGGTGGATTTCGAGGTCGTCCAGCGAGAGGGCGGCACCGAGAACGGGAAGGGTCATGGAAGTCTCCTGTTTGAATCCGTGGCGCGAACGATCAGATTGCGGATGGTCACAATGGACCACGCTGTCGTCGGCCGTATTGACAATGCGGGCAATCGGCCGCCCCGCTTTCGGGGCGGGTTGGCTTTTTCAAGGCAACGGGGCAGGCCGGATTTACTGGGCCAGACCGAGCGATTCGAGATAGGCGGCCGAGGCCGGAATCTTCGACTTGTCCTTGATCTCGATGATCAGACGCGGGTTGCTGGTAAGCTTGGCAAGGGCGGCAAAGACGGAATGCCAGCGGATAGTGCCTTCGCCGAGCGACCAGTGGCGGTCGGCATAACCATCGGCATCCTGAAGATGGACATGCTGCAGGCGGTTGCCGGCGGCATGGACGTAATAATCGACCGGAGGACCGCCCGTCGAGCCGTGGGCGTAATGGGCATGGCCGGTATCGATCGACACGGCGACCGCCGGCGAGGCGAAGCTGTCGACCAGCACGTTGCGGATTTCAGGATCGATATCCTCGATGTTCTCCATCACCATGGTGAGGCCGATATCCTCGGCCCGCTTGACGGCATCGCCCATGGTCTTTTGGGTGTACTCAATAATGCTTTCGCGCGCCCCCGGATTGTTGTCGAGATTGTTGTAGTTCCAGGTCGTGTACGGGCTGTGGACAACCATGTGGGTTGCGCCGATCGCCGCAGAGACATCGAGCGCCTGCCGCATGCGCTCTGCGACCACGGCACGTACGCCAGGGTCCTTGGAGGCAATCGTAAAGCCCCAGAACGGCCCGTGTATGCCGACGCGGCCGGTGTGGCCATCCAGCAGCGTCTTGGTGCGCTCGACGAGCGGCTTCCAGTCACCGCCGAGCACTTCAGCGTCGACAAAGCTTTGCAATTCGAGGTCACGCTGCTTTTCGAGGAGCCAGTGTCGGTGGATTTCGAGTTCTTCCAGCGTCATGGCGGCGCCGAGGATGGGAAGGGTCATGGAGGTCTCCGGTTCCAGTCATGTGCGCTGCCGCATGATTGGCAACGCGGCCCCTCTCATGATCCTCATTCTTGTCAGCCATATTACAATTTGCGGGCAGGCTTCGATACGCTATCCGCGGCCAAGGCCGCAAATCGCTGTGCATCAACGCCTGCAGAAAAATTTGACGCGGACCTAACGGGCCCCGAAAATTGCCGAACCGACCCGCACACTGGTGGCACCGAAGGCGACGGCGACCTCGTAGTCGCCGGACATGCCCATAGAAAGCTTCTCGACCCCGCAGGCTGCGGCGAGCTTCGCCAGGAGGGCGAAGTGCGGACCGGGATTTTCATCCGCCGGCGGAATGCACATCAGCCCCTCGACCGTAAGCCCCAGTTCGTCGCGGCAGAGGGACACGAAGGCGCCGGTGTCGTCAGGACTGATCCCCGCCTTTTGCGGCTCAAGCCCGGTGTTGACCTGCACGTAGAAACGCGTCGACTTGCCCTGCTGCTTCATTTCGGCGGCCAGCGCACGGGCAATCTTCTCGCGGTCGACGGTCTCGATGACGTCGAAAAGCGCCACAGCATCGGCCGCCTTGTTCGATTGCAGCGGGCCGATCAGATGCAGCTCGATGTCGGGTGTCTCTGCCTTCATCGCCGGCCACTTGCCCTGGCTTTCCTGCACCCGGTTTTCGCCGAATAGCCGCTGACCGGCGGCGATAACAGGACGGATGACGTCGGCATCGAAGGTCTTGGAGACCACAACCAGCTGCGCCGAACCCTCAGGCCTGCCGGCCTTTTGCTCGGCCTTTGCGATCCTGTTGCGCACATCGTCCAATCGCTCTTGAAGTTCCATCGCTCGACCTCGACATAGGAGTGGAATTGCCCGTCCTGAGTAGACAGCCCGCCCGCCCTTGCCAAGAGCAACCCCTTGAAATTCGGCGCTCTCGAACGCCGGATGACGATGCTGTTGGCCACCAAACTTGACGCTTGGTTGGTTTCATGATGAAGGTCACGCCAACTCCCCATTACATCCGGAAATACAGGTCACATGGCTACCGAACGTTATAATCCGCGCGACTCCGAGCCCCGCTGGCAGCAAAAGTGGAATGACGCCAACGTCTTCCTCACTGACAACAACGATCCGCGCGAAAAGTACTACGTCCTCGAGATGTTCCCCTATCCATCGGGCCGTATCCATATGGGCCACGTGCGCAACTATGCGATGGGCGACGTGGTGGCCCGCTACAAGCGTGCGCGTGGCTATAACGTTCTGCATCCCATGGGCTGGGACGCCTTCGGCATGCCGGCCGAAAATGCTGCCCGCGACAACAAAGTGCATCCGAAGGAGTGGACCTACCAGAACATCGCCTCGATGAAGGCGCAGCTGAAGGCCATGGGGCTGTCGCTGGACTGGAGCCGCGAATTCGCCACCTGCGATGTCGAATACTATCACCGCCAGCAGATGCTGTTCCTCGACATGATGGAAAAGGAGCTAGTCTACCGCAAGAAGTCGAAGGTCAACTGGGACCCGGTCGATAACACCGTGCTGGCCAACGAGCAGGTGATCGACGGCCGCGGATGGCGCTCGGGCGCGCTGGTCGAACAGCGCGAGCTGACGCAATGGTTCTTCAAGATCACCGACTTCAGCCAAGACCTGCTGGACGCGCTCGACACGCTGGATCACTGGCCGGAAAAGGTCCGGTTGATGCAGAAAAACTGGATCGGGCGCTCGGAAGGCCTGACCATCCGCTGGGAGATCGTGCCCGGCGAGGTGCCAACGGAAGAGCGGGAGATCGCCGTCTACACGACACGCCCGGATACCCTGTTCGGCGCCTCGTTCCTCGCAATCGCTGCCGACCATCCGCTGGCGAAGGAAGCCGCAAGCCGGGACGCCGCCGTCGAAGCATTCTGCGAAGAGTGCCGCCGCGCCGGCACCTCCGTTGCAGCACTCGAGACGGCCGAGAAAAAGGGCATGGATACCGGCATTCGAGTCCGGCATCCGCTCGATCCGAGCTGGGAACTGCCGGTCTACATCGCCAATTTCGTGTTAATGGACTATGGCACGGGCGCCATCTTCGGTTGCCCCTCGGGCGATCAGCGCGACCTCGATTTTGCCCGTAAGTATGATTTGCCGGCCATCCCGGTCGTCATGCCGGCAGATGGCGACGCCAAGAGCTTCACCGTCGGCGACGTTGCCTATGACGGCGACGGCGTCATGATCAACTCGCAGTTTCTCGACGGCATGACCACGACCGAAGCTTTCGACGTCGTGGCAAAACGTCTGTCGACGACGAATATCGGCAATGCGCCACAGGCCGAGCGCAAGGTCAATTTCCGCCTCCGCGACTGGGGCATTTCGCGCCAGCGCTATTGGGGTTGCCCCATCCCGGTCATCCATTGCGACGATTGCGGTGTCGTTCCGGTGCCGAAACAAGACCTGCCGGTCAAGCTGCCTGACGACGTTACCTTCGATCTGCCTGGCAACCCGCTGGATCGCCATCCGACCTGGCGGCATGTCGCATGTCCACAGTGCGGCAAGTATGCCCGGCGCGAAACCGACACCATGGACACCTTCGTTGATTCCAGCTGGTATTTCACGCGCTTCACGGCACCTTGGGAAAACGAGCCGACAGACAAGGCTGCCGCCAACCATTGGCTGCCGGTCGATCAGTATATTGGCGGCGTCGAGCACGCGATCCTGCACCTGCTCTATTCGCGCTTCTTCACGCGTGCCATGCAGAAGACCGGCCATGTCGACGTCAAGGAGCCCTTCAAGGGTCTGTTTACACAAGGCATGGTCGTCCACGAGACCTACAGCCGCGGCGAGGGGGCAGCGCGCGAGTGGGTGCCACCGGTGGATCTGCGCTTCGAGGAGATCGACGGCAAGCGGCGCGCCCTGTTGTTGTCCTCTGGCGAAGAGGTGACGATCGGCGCCATCGAGAAGATGTCCAAGTCGAAGAAAAACGTCGTCGATCCCGATGATATCATCGCCTCATACGGAGCCGACACGGCGCGTTTCTTCGTACTCTCGGACTCGCCGCCGGACCGCGACGTCATATGGTCGGAAGCCGGTGTCGAGGGCGCCCATCGCTTTACCCAGCGCGTCTGGCGCCTGGTGTCGGAGGCCGCTGACCGGCTGAAGTCGGTCGAGCCAAAGGCGGCTCATTCCGGCGATGGACTGGCCGTATCTCAGATAGCCCATAAAACGCTGAAAGCTGTCGGTGCCGATTATGACAAGCTCGCCTTCAACAAGGCCGTGGCGCGTATCTACGAATTCGTCAACTCCCTTGCAGCGCCGCTGGCAAAGGTTGCGGCCGGAGAGGGCGACGAAACCTTCTGCAGCGCCGTTCGCGATGCCGTCGAGATCCTGATCGCCATCGTCGCGCCCATCACGCCGCACCTGTCGGAGGAGTGCGCGACCGCCATCGGATGCCCGACCATGGTGGCGACGTCGCCATGGCCCTACTTCGACGCCGTTCTCGTCGTTGAAAACGAGGTGATGATGCCGGTACAGATCAACGGCAAGAAGCGCGCCGAATTGACAATCGCCCGCGATGCGGATCAAAGTGCCGTCGAGGCCGCCGCCCTTGCCTTGGGCGCGGTGCAAAGCGCGTTGAATGGTCAGGCGCCGAAAAAGATCATCGTCGTTCCACAGAGGATCGTAAACATTGTCGTCTGATTTCATGTCCAAGCTCGCCAGGATCGCCTGCGCGGTCACCGTCATTGCGGTCCCGGCCTTGCTGTCCTCCTGCCAGGTTCGGCCTCTCTACGCCGAAAGCACGGGTGCGACGGCTAAGTTGGCGACCGTCGGCTTCACCGATGCCGTCGCAGCCGATGCTGCCCAGCGCCGCGTTGGCCAGGAGGTCAGGAACCAGCTGATCTTCATCGCCAGCCATGGCGCCGGCGAGCCTGCCAACCCGCAATACATGGTCAGCCTGAACGTCAGCTCCGGCACAGGCGGCGTTCTCTACCTTGCCTCGTCCGATACATCGCAGGCCGGCCGCACGACCGTGACTGCCTCCTATGTCATCAAGCGCATCAGCGACGGCAAGGTCATCAAGGCCGGCAACCGCTCGATGGTGGCGCTGGTGGATTTCCCGACGCAGGAATTTGCCAAACAGCGCGCCATCCGCGATGCGGAAGACCGTGCGGCGCGTGAAGTCGCACAGTTCGTCGGTGCCGACATCGCGGCTGCATTGAGCAATTGATCCAGCCATAAGGACGGCCGCATGACGGAGATAAAATCCCACGAATTCGAGGGATTTTTGCAGACGGCCGCCCGTAAGCATCGGCTGTTTGTCATCTATGGCCCTGACCGGGGTCTCGTCTCCGAGCGAGCGAAGCAAATCGCCGAAAAGACGGGGGTCGATCTGTCTGACCCGTTTTCGCTGGTCAAGCTGGATGTCGGCGACCTCCACAACGACCCAGGTCGTCTGATCGACGAGACCAACGCCATCGGCTTGTTCGGCGGTGCCCGCCTTGTCTGGATACGCGGCGCGGCAAATGAAAAATCGGTCGTCGACGGGCTTCAGGCGATCGCTTCCAATCCACCCGACACGGCCTTCCTGATCGTCGAGGCCGGCGATCTGAAAAAGACCGCGGCTCTGCGCAAGCTTGCCGATGGCAACCGCACAATAATGGCTATTCCCTGCTACGCAGATGACGCCCGGGCCTTGAACACGCTTGTCGATCAAGAACTGGCGCACGAAAACCTGCGAATCACGCCCGCTGCCCGCCACATGCTGCTGGAACTGCTTGGTGGAGACCGGATTGCCTCACGAAACGAGGTCCGCAAGCTCGCCCTCTATTGCCGTGGCCTTGGCACGATCGACGAACAGCATGTCGTCGACATCATCGGCGATGCCAGCGCAGTCTCGGCTGACGACGCGGTCGATGCCATCCTCAAGGGCGACTCCGCCGGATTTCTCCACGCAACCCAGAAGATAATCGCCTCGAAGACGTCGATTTTTCTCGTGCTGCAGGGTTGCCTGCGGCAATTTCAGCTGCTGGATTTCATGAGGGCTGAAATGGATGAAAAACGCCTTCCGGCAGCGCAGGTGCTGCAGACGCACGGGCGGCATCTGCATTTCCGGCGCAAACCAACGATCGAACAGGCATTGCGCGTCTGGACGTCGGACGCGATCGGACGCGAAATGAACAGGCTGCAGGCCGCAATTTTCCAGACACGCCAGCGCCAAAGCCTCGAGGACAGCATCGCGATGCAGACATTGCTGGCCACGACGCTGCAATCTGCCCGCAAGGCTTGAATTAACGGCGCTCCAGGAGCCTGCAGATTTCTTCCAGCTGTTCCAGTGACTTGTAGGAAATCCGCACCTGTCCGCCGCTCCCCTTGTGGGCAATCGTCACATCGAGCCCAAGCGTATCGGTGAGCGTCCGCTCCAGCGCGAGGGTATCCGAATCCTTGTCGTCCTTGCGGGCGCCGGCTGGTCGGGGGTCGTTCTGGGCCTTGATGTCATTCTGGGCGAGGCGCTCCGCATCACGAACCGACATGCCCTTGGCAACGATAGTGCGTGCAAGACCGGCGGCATCTGACGTCGACACCAAGGCGCGCGCATGACCCGCCGACAGCGCGCCGCTCGACAGCATGTCCCTGACAGGCTCCGGCAATTTCAGAAGCCGCAGCGAGTTGGCGACGTGACTGCGGCTTTTACCGATAATTTCGCCGAGATCGTTCTGCGTATAACCGTGCTCGGCAATCAGCTGGTCGTAGCCGAGCGCCTCTTCGAGAGGGTTAAGATCGGCCCGCTGGACGTTTTCGACAATGGCGATTTCCAGTGCGGTCTTGTCGTCGACATCGCGGACGATCACCGGGATCTCGATCAGGCCCGAAAGCTGAGCCGCACGCCAACGACGTTCGCCCGCAATGATCTCGTACCTGCCACTAGAGACGGTGCGAACGACGACCGGCTGCACGATGCCGTGCTGGCGTATGGAGGAGGCAAGGTCCTGCAGGTCCGCCTCGTTGAATGTCCGGCGCGGGTTCTTTGGATTACGGCTGATAAACTCGATCGGCACAAGACGATCCGGATTGATGGTCGGCTTTGCGTCGCCCACGGGCGCCGACTGATCCATCTCACCGATGAGGGCTGCCAGACCGCGCCCCAGGCGGCGCTTCGATTGATCATCATTCATAGGTAAATACGCTCGCTTATTCTACTGGACGAAACCTTATGCCGCGATCTTGCGCTGCCGCTCCCGCTGGATCACCTCCGAAGCCAGCTGCAGATAAGCCTGGCTGCCGGCGCATTTCAAATCATAAAGAATGGCAGGCTTGCCATAGGAGGGGGCCTCCGAGACCCGGACATTGCGCGGAATCAACGTGTGATAGACCTTGTCGCCAAGATGCGTCCTGACGTCGTTGACGACCTGCTGCGCCAGATTATTACGGGCGTCGAACATGGTTAACACAATGCCCTGGATATCCAACGTGGGATTGACCGTGCGCCTCACCTGGTCGACAGTCTCGAGTAGCTGGCTCAATCCCTCGAGAGCAAAGAATTCGCACTGCAACGGAACCAGCACGGAATCTGCCGCTGCCATGGCGTTCATTGTCAACAAATTGAACGACGGCGGGCAATCGATTAGAATGTAGGAAAACTGCTTGGCATCTGGCTGCGAAAGCGCCCGCTTGAGGCGGAAAACACGATCGGCTTGCTGCGCAATCTCCATCTCCACGCCGAGCAGATCCATCGTCGACGGAACGATATAGAGATCCGGCACCACTGTCTGCACCGCGGCTTCCACAACGGTATGGGAGCCAATCAACAGATCGTAGGAGGACACCTCGCGGCGGCGGCGGTCGATACCAAGACCCGTGCTCGCGTTACCCTGCGGATCCAGATCGATAATCAGGACGCGCTCACCAATCGCAGCGAGAGCGGTGGCAAGATTGATCGCTGTGGTCGTCTTGCCGACCCCGCCCTTTTGATTGGCGACGGTGATGATACGATTTCGCTGAGCTGACATGGCCGCACCTGGGTTCGATTAAGCTCGGCGTCTGAGGTTCGAAATTTCCAGGATAACGGAATCTGCCTCAAGAACGCTCTCATGCTTTACCAGATCGAACTCCCAGCCACCATGGGCGGCGTCGATCTCCCGTTGGTAATCCCGGCCTTTATGAAGAAAAAGTTTAAGGGATTCGGTTTCCCCCGCCCAAGGCGATGCATATTCAAATAAAAGAGACAGATCTCCCAAAGCCCTTGCCGAGATCGCATCGCATCTTGCAATCGTGTTCTGCGCTTCCTCGATACGCATGCAGTGGACGCTGCCTCGACCACCGCACTCACGCAGACAAGTCCGCAGGAAAGCGGCCTTCTTCTGGTTGCTTTCGATGAGATCGACATGTCCGT
Organism: Rhizobium sp. B230/85; assembly: GCF_019355735.1. Taxonomy (NCBI): domain Bacteria; kingdom Pseudomonadati; phylum Pseudomonadota; class Alphaproteobacteria; order Hyphomicrobiales; family Rhizobiaceae; genus Rhizobium; species Rhizobium sp. B230/85. The sequence continues at coordinate 381,114 of NZ_CP072156.1, forward strand.
CACCGAGCTCTGCCAGGAATATCGATGTAATTATTCCCGGAAAGCCCCCGCCACTGCCTAGGTCAAGCCAATGAATCGGCTTCGGATAGAGCTGAAATATCTGTGCGCTATCGGCAATGTGGCGCTGCCAAAGCTCGTTGCGTGTCGATGGCGCTACCAAATTGATTGTCTTCGCCCACTTCTCGAAAAGCGCACTGAAGATGATCAGCCGCTCAGATGTTTCACGTGAAACACGTAAACCGTTCAATTCCATATGAGGACTCTCCAGCCTTGTAAGATCACGCCACTCTGGTCGATGTCGCTGTGGCATACTTCCTCAAAGCAGCAATGAGCAACAAGAGCGCTGCCGGCGTCATGCCGTCGACTTTGGCAGCTTGCGCAAGATTGGCTGGGACAGCCTGTTTTAATTTATGCGTCAATTCATTCGACAGACCGGAAAGCAATGAAAAATCAAAACCAGATGGAATAACCATGGCTTCTTCACGTCGTACCTTTTCTATATCGGACGCTTGTCGCTCCATATACACCGAGTATTTCGCTTCGATCGCAAGCGCCTCAGCGACAGGCGATTCGAGCGCTGCAAGCTCGGGCCAGATGCGCTGCAGCGATGAGCGATCGTGATCCTGGTGTGACAACAGCTCGTAAGCCGAGCGACGTTGTCCATCCTGATTGAGATGAATACTAAAAGCCACAGCAGCGTTCGGGGTAACAGTGAGCTCCTGAAGCAGCTTCCGTCCAGCTTCCAGACGCCCAAGGTAGCTCGTAAAGCGTGCTGATCTCTCGGCACCTACGCAACCGATTGCCATGGCAGTCGGTGTCAACCGCACGTCGGCATTGTCTGCTCGTAGCGAAAGTCTATATTCTGCGCGGGACGTGAACATCCTGTATGGCTCAGCAACACCGCGTGACGTCAGATCATCGATCATCACGCCAATATACGACTGCGTACGACTGAAATGGACCGCATCCATTCCCGCAGAAAGACGCGCCGCGTTAAGACCAGCTACCAAACCTTGCGCCGCCGCTTCTTCATAACCGGTTGTCCCGTTGATTTGACCAGCGAGAAAAAGTCCCGGTAGCTTGCGCAGCTCCAGCGAAGCACTCAGTTCGCGTGGATCGACATGATCGTATTCAATTGCATAACCCGGCTGTAGAATTGAAACTCGTTCCAGACCCGGAATGGTCCTGATAAAGGCTTGCTGCACTGACTCAGGTAAACTTGTGGAAATACCATTTGGGTAAATGGTATCGTCGTCCAAGCCCTCGGGCTCAAGAAAGATCTGGTGACCGTCGCGTTCGCCGAACTTGACAATCTTATCTTCGATGGACGGACAATAGCGCGGACCTATTCCTTCGATCTGACCCGAATACATGGCAGACTGCTGGAGATTATCCAGAACGATCTTGTGCGTGGCGGCCGTTGTCCGCGTCACACCGCAATCGACTTGTCTGTTGACGATCGTGTCCGTCATGAACGAGAAGGGCACCGGATCTTCATCCGCCCCTTGCCTGCCAACTGCTGTCCAATCGATCGTCTTGCCATCGAGCCTGGCTGGGGTACCAGTCTTCAACCTAGCCAACGAAATGCCAAGCCGCTCCAGCGTGCCCGACAGTCCAACCGAGGGCTCCTCGCCCATACGTCCTGCCGCGATCTTCTGGCCGCCGATATGGATTAATCCTCGAAGGAACGTACCTGTCGTGACCACAACGCTGCCGCAGTGAAGTTCAGTACCGTCACGCAGGGAGATTCCGGTAACCCGCCCATCGCGCTGAAGGATATCGAAAACGTCACCCTCAACAACGTCCAAGTTTTCCAGCGATGCGATCTCAGCCTGCATGGCGAGGCGATAAAGCTTGCGGTCTGCCTGGGTGCGAGGACCGCGTACCGCTGGTCCCTTCTTGCGATTGAGCATTCGGAACTGTATTCCGGCAGCATCTGCAACACGGCCCATCAGTCCATCAAACGCATCGATCTCGCGAACGAGATGCCCTTTACCAAGCCCACCGATGGCAGGATTACAGGACATGACGCCGATGGTGTCCCGGCGATGCGTCACAAGCGCGGTGCGTGCACCAAGGCGGGCGGCCGCAGCTGCGGCTTCGCTACCTGCGTGACCGCCACCCACTACAATTACATCATAACGCGTCGTTTGCATCGTAATCTCCAGCTTAGGCTGTTTTCCGGACTAACGACCGGGAGTCAAGAAGTTTCACGTGAAACACGTTTCCAACGCAGTCACCGAATGTTTCACGTGAATCATTTGCCCACGCAGAACTCAGAGAAAATTACACCGAGCAAATCCTCCACATCCACATGCCCGGTTATCCGCCCCAATGAGCGAGCAGCAGCGCGCAAATGCTCGGCTCTGATATCGAGTCCGTCAGACGAATTTAACGCGCAACTGATGTCTGAAATTGTTTGTTCCAGCAGCACACGATGTCTCCGCCTCGCGGGAACTGCCATCGAAAGACCGGTGGAGCGCTTTCCAAGTTCTGCCGAAAGGCGCTCTTTTAATTCCAACAGTCCAGTCCCATTTTGAACAGAAATACAAATATCGAATTGCTCAGACGGCCCGTGGATATCCGCTTTAGTCCCTACCTGGATGACGTCTGAGTGAACCACAATCTCTGTTTCAGGACTGCCTATCTCCCTGAGCATGAGAACGAGGTCTGCCGCCTCAACTGTCTGAAGCGCACGCCTCACACCTTCTGCTTCTACAATATCTTCCGTCTCGCGAAAGCCGGCGGTATCGAACAAGCGGACCCGAAAGCCGTCTATATCAAGATTAACCTCAAGGACATCGCGCGTCGTGCCGGCGATCTCTGTGACGATAGCAATATCTCGACCGGCCAACGCATTCAGCAAGGTGGACTTACCGCTATTGGGCGGTCCAGCTATCGCAACTCGGAACCCATCGCGGACGATTTCTCCGAACTTTGCACCAGCCAAATGCTCTAAAATCGCATCACGGATAAAGAGCATATCAGCCCAAACCTGGTCTGAAACGGATCCGGGCACGTCACCTTCATCCGAGAAATCGAGCTCGGCCTCAATGAAAGCCCTGCCCCGCGTTATGCGGTTCGCCCAGGCGGCATACAGTTCGGAACGTCCGCCGTTACTCTGTTCTATCGCCAGCCGCCGCTGCATTTCGGTTTCGGCCGCCAAGAGATCTGCGAGACCCTCCGCCTCCAGCAGATCCATCCGTCCATTTTCGAACGCTCGTCGTGAAAATTCGCCATTCTCCGCCAGTCTGCATCCGGAAATAGCTGAGAGCTCGTCTAATATCGCAGCCGCAACTGCAAGGCCCCCATGCACTTGAAATTCCGCACAATCTTCTCCGGTGAACGAATTCGGACCAGGGAAAAGCAGAACAATCCCCTTGTCGATCACCAAACCGTTTCGAGACCGAATCGTTCTCAGTGAGGCAGTGCGAGGCGCAGGCAGTTGCCCTGCAATCTGCGAAGCCACCGCAAATGCGCCACTACCACTGACGCGGATGACGGCGACGCCGGCGGGCAAGCCGCCGCTAGACAACGCATAGATCGTATCTGCAAATTGTGACACGTTGCACCGCATTTGGTACGGAACCGAATCGATCCACCCAGCATAAAGGCCGCACATGGCGGCCCTTAAGTAGCAAACGTTCGGCCAACTGAAATCAGGTATTCATCGAGTCGAAGAAATCCGGATTGTTCTTCGTCTGCTTCAGCTTGTCGATAAGGAATTCGATCGCATCCGTCGTACCCATCGGGGCGAGGATACGGCGAAGAACAAAGATCTTCTGCAGATCCTGACGCGGAACGAGCAGGTCTTCCTTACGCGTACCGGACTTAAGGATATCCATCGCCGGGAAGATGCGCTTGTCGGCGACCTTGCGGTCGAGCACGATTTCCGAGTTGCCAGTACCCTTGAATTCTTCGAAAATGACTTCGTCCATGCGGCTGCCAGTATCGATCAGGGCTGTCGCAATAATCGTCAGCGATCCGCCTTCCTCGATATTTCGCGCAGCACCGAAGAAGCGCTTCGGACGCTGCAGCGCGTTGGCGTCGACACCACCCGTCAGGACCTTGCCAGACGATGGCACGACGGTGTTGTAGGCGCGACCGAGACGGGTAATCGAATCGAGCAGGATGACGACGTCACGACCGTGCTCGACGAGACGCTTCGCCTTCTCGATCACCATTTCAGCGACCTGTACGTGGCGAACCGCGGGCTCGTCAAACGTTGATGACACGACTTCACCGCGCACAGAGCGCTGCATGTCCGTCACTTCTTCAGGCCGTTCGTCAATGAGAAGGACAATCAGATAGCATTCGGGATGATTGGCGGTGATCGAGTGCGCAATGTTCTGGAGCAGGACGGTTTTACCGGTGCGCGGCGGGGCAACGATGAGGCCGCGCTGGCCCTTGCCGATCGGCGCCACGAGATCGATGACGCGGGCAGATAGATCCTTGGTCGTCGGCACGTCCAGTTCCATACGGAAGCGGTCGTTCGGATAAAGCGGCGTCAGGTTGTCGAAGTGAACCTTGTGGCGGATTTTCTCAGGATCGTCGAAGTTTATCGTGTTGACCTTGAGGAGAGCAAAATAGCGCTCGCCTTCCTTAGGTCCACGGATCGGGCCTTCGACGGTGTCGCCGGTCTTCAGCGAGAACCGGCGGATCTGCGAGGGCGAAATGTAGATATCGTCGGGCCCGGGCAGATAGTTCGCATTGGCAGAGCGCAGGAATCCAAATCCGTCCTGGAGGACTTCAACCACGCCTTCGCCAATAATTTCCACGTCCTGGCTGGCCAGCACCTTCAGGATGGCAAACATCAATTCCTGTTTGCGCAGCGTGCTGGCGCTTTCGACCTCGAGCGATTCGGCGAAAGCCAGCAAATCGGTCGGGGATTTGCTTTTCAGTTCTTGCAGCTTCATTTCAGCCATGAAGGGACCATTACTCTATTTTTAGAAAGGGAAAGGCGACGTTTTCGTATTCGGGACCGCGAAGGGGACTCGCGGGCGACAGGATGAATACATGCCACGAAGATGAGATGCGCGAAAATAGCGACTTCCGCAGGAAGCCGCAAGGGGCATGTCGCCGATGGCGAAAATTTAAAATGACGCCTTTTCTAGGCGAAAGGTTTGACCACGACGAGGATGACGATGGCAATCATCAGCAACGTCGGCGCCTCGTTAGCAAAACGCCAATAGCGGGCGGAGCGGGTGTTCTGGTCTTTTGCGAAGGCTTTCACGGCACGACTGAAATACACATGGACACCAGTCAGAAGCACGACAAGACCAATCTTTGCATGCAGCCAACCACCCTGGAACGCAAACCCCGACCAGGCAAGGTATAGCCCGAAGATCCAGGTCAGCATCATTGCAGGATTCATGATCACCTTGAGCAGCCGCTGCTCCATGACCTTGAAGGTTTCCGACTGGGCAGAGCCCGGCGCCGCGTCGGTGTGATAGATGAACAGCCGAGGCATGTAGAGCAGCCCGGCCATCCAGGAGATAACTGCGATGACATGCAACGCCTTGATCCACAGATAGAGATTGTCCGGGTTCCAGTAAAACAACGCCACGGCGAGCAGCACGAAAACGAGGATTGCGGTCAGCGCGCGGCTATGTGCCGTCCGTCCCGTCTTTTGATCCGTCTGCTTGTCGATCGTCAAAACTTGAAACTCCGCACCCTGTCAACGAGCACAGCAACATTTTCAGGATCTGCCTGGGGCGTGATTCCATGGCCGAGGTTGAATATGAGGGGTCCGTTGCCAAGCCGCTCCAGTATCCGGTCTATCCCATCTGTCAGCGCATCGCCGCCGGCCACCAGGCGCATAGGGTCAAGGTTACCCTGGATAGGCCCGTCCCGCTGCAGTTCGGCCGCGAAGGAGAGGGGAACGGACCAGTCCAGGCCAATGGCATCGGCGCCGGTCTTGCGGCGATAATCCTTCAGCATGTAGCCTGCATTTTTGGCAAAAGCGATGATCCGCGCCTCAGGACGGCGCGCCTTTACCGAAGCGATAATCCGCGCCACGGGAGCCACGGCAAATGCCTCGAATTCCGCTTCCCCGAGGACGCCCGCCCAGGAATCGAAAATCTGCACCGCGTCGGCACCGGCATCGATTTGCGCCACGAGATAATCGGCAGAGAGCTCGGCGAGCATTGCCAGCAGGTGTTCGAAAGCTTTGCGATGGCGATAGCCGAACAAACGGGCCGGCGCCTGATCAGGTGTCCCGTGCCCGGCGATCATGTACGTCGCCACCGTCCACGGCGCCCCGCAGAAACCGAGTAGCGTCGTTTCGCCCGGCAGTTCTGCCCGCAGCCGCCGCACAGTTTCAAACACAGGCTTCAGGTGCTCGAGCACATCCTTCGGTTCAAGAGCCAGAATGCCGGCCTCGTCGATCGGATCCATCTGCGGTCCGTGGCCTTCCGTAAACCTTACATTCCGCTGCAAGGCGTCAGGGATGACGAGGATATCCGAAAACAATATCGCAGCATCGAAGCCATAGCGCCTTATCGGCTGCAGCGTCACCTCAACTGCGTGATCCGGCGAGTAACAGAGGTCCAGAAAGCTCCCCGCCTGAGCCCTCGTTGCCTTATATTCGGGAAGATATCGACCTGCCTGTCGCATCAGCCATATCGGAGGGGGTGTCAGCGTTTCTCCCGCCAACACTCTCATAATTGCCCTGCGTTCTGCCGTCAAATGCCTCTTCCCTCTAAAAATTATAAAGATCTTCTTAAGGTTTCTATTTCTAAGAGTCGGTGACTATCAAGGATTATCACTTATCCAAGCGAAGTCCCCGTGACTGCCATATCCCGGAATAGTCGGGACGAAAATTGCGGCATCTTGACGAGATATGGGGACAGAATGAATTTCATCAATCATCCCTGGCATTTAGCGTGACCGTAGATTTGCGTATCCTGTGGACAAGGTTAGGATGACAATCGGTCGAAGCTTCTTTATCCCCAGTCTTCACAGCCTCTCTTTTCATCAAGCCGCAAAATCGCAATTGTGGACAACTTGGCAGTTATCCCAGCCCCTCTGCCATGACGATGCCCAATTATATTTTCCTCCCCAGTTATCAACAGACGACGGAAAACAACGTGGAGAACAGAATAAATTTCTTTCATCTGCACCTGATATCTGACTCAACCGGAGAGACTCTCATTTCCGCCGGAAGGGCGGCGTCGGTCCAATTCCAGGCGAGCCAGCCAATCGAGCATGTCTATCCGCTGATCCGCAATCGCCGGCAGCTGCTGCCGGTGCTCGAGGCGATCGATGCTTCTCCGGGTATCGTGCTCTATACTATCGTCGATCACGAACTTGCCGATCTCATCGACGAGCGCTGCAAGGCGATGGGTGTCCCGTGTGTCGCTGTGCTCGAACCGGTACTCAACGTCTTCCAGACCTATCTCGGCGCCGTTTCCCGACGCAGGGTGGGCGCCCAGCATGTGATGAATGCGGATTACTTCGCCCGCATCGAAGCTTTGAATTTCACCATGGATCATGATGACGGCCAGATGCCGGATGATTATAATGATGCCGACGTCGTCATCGTCGGCATCAGTCGAACGTCGAAAACTCCGACCAGCATCTATCTCGCCAATCGCGGCATCAAGACCGCCAATATTCCGATCGTCTACGGCGTACCGCTGCCGCCGAGCCTGGCTGCCGCAACCAAGCCTCTCATCGTCGGCTTGATCGCCACCACCGACCGCATTTCGCAGGTTCGCGAAAATCGCATCCTCGGCACCACGCCCGGCTTCGATCGCGGTCATTATACCGATCGCGCCACGATCTCCGAGGAATTGAAATACGCCCGTGCGCTTTGCGCCAGGCACGGCTGGCCTGTCATCGACGTGACCCGGCGCTCGATCGAAGAAACGGCTGCCGCCATCGTTGCCCTCAAACCGAAGCTGCGCTAAGCGCAAGTCTGCCGAATAGCGCAGGGACACTCCATGACATCGCCACTCATCCTCGCGTCCTCCAGCCCCTTTCGTCGCATGCTGATGGAAAATGCCGGTCTGCGGTTCGAATCCATCGCTGCCAGCATCGACGAACGTGCCCTTGAGGCACCGCTTGAAAAAGCCGGCGCCGGCCCGGACGCCATTGCGCTGGTTCTCGCCAAGGCCAAGGCTGTCGCTGTCAGCGAAAGCCACCATGGTTCGCTGGTCATCGGTTCGGACCAGACGATGTCACTCGGCTCTCGCGTGTTTCACAAGCCGAAGGATAGTGCCGAGGCAGAGGCCCATTTGCTGGCCCTCTCGGGAAAAACCCACCGGTTAAACAGTGCCGTCGCGATCGCAAGGGATGGCGACATCCTCTGGGAGCACCTGTCCCATGCCGAATTGACAATGCGGACGCTCACACCCGCTTTTATCCATCGGCATATCGGCAGGGTCGGCGACAAGGCGCTCGGTAGCGTCGGGGCCTATCAGCTGGAAGGCGAGGGGATACAGTTGTTCTCGCGGATAGACGGCGACTACTTTACGATCCTCGGCCTTCCCATGCTGCCGCTGCTCGCCGAATTGCGGGCCCTGGAGGCAATCGATGGATGATTCACGTGAAACAATCGGCCGGCGTGCCTTCGTCACAGGCTATCCCGTCAGCCATTCCCGCTCGCCGCTCATCCATGGACACTGGCTTAAAACACTGGGCATCGCCGGCAACTATCAGGCTCACGCCGTGTCCCCGGCAGATTTTCCCGGCTTCATCGCATCGCTGAAGGATGGCACCGCTGGCTTTGTCGGTGGCAACGTCACGATCCCGCACAAGGAGCAGGCATTCGCGCTGGCTGATCGGCCGGACGAATTGGCGCAAGAGCTCGGCGCCGCCAACACGCTGTGGCTGGAAAACGGCCAGCTCATGGCCACCAATACCGATGGCCACGGCTTCGTCGCCAATCTCGATGCCCGCCACCCCGGGTGGGACAAGGTGGAAACCGCCGTCGTTCACGGCGCCGGTGGCGCAAGCCGCGCCATCATCCAGGCGGTCCGCAACCGTGGCATCGGTACGATCCATGTGGTCAACCGCACCCTGGATCGCGCCCGCGAACTTGCCGACAGGTTCGGTCCCAGCGTCCATGCCCATCCGGAAAAGGCTTTGCGCGAGGTCATGCAGTCGGCGGGCTTGTTCATCAATACCACCTCCCTTGGCATGGATGGAGGAGGCCCGGTGCCAGCAATCGATTTCACGACGATGGCGAGGGACGCCGTTGCCACAGATATCGTCTACGTGCCGCTGAAGACGGAAATTCTTGTCCAAGCCGAACGGCAGGGAATCGCCACGGTCGATGGTCTCGGCATGCTGCTACACCAGGCGGTGCCGGGATTTGAAAAGTGGTTTGGCCAGCGCCCTGAGGTTGATGACCGTCTGCGGCAGTTGGTTATCGCAGACATGGAAGCGCACAAATGATCCGGCTTGGCCTGACGGGCTCGATCGGCATGGGCAAGACGACAACGGCCAGGCTGTTTGCCGATGCCGGCATTCCGGTCAACGATGCCGACAAGGCGGTGCACGAACTGTACGCGGGCGAGGCGGCACCTTTGATCGAGGGAGCTTTTCCGGGAACCGTTGCAGGCGGTATCGTTGACCGGCAGTTGTTGTCTAGGCAGCTGGCGGCCAACCCGGCTGGCTTCAAGACACTCGAAGCCATAGTCCATCCGCTGGTGCGCCGCCGCGAACTGGCATTCCTGGGTGAGCAGGCCCTGGCCGGCGCCGATATCGTTGTGCTCGACATTCCCCTGTTGTTCGAAACGGCAAGCGCGGATCGCGTCGATCGCATCGTCGTCGTTACTTGTGATCCACAGCTTCAGCGCCAAAGGGTTCTTGCGCGACCGGGCATGACGGAGGAGAAGTTCAATATGATTCTCTCTCGGCAGATGCCGGACGCCGACAAGCGCGCGAGGGCGGATTTCTTGATCGATACCGGAAACGGTATCGAGGCGGCCCGCAGCCAGGTCGCGGCGATCATTGCCGCCTTGAGGGCGGGCACGACGGACAGGGATTTGTGACATGCGCGAAATCATCTTCGATACGGAAACGACAGGCCTCGACAGCCGCACCGACCGCATCATCGAAATCGGTGGCGTCGAACTGTTCAACCATTTTCCGACGGGACGCACCTTTCACATGTACGTCAATCCGGCCGGCCAGAAAGTCCATCCGGACGCGCTGGCGGTGCACGGCATTACCGACGAGTTCCTCGCCGACAAGCCACCCTTTGCCGACGTCGCCGGACCGATGCTCGAATTCTTTGGCGACGCCAAGTGGATCGCCCACAATGCAAACTTCGACATGGGCTTTATCAACGCAGAGCTGGCGCGTCTCGGTATGCCGTCGATCCTGCCTGAGATGGTTATCGACACCCTGTCTCTTGCCCGTCGCAAAAACCCGATGGGTCCGAATTCTCTCGATGCCCTCTGCCGCCGTTATGGCATCGACAATACCCACCGCACCAAGCACGGCGCGCTGCTCGACTCGGAATTGCTGGCCGAAGTCTATATCGAGATGATCGGTGGCCGGCAGACTGCCCTGGGTCTCAGCTCCGATAAAGGCGGCCAGAGCGGTTCAGATAACCGGATGGAAAATGACGACGTGGTTGTCGCGGTGCTTGCGAGACCATCTCCGCTGCCGGACAGGGTAAGCGATCTGGAGCGCGAAGCACATCGGGCGCTGCTCGCCAAGCTCGGAGAAAAGAGCATTTGGCTGAAATACGGTTCTGCCTGATAGATATAAAAAATGCCCGGACAAGCCGGGCACATGTCTCATGATATCGATCGAGGATCAGTTCGGAACGGAGCTGACCTGCGCACGTGTCTGTTCTTCGGCAACGCGCTGGGTGAACATCGTCGCGAAATCGATCGGGTCGATGATAAGCGGCGGGAAGCCGCCGTTGCGGGTGACGTCGGCAATGATCTGGCGCGCGAACGGGAACAGCAGGCGTGGGCATTCGATGAACAGCAGTGGCAGCATATGCTCCTGCGGAAAGCCAACGACCCGGAAAACGCCGCCATAAACCAGCTCGGTGTGGAATACGGTCTTGCCATCATCCTTGGCATCGGCATTCAGCGTCAGCACGACGTCGAAATCGGTGTCAGAGAGCGGGTTGGCATTGACGTTGACGTTGATATTGATTTCCGGCGGCTTGTCGCGGGACTGCAGCGAGCGCGGCGCACCGGGATTTTCGAAGGACAGATCCTTCGTGTACTGGGCAAGAACGGATAGGCTGGGGGCGGTCTCGCCGTTGATTTCGTCGGCCATGGCACTTCCTCGCGGCTCAAAATGGTGTCGCCATCTAACATTTCATGCCGGGGCTTACAACCCTTCGGCAGCCGGCCCAAAACAGGTGCGCTCAGTCCTTCAGACGCTTGTGATCGGACCACGGAGAGCCTGGATTCGGGCCGCGCCGAAAATCATCTGCGTCGAGATCGACCACGGGCCCCGAGCTGTTCGGCTTTTCCGGCGCGCCGCGCGAGCGATTGAACGCCGGCGAAGACCCCAGGATGACGATGCGGCGGCTGAGAAACTTCCAAGCGAGATCGCGCACGCCAGGAATGAAGAGAAGCAGGCCGAGGATGTCCGTGAAAAAGCCGGGTACCAGCAGCAGGAACGCAGCCACCACCACCATCGCACCATGCACGAGATCGCGGGCAGGCGCTGCGCCGTCGCGGCTTGCCATCGAGAGCCGCCTCAGGATGCTCAATCCTTGGGACCGGAGCAGGAAAGCGCCGACAACAACACTGAGGACGACGAGGCCGAGCGTGGCCCAGATACCGATCGCCTTGCCGACCACGACGAAGCCGGCGATCTCCACCAGGGGGAGCAGCAGGACGAAGGCAGGCAGAAGCGAAAGGCGCATGGTCTCTTCCTCGAATGAGTAACTCGGCTGCCGTTCAGCATAGCAGATCACAAAGATGAGGACCTGCTATTTGAATGATGGCATTATGCTGACTATATGGGTGTTGAAACTTCGAATGTGAACAGTGGTGCCGGAGCGATATGGGTTCGAATGACTTTGTGACGATTTTCTTTCTGGTCGCAGCGGTGCTGATCTTCCTTCAGTTGCGCAGCGTGCTTGGTCGCCGCACGGGCACCGAGAAGCCGCCGCGTGATCTGTACACTCCGCGCGATGCTGTCAAAGGTCCCGATGCACCGGATACCGGCAAAGTCGTTACCCTGCCGCGTCGCGACGCCGTCGATGACGAAAATCGCTTTGCAGCCGTCGACGCCTTCGCCAAGCCTGAAACGCCGCTGAACGCGCAGCTGCGCGAAGTGGTGAAGATCGACCCGTCCTTCGATCCGAAGGAGTTCGTCAAGGGCGCCCGCATGGCCTACGAGATGATCGTCATGGCTTTTGCCGATGGCGACCGGAAGGCGCTGAAGGGTCTGCTGTCCAATGAGGTCTACGAGGGCTTCGACGCAGCGATCGCCGATCGAGAAGCACGCGGTGAGAGGGTCAAGTCCAGCTTCGTCGGCATCGACCGGAGCGATATCGTGAGTGCCGAGGTCAAGGAGACCGATGCATTGGTCACCATTCGCATCGTCAGCCAGATGATATCGGCGACATACGACAAGGCCGACGTGCTGGTCGATGGCGATGCAGAGCAGGTGTCGGAAGTCAGCGACCTCTGGACATTCGCACGCGACACGCGCTCGCGCGATCCGAACTGGAAACTTGTGGCGACCGAATCCGAACAATGAGTGTCCGATCCGACGATTTTTTGCTGGAGCCGACAACCTTTGACGATCTGAAAGGCTGGGGGGATGACGATCCCTCCGGCCTTTTCGATGCCATGCGGGCCTGTTATCGGCACGTCACTGAGACAAAGTCCTACCGAGCCGGGTCGCTCGGGCTGACGACGGCGGACCTGCTGCCGCTGCTGGAAGCGGCAAATGACATCGAGCCAGCCGACGCAGCAGAGGCCAGGGCTTTTTTCGAAGCCAATTGCCAGCCGTTTTTCATACGCCGAAGCGGAGACCGGAGCGGGTTCGTCACGGCATTCTTCGAGCCGGAGATAGAAGTGTCCGCAACACCGGATGCCGTCTATTGCTATCCCTTCTACCGCCGCCCGGACGATTTGGTCGATCTCGACGACAGCAACCGACCGGCCGGGCTGGACGCGTCCTACATGTTCGCGCGTCTGAGGTATGGCGAGATCGATGCCTATCCGGACCGCGGCGAGATCACCTCTGGCTATCTTGCGGGCAAAGGCCTTGAGATAGCCTGGGCCAAATCCAGCGTCGATGTGTTCTTCGTGCATGTCCAGGGTGCCGCGCGGCTGCGCTATCCGGATGGAACGCTCTGCCGTATCACTTATGCCGCCAAGGCCGGCCATCCGTTCTCGGCTGTCGGTCGGCTGCTGATCGACCGTGGCGAACTGGACCGCGCGACGATCTCGATGCAGACGATCCGGGACTGGCTCTACGCCCATCCGGGAGAAGTCGACGAGGTTCTCTCACACAATCGCTCCTACATTTTCTTCCGCGAGGCCGATGTCGCCGATCCGCAGGCCGGGCCAATCGCAGCGGCCAAGGTGCCGCTGGTGGCGGGCCGGGCGCTCGCCGTTGACAGGCTGATCCATACCTTCGGCTTCCCCTTCTTCATCCGCTCGGAAAGCCTCACCCACCTGGACAACGGCGGACCGTTCCAGCGGCTGATGCTGGCGCTCGACACCGGTTCGGCAATTGTCGGCCCCGCACGTGGCGACATCTTCACCGGCTCGGGCTATGAAGCCGGAGAACTGGCGGGCACCGTCCGTCATGACGCCGATTTCTACATTCTCGTGCCCAAGGCGGCTGCCGCGAGGTTCAGCTGATGGCGAAGGACCGCAAGCTCAGCCCGGAGGAACGCATTCTCTGGAGCAAGGTCGCCAAGAGTACCCGGCCGCTGCCGCAGCATATGGCCGAGATGCAGGCGCTCGATATCTTTCTGACCGAGCAGCAGGCCGCCGAAGCGCAGCGCGATGTATCATCACCTCCGCCTCCGAAGATGCCGATTTCGCAACAACCCCTGCCGATGCCGCAAAAGCCGCAGCCGTCCGCCAGCAAGCACCATCCGCTCGAGCGGCCGGTGAAGCGCAAGATCGCCAAGGGCCGGCTTCCGCTGGAAGCAAGGATCGACCTGCACGGCCTCTACCAGGACGAGGCGCATGATCTGCTGCTCGATTTCCTGGTTCGGGCCCATATGCGCGGTCTGCGCCATGTGCTGGTCATAACAGGCAAGGGAAGCTCGATGGGCAGCGAAGGCGCTCTGAAGCGGGCAGCACCCTTGTGGTTCTCCAAGCCCGACTTCCGCTATCTCATCTCGTCCTATGAAACGGCGGCCCAGCATCACGGCGGCGAAGGCGCCCTCTATATCCGCCTGGCAAGGCGTCCGGGAGATGCGCCATGACGCCATTCGGCGAAGCGGTGCGCAAGCTCCGCGAACGCAAGGGCGTGACGCAGAAGGAAATGGCGGCCGCGCTCGACGTGACGCCCGCCTACCTCTCGGCGCTGGAACACGGCAAACGGGGTCTCCCGACCTTCGTCATGCTGCAAAGGATTGCCGGCTATTTCAATATCATCTGGGACGAGGCCGAGGAGCTGTTCATGCTGGCGCGCGGTTCCGACCCGCGTGTCGTGATCGACACGGCGGGGATGGCGCCGCAATATACGGCGCTCGCCAATCGCCTTGCCGGACAATTTCGCTTTCTCGACCAGGATGCTGTAGAAGCACTGGAGGCCATCCTCGAAAAGGCTCGGAAAACTGGCTGAAATCAGCCTTAATCCCCTGCTTTATAGGTCTTTTCGGGGCCATGTATTTGGCATTGACTATGAAATACCCCTATAGTTCGGGGAGGAAAAACGATGATTCGCAAGGATCGTCGCGACCTGCGATAACACGAAAGACTTCAAGCCATGACCGATATTCCCGCGACCGAAAATGCCGCCAATCCTGAATATGGCGCTGACTCCATCAAGGTCCTGAAGGGCCTCGATGCCGTGCGCAAGCGGCCCGGCATGTATATCGGCGACACGGATGACGGCTCCGGCCTGCATCACATGGTCTACGAAGTTGTCGACAACGCCATCGACGAAGCGCTCGGTGGTCACGCCGACCTGGTAACCGTAACGCTCAACCCCGACGGCTCGGTGACGGTGACCGACAATGGTCGTGGTATCCCGACGGATATCCACACCGGCGAGGGCATATCCGCTGCCGAAGTGATCATGACCCAGCTGCACGCCGGCGGCAAATTCGACCAGAACTCCTACAAGGTGTCCGGCGGTCTGCATGGCGTCGGCGTCTCCGTCGTCAACGCGCTGTCGGTCTGGCTCAAGTTGCGCATCAAGCGCCAGGGCAAGATCCACGAGATCAGCTTCACCCACGGCGTCGCCGACGCACCTCTGGTGACGCTTGGCGACAGCGGCGGCGAAACCGGGACGGAAGTCACCTTCCAGCCCAGCACCGAAACCTTCACGATGATCGAGTTCGACTTCGCGACGCTCGAGCACCGGCTGCGCGAACTCGCCTTCCTCAATTCCGGCGTCCGCATCCTGCTCACCGACAAACGTCATTCAGACGTCAAACAGGTGGAAATGCTTTATGACGGCGGCCTCGAAGCCTTCGTCGTCTATCTCGATCGCGCCAAGAAGCCGCTGGTCGACAAGCCCGTTGCCATCCGTGGCGAAAAGGACGGCATCGTCGTCGAAGTGGCGATGTGGTGGAACGACAGCTACCACGAGAACGTACTCTGCTTCACCAACAACATCCCGCAGCGCGACGGCGGCACCCATATGGCCGGTTTCCGTGGCGCCCTGACCCGTCAGATCACCTCCTACGGCGAGACCTCCGGCATCAGCAAGCGCGAGAAGGTGACCCTGACGGCAGACGACTGCCGCGAAGGCCTGACAGCCGTGCTCTCGGTTAAGGTCCCGGATCCGAAGTTCTCCTCCCAGACCAAGGACAAGCTGGTTTCCTCGGAAGTTCGCCCGGTCGTCGAAAGCCTGGTCAACGAGGCGCTCGGTACCTGGCTCGAAGAACATCCGACCGAGGCCAAGATCCTGATTGGCAAGGTCGCGGAAGCCGCCATGGCCCGCGAAGCCGCCAAGAAGGCCCGCGAACTCACGCGCCGCAAGGGCGCCCTCGACATCGCCTCGCTGCCGGGCAAGCTCGCCGACTGCTCAGAGCGTGACCCTACCAAGTCCGAAGTCTTCCTCGTTGAAGGGGATTCCGCCGGCGGCTCGGCCAAGCAGGGTCGTTCGCGCGAAAACCAGGCGATCCTGCCGCTGCGAGGCAAGATCCTCAATGTCGAGCGTGCACGCTTCGACAAGATGCTCGGCAGCCAGGAAATCGGTACGCTGATCATCGCGCTCGGCACCGGCATCGGCAAGGACGAGTTCAACGCCGACAAGCTGCGCTACCACAAGATCATCATCATGACGGACGCCGACGTCGACGGCGCCCATATTCGCACGCTGCTGCTGACCTTCTTCTTCCGCCAGATGCCGGAGCTGATCGAGCGCGGCCACATCTACATCGCCCAGCCGCCGCTCTACAAAGTGTCGCGCGGCAAATCGATCCAGTATCTGAAGGACGAGAAGGCGCTGGAAGAATATCTGATCGGCCAGGGCCTCGACGACGCCAGCCTGCGGCTCGGCAGCGGCGAAGTCCGCTCCGGCCAGGATCTGCGCGAAGTCATTCAGGACGCGCTGCGTCTGAGAGCCCTGCTCGAAAACCTGCATTCCCGTTATAACCGCGCCGTCGTAGAGCAGGCGGCAATTGCCGGCGCGCTCAATGCAGACGTGGTCAGCGATCCCGCCCGGGCCGCGACGATCGTTGCCGAAGTTGCCCGTCGTCTGGACATTATTGCCGAAGAAACGGAACGTGGCTGGATCGGCGACATGACCGACGAGGGCGGCTTGCGTCTGGAACGCACCGTGCGCGGGGTCAAGGAAGTCATCACCCTCGACATGGCGCTGATCGGCTCGTCCGATGCCCGCCATATCGACCAGCTCGGCCCACGCCTGAAGGAAATCTACGACGTGCCGCCGAAATTGGTGCGGAGAGACGGCGAAACGGAAATCTCGGGCGCCCGTGCGCTGCTGGAAGCCGTCTTTGCCAGCGGCCGCAAGGGTCTGTCGATGCAACGCTACAAGGGCCTCGGTGAAATGAATGCCGAGCAGCTCTGGGAAACGACGCTCGATCCGAACGTGCGCTCGCTGCTGCAGGTTCGCGTCAACGACGCCGTCGATGCCGACAGCCTGTTTGCCCGGCTTATGGGCGATGAAGTCGAGCCGCGCCGCGAGTTCATCCAGGACAATGCGCTCAACGTCGCCAACCTCGACATCTAATCTACCAGCGACCAGACATGGAAAAGCCCGCGCCGCAAATCTGCAGCGCGGGCTTCGTTTTGTCGGGATCAGGGATTACTTGGCGATGAACTTGCCGTTGAAGGCGACCTCGGCCAGCGGCTTGCGCGGGCTCGGGACTTCGCGTTCGCGCAGGCCTTCAGGCAGCTGGTTCTTGTCGCCGATCTTGCCGATGGCGACGGCGCATTCGACGCGGAAACCGTCCGGAATGCCGAGTACGCCCGGTACCTTGTCGAAGTGAACGCCGGTCATGCCGTGCGCTTCATAGCCGGAGAGATGGGCCTGCAGGGCAATGTAGCCCGATGCGGTGCCGGCGTCGAAGGAGTGGCTGTAGATCGGCTTCTGGTCGTCGGCACCGAGTTCGCCGGAATGCGTGCGGGAAACGATGAACAGCAGCGCGGATGCAGACTTAACCCAGCTCTGGTTGAAGTCGATCAGCAGGCTGAGGAACGTGTCCCACTGCTCCGAGCCGCGCAGCGCGTAGACGAAACGCCAGGGCTGGTGGTTGTAGGAGGAGGCTGCCCAGTGGCCGGCTTCGAGGATCGTCAGCAGATCTGCTTCCGGCATGGTCTCGTTGTTGAATGCACGGGGCGACCAGCGATCCAGGAAAAGGGCGTCGATCGGATGGTTGGATTCGCGGCTGTTGCTGCTTGTCATGGTTTTTCTCTCTGAAACGGTCTGCGCTGGGAGCAGCGCTTGTGTTTGGATGGAGTGCCCGACGATGTATAGCGTGCCGCCCGCCATAGTCCAGATCGCCAGCGCTTCTGCGGATGGCGCAAGGGTGACGGTCTGTTTCAACAATGTGTGATGTGGCCTTCGCAGGGACCGGGTAGAACAGCAATTCTCGCACGCGAAGGAGAAGAACATGCTGGTCGACGGAAAGTGGACGGAAGATTGGCAGCCGGTGCAGGCAAAGGACGAAAAGGGTGGCTTTGTCCGCCAGACGTCCAGCTTTCGAAACTGGGTGACGCCGGATGGCAGCGCCGGCCCGACCGGTACCGGTGGGTTTGCTGCCGAACCGGGCCGCTATCACCTTTATGTTGCGCTGATCTGCCCCTGGGCATCTCGGACGCTGATTGGCCGGGCGATGAAGAGCCTGGAAGCTGCCATCGATATCTCCATCGTCGAACCTGCCCTCACAAAGCAGGGCTGGCAATTCGGCGACTATCCCGGCGCGACCGAGGACAGCGTCAACGGTGCCCGCTATATCCACGAACTCTATACCATGGCTGATCCGCATTTTACCGGAAGGGCGACAGTTCCCGTCCTCTGGGATACCCGGATGAACACCATCGTCAACAATGAATCGTCCGACATCCTGCGGATGATGAATGACGGCTTTGGCGGTCTCGCAACCCTCTCGACCGATCTTTATCCGAATGACCGGCGCGAAGAGATCGACGCCTTCAATGCGCGGATCTACCCGTCGCTCAACAACGGCGTCTATCGGACCGGCTTTGCGACGACGCAGCTCGCCTACGAGGAAGGTTTCCGGGATGTCTTCGACTGTCTGGATTGGGCCGAACTCCAGTTAGAAGGCAAGCGCTTCCTCTTTGCCGATCACCCGACTGAAGCAGATATCCGTCTGTTCGTGACGCTGGTGCGCTTCGATGTCGCCTATCACGGCATTTTCAAATGCAATCTCAGGCGCCTCTCCGATTACTCAAATCTCAGCGCTTTCTGCCGCAGCATGCTCGATTGGCCCGGCATCGCGGAAACGGTAAGTTTCGACCACATCAAGCGTGGATATTACTCGATAGAGACGCTCAATCCATCCGGCATCGTTCCGGTTGGCCCCGCGCTCAAAGAGCTGTTCTGATTGCCAAGCCATCGGATATTACACTTAGGCAAGTGATATATCCTTTCCCATCGCGTCGCTTTGCCGGTTGCCTTCACGGGCTGTCGGCGTAAAGTTCGACACGCAATCCACGGGTGACACAGGTGAATGTTTCGTTCATATATGGCGAAACGCGCTTCTGAAGACATGGCAGGAAGGACAATACGATGAAACTGATGCGAGTCGGCGAGCCCGGCAAGGAAAAGCCGGCCCTCCTGGACAAGGAAGGCAAGATCCGCGATCTGTCGGCGCATGTTGCCGATATCGGCGGAGAGGCGATCCATCCGGATAGCCTGGCAAAGCTTGCCCAGATCGATCCCGCCACATTACCGGAACTGGCAGCAGGCCGTATCGGCGCTTGCGTCGCGGGTACCGGCAAGTTCATCTGCATCGGTCTCAATTTTTCGGACCACGCCGCAGAGACCGGCGCAACTGTGCCGCCTGAGCCGATCATATTCATGAAGGCCACTTCCGCCATCGCTGGTCCGAATGACACGGTTCTCATTCCGCGCGGCTCTGAAAAAACAGACTGGGAAGTCGAACTCGGCGTCGTCATCGGCAAGACGGCTAAGTATGTCAGCGAAGCCGACGCACTCGATTATGTCGCCGGCTACTGCGTTTCGCATGACGTCTCGGAGCGCGCTTTCCAGACGGAGCGCTCCGGCCAGTGGACCAAGGGAAAGTCCTGCGACACATTCGGCCCGATCGGCCCCTGGCTGGTCACGAAGGATGAAGTTGCCGATCCGCAAAATCTCGGCATGTGGCTGAAAGTCAACGGCAAAACTATGCAGGATGGATCGACCAAGACGATGGTCTACGGCGTCGCACACCTGGTTTCCTACCTCAGCCAGTTCATGTCGCTGCAGCCGGGCGACGTCATCTCGACCGGTACGCCCCCAGGCGTCGGAATGGGAATGAAGCCGCCGACTTACCTGAAGGCCGGCGACGTGGTCGAACTAGGCATCGAAGGTCTCGGCGACCAGCGCCAGACGTTCGCCGCGGACGTTTAAGTTCAACGACCACAAACCACACCATGCCGGAGATCAATTCTCCGGCATTTTAATTTATAGGCACTCAACTGTGTCTAACTTTGGCAGAATGTGATAGGGACCTCGATAATACTGCCGCTGATCCGCACGAAGGACCAGCCATTCTTTCGGCCGCAGTCGAAAAGGTAATGTCGGTCATGTACTATCATCTCTACGAACTAAACCATGCGGTCATGGCGCCCTTCCGGGCTGCTGCCGGCATGATGCGCCAGGCTTACGATAATCCGCTCAATCCCATGGCCGAAACCGCGTTCGGCAGGACGATATCTGCCAGTCTCGAGGTCTTCGAGCGCAGCACGCGGCGTTACGGAAAGCCCGAGTTCGGGCTGGCGCAGACAGTCATCGACGACAAGCCCGTGGTCGTCACCGAGGCTGTCGTCTGGCAGAAGCCGTTCTGTCGTTTGCTCCATTTCGAAAGGGACCTGCCAGTCCCCCGTCCGTCCGATCCGCGGATCCTGATCGTGGCGCCGATGTCCGGCCATTACGCGACGTTGCTGCGCGGTACGGTGGAGGCGCTGTTGCCCGGCGCCGATGTCTATATCACCGACTGGACCGATGCCCGAATGATACCCGTCGAAGAGGGCGACTTCGATCTCGACAACTACATCGACTATATCGTCGCCATGCTGCATCACCTCGGACAGGATACCCATGTCGTGGCCGTTTGTCAGCCATCCGTGCCGGTGCTCGCTGCAGCCGCCCTCATGGAAGAGGCTGGCGATCCGCTGTCGCCCGCGTCCATGACGCTGATGGGCGGTCCGATCGATACGCGCATCAATCCGACCGGTGTCAACAAGCTCGCCATGGACAAGCCCATCGAGTGGTTTGCCGATAATGTGGTGATGAACGTTCCGTGGCCGCTGCCGGGCTTTGGGCGGTCGGTGTATCCGGGCTTCCTGCAGCTTTCCGGCTTCATGTCGATGAACCTCGACCGGCACGTCATTGCCCAGAAGGATTTCTTCATGCACCTCGTCAAGAACGACGGGGAGCCCGAAAAGCATCGCGAGTTTTATGACGAGTATCTGGCGGTCATGGACTTGACCTCGCAGTTCTACCTGCAGACGGTCGAGCAGGTGTTCATGAAACACGCCTTGCCGAAGGGCGAGTTGCACCATCGTGGTCACCGCGTCGATCCATCTGCGATCCGCAAGGTGGCGCTCTTGACGGTCGAGGGCGAAAACGACGACATCTCCGGCGTCGGCCAGACCCAGGCAGCGCAGACAATCTGCAGCAACATCCCCGACGCGATGCGCATGCACTATTTGCAGCCAGATGTCGGTCACTACGGTGTCTTCAATGGCTCTCGCTTCCGCCGCGAAATAGCGCCGCGCATCCTGGCTTTTGCCAAGGCGCACTCGAGAACTGCCGATGTCCCGAAGCGGAAGGCCAAGGGCTCAAAAACGGCCTAGGCGCGAAAAACGGGATTTTCGATCCGGAATGATGAGTATTTGCGATTTTAAAGCACTTCCTTATTGAAGCCGGAGCCCGTTATTACCACATCGATTTGAGCGGCTCCGGCATTCAGCCGGCCGCCTTGCGAGGTATTTCACGATGAATCAGTCAGCATTGATTCGGCCGGAGTGGACCCCGGCGACCATCGCGCTCATGGTCCTGGGCTTCGTGGTTTTCTGGCCGCTCGGTCTTGCTATGCTCGCATACATCCTCTTCGGCGATCGCCTGAGAGGCTTCAAACGGGACGTCAACCAGGCAGCCGATGGCATGTTCAGCGGTTTCCGCCGCAACGGCCGTCGTTACCGTCAGCAGTTCAACAGCGAGAACGTCGCTTTTGACGACTGGCGCCAGGCAGAACTCGACCGCCTGGACCAGGAGCGCCGCAGGCTCGACGAGACCCGCGCCGACTTCGACAACTACGTGCGGGAATTGCGCCGCGCCAAAGACCAGGAAGAGTTCGACCGCTTCATGCGTGACCGCACAGCGGCGCGACGCACGGATCAGGGCTCCGGCCAGGAGTTCCGAACCTCCTGACGCATTCGACAGCCGGCATCGCGAGATGCCGGTTTTTCTTTGCAAGACGCTGCAGCGAATCATATAAACCGGATCGATGTTTCCGCTTCTTTCAAAAGTCCGCAAGACTGCCCGGCCGCCGCCTGCTCCGGAGACGAGGACGCTCGACCTTGCAGGAAGGCAGATGCCGCTGACGATCCGCAAGCACGAGCGCGCTACCCGTATTACACTGCGCATCGAGCCGGGTGGCCGCGCCTTGAAGATGACCGTGCCGCATGGCGTGCCGCCGCGCGAGATCAACGCCTTTCTCGACCGCCACCAGGGCTGGCTCATCACCAAGTTGTCGAAGTTCGAGCCTGATGCGAAGCTGCGCGATGGCAGCGAGATCCTGATCCGTGGAGTGCCCCACCAGGTTGAGCATTCAGGCAGCCTGCGTGGCATCACCGAAATCCTCGAACTGGACGGCGAGCGCATCCTGCGTGTCAGCGGAATGCCGGAGCATGCCGGGCGGCGCATTGCAGCCTTCCTGAAGAAGGAAGCGCGCGCCGATCTGGAACGCCTGGTGAAATTGCACGCCGGCACCATCCGCGCCGATGTGGCATCGATCACCATGAAGGATACGCGCAGCCGCTGGGGCTCCTGTTCGTCGCAGGGCAATCTCAGCTTTTCCTGGCGGATCCTGATGGCGCCGCCCGAAGTCATCGACTATCTGGCTGCCCACGAGGTGGCGCACTTGAAGGAAATGAACCACGGCCCCCGCTTCTGGGCGCTGTGCAAAGAGCTTTGCCCGCACATGGAAGAAGCAAAAGCCTGGCTGAAGCGGCATGGCACCCACCTTCATGCCATCGATTTCGGCTAGCGCGGCAGGCTCTGAAATCCAGCAACTGTCGCGAATGGGCTCGACTCTTTTGCCATTTCGTGTCACTTGCCTGCCATGAAACCCGATATCAAGATTTGCGGATTGAAGACGGCCGAGACGGTCGATCGCGCTGTCGCGCGCGGCGCCACACACATCGGTTTCATCTTCTTTGAAAAAAGCCCGCGCTACATCGAGCCCGATCTGGCAGGCGTGCTGGCTGACCGCGTTCGTGGCAAGGCCCTCATCGTCGCCGTGGTGGTCGATCCGGACAATGACGATCTCGATGAGATTATGAACCTGGTTAGGCCCGACGTGCTGCAATTGCATGGCCATGAAAGTCCCGAGCGGGTTCTGACCATCAAGGCCCTCTACGACGTGCTTGTAATGAAGGCCTTTTCCGTGCGGGATGCCGAGGACCTCAGGCGTGTGGAGGCCTATATCGGCATCGCAGATCGCTTCCTGTTCGATGCCAAGGCACCCAAGGGTTCGGAACTGCCTGGCGGAAACGGCGTTGCTTTCGACTGGAGCCTGATGGCGTGGCTTGACGGCCGCGTCGACTACATGCTTTCGGGAGGCCTCAACAAAGACAACGTCGCCCTTGCGCTCGCCTCCACCAAGGCCTCGGGTATCGATATATCGTCCGGTGTGGAAAGTGCGCCGGGCGTCAAGGATCTGACCATGATCGACGAATTTTTCGACGCGGTTGCCTCGGCTCGCATGCCGGCAACAGCCTCAGGGAGTTGACAGTGAACGAGACGCCAAACGTAAATTCCTTCCGCGCCGGGCCAGACGAAGATGGCCGCTTCGGTATCTTCGGTGGACGATTCGTCGCAGAGACGCTGATGCCGCTGATCCTCGCCCTGCAGGCCGAGTGGGAAAATGCCAAGACCGATCCGACCTTCAAGGCCGAGCTCGATTATCTCAACACCCACTATATCGGTCGCCCAAGCCCGTTGTATTTCGCCGAGCGGCTCACAGCCGAGCTTGGCGGCGCGAAGATCTATTTCAAGCGCGACGAACTCAACCACACCGGATCGCACAAGATCAACAATTGCATCGGGCAGATCCTGCTCGCCAAGCGCATGGGCAAGACCCGCATCATCGCAGAAACCGGCGCCGGCCAGCATGGCGTGGCTTCGGCTACCGTTGCTGCTCGCTTCGGGTTGCCCTGCGTTGTCTACATGGGCGCAACCGATGTCGAGCGCCAGGCGCCGAACGTGTTCCGTATGAAGCTGCTCGGTGCCGAGGTCGTTCCCGTCACATCCGGCCACGGTACCCTGAAAGATGCCATGAACGAGGCGCTGCGCGACTGGGTCACCAACGTCGACGACACCTACTATATGATTGGAACTGCGGCCGGACCGCACCCCTATCCGGAAATGGTTCGCGATTTCCAGTCTGTGATGGGCCGCGAAGCCAAGGAACAGATGATGGCCGCAGAAGGCCGCCTGCCGGACATGCTGGTGGCAGCAGTCGGCGGTGGCTCCAATGCGATCGGCCTGTTCCATCCGTTCCTCGATGACAAGAGCGTCCAGATCGTCGGCGTCGAAGCCGGCGGCAAGGGCCTGGAGGGCGAGGAGCACTGTGCGTCGTTGACGGTCGGTTCCCCGGGCGTGCTGCATGGCAACCGCACCTACCTGCTGCAGGACAGGGACGGGCAAATAAAGGAAGGCCACTCGATCTCCGCCGGCCTTGACTATCCCGGCATCGGCCCGGAGCATTCATGGCTGAAGGATATGGGCCGCGTCGAATACGTGCCGATCATGGACACCGAGGCTCTGGCAGCCTTCCAGATGCTGACTCGCCTCGAAGGTATCATCCCGGCACTCGAGCCTGCCCATGCGCTGGCCGAAGTCATCAAGCGTGCGCCGAAGATGGATAAGGACCAGATCATCGTGATGAACCTCTGTGGCCGAGGCGACAAGGATATCTTCACCGTTGGCAAAATTCTCGGCGTGGAGCTCTGACATGACCGCACGGATGGACAAACGCTTCGCCGACCTGAAGACCGAGGGTCGCCCGGCGCTGGTTACCTATTTCATGGCTGGCGACCCAGATTACGAAACGTCGCTCGGCATCATGAGGGCGCTGCCGGAAGCAGGCTCCGACATCATCGAGCTCGGCATGCCTTTCTCGGACCCGATGGCCGATGGTCCGGCAATCCAGATGGCCGGTCAGCGGGCGCTGAAGGCAGGCCAGACGCTGAAGAAGACGCTGCAGCTTGCCGCCGATTTCCGTAAATCCGATGACGCCACGCCGATCGTACTGATGGGCTACTACAACCCGATCTATATTTACGGCGTCGAGAAATTTCTCGATGACGCGCTGGCATCCGGCATCGACGGCCTGATCGTCGTCGACCTACCGCCGGAAATGGATGACGAGCTCTGCATCCCGGCTATCCGCAAGGGCGTTAATTTCATCCGTCTGGCAACACCGACGACGGACGACAAGCGCCTGCCGATGGTGCTTCGCAATACTTCGGGCTTCGTCTACTACGTATCCATGAACGGCATCACCGGCTCGGCTATGGCCGATCCGTCACTTGTCTCGGCTGCCGTCCGCCGTATCAAGAGCCATACCGACCTGCCTGTTTGCGTCGGCTTCGGCGTCAAGACGGCCGAGCATGCGCGGGTCATCGGTGCGGCTGCCGATGGCGTCGTCGTCGGCACTGCGATCGTCAATCAGGTTGCGAATTCGCTGACCGCGGATGGCAAGGCGACTGCCGATACCGTGCAGGCGGTGGCAACCCTTGTTCGTGGTCTTTCAACCGGAACCCGCTCGGCGCGCCTTGTTGCCGCCGAATAGTTCCCCCACATTGGCCTTGGTCAATTCAGTCATTCAGGAGATCTCGATTTGAACTGGATCACGAATTACGTTCGCCCGCGGATCAATTCCATGCTGGGCCGTCGCGATGATATCGCCGAAAATCTCTGGATCAAATGCCCGGAAACCGGAGAAATGGTCTTCCACAAGGATCTGGAAGACAACAAGTGGGTCATTCCTGCTTCCGGCTTCCACATGAAGATGCCGGCAAAGGCCCGCCTGATCGATCTGTTCGACAATGGCGAGTACGAGGCCCTGGTGCAGCCGAAGGTCGCCCAGGATCCGCTGAAGTTCCGTGATTCGAAGAAATACAGCGACCGTCTGAAAGACAGCCGCGTCAAGACCGAGCAGGAAGACACGATTCTCGCCGGGGTCGGCAAGCTGCAGGGACTGAAGATCGTTGCCGTCGTGCACGAGTTCAACTTCATGGGCGGATCGCTCGGTCTCGCTGCCGGCGAGGCGATCGTCAAGGCATTCGAGCGCGCTATTGCCGAGAAATGCCCGCTGGTGATGTTCCCGGCTTCGGGTGGTGCCCGCATGCAGGAAGGCATCCTATCGCTGATGCAGCTGCCGCGCACGACGGTCGCAGTCGACCTCCTCAAGGAAGCAGGCCAGCCCTATATCGTCGTATTGACCAATCCGACGACCGGCGGCGTCACTGCCTCTTATGCGATGCTGGGAGACATTCACCTGGCCGAACCCGGTGCCGAAATCTGCTTCGCCGGCAAGCGCGTCATCGAACAGACGATCCGCGAAAAGCTGCCGGAAGGCTTTCAGACGTCGGAATATCTGCTCGAACACGGCATGGTCGACATGGTCATTAAGCGTCATGATATCCCGGATATGCTGGCACGACTGTTGAAGATCCTGACCAAGCAGCCGGCGACCGCCTCGCTTGAACCGAGCGAGATCGTGCTGCCGATGGCTGTCGGCGCCTGAGTCGACGAAGACCGAAAAGCGGAGGTGCGGAATGGGCTCCATAGATCACTCCACCAAGAGCCAGGCCGAACAGGTGATCGACGAGCTCCTGGGCCTGCACCCCAAGGGCTTCGACCTTTCGCTCGACCGCATCACGCGGCTGCTTGAGCTTCTCGGCAACCCGCAGACCAAACTGCCGCCGGTGATCCATGTCGCCGGCACCAACGGCAAGGGCTCCGTTACAGCGTTCTGCCGGGCGCTGCTCGAAGCGGGCGGCAAAAGCGTTCATGTCCATACGTCACCGCATCTGGTAAACTGGCATGAACGCTATCGCATCGGCGTCAAGGGCGGTCGAGGACAGCTCGTCGACGACGCCGTCTTTGCCGATGCACTGCGCCGCGTCGCTGATGCCAATGCCGGCCAGAAGATCACCGTCTTTGAAATCCTGACCGCAGTCACCTTCCTGCTGTTCTCGGAACAGCCCGCCGATGCGGCGATCATCGAGGTCGGTCTCGGAGGCCGCTTCGATGCGACCAACGTTATCTCCGACCCCGCCGTGTCCGTCATCATGCCGATCTCGCTGGATCATCAGCCTTATCTCGGCGACCGCGTCGAGTTGATTGCCGCTGAGAAGGCGGGGATCATGAAGCGCGGGCTTCCGGTCGTCATCGGCCACCAGCAATATGATGCTGCGCTAGAGGTCTTGACGACGACGGCCGAGAGGCTGCATTGCCCGACGGCAGTATTCGGCCAGGACTTTTCGGCCCATGAGGAATACGGACGGCTGGTCTACCAGGACGAGTTCGGCCTTGCCGATTTATCGCTGCCACGTCTGCCGGGACGCCACCAGCACGCTAACGCTGCTGCCGCCATCCGTGCCGTCAAGGCCGCCGGCTTCATCGTCACTGACGCCATGATGGAAAAGGCGATGACTACGGTCGAATGGCCCGGCCGACTGCAGCGCCTGACTGAAGGCAAGCTCTTCACTCGCGCGCCGAAGGGTGCCGAAATCTGGGTGGACGGAGGGCATAATCCGGGTGCTGGCGAGGTGATTGCCGAGGCGATGGCCGGCTTCGAGGAGCGTCAGGCCCGACCGCTGTTCCTGATCACAGGCATGATCAACACCAAGGATCCGATAGGTTACTTCAAGGCGTTTGCGGGTTTGGCGGAGAAAGTGTTCTGCGTGCCGATCGCCCATAGCGATGCGATGATCGATCCCGTCGTTCTCAGCCATGCGGCCTATGATGCCGGACTGGTCGCCGAGCCGATGTCGTCGGTCGGCGATGCGCTCGACGCAATCATGCGTGCTATGTCCCCGGATACCCTGCCCCCTCGCATCCTGATGGGCGGCTCGCTCTATTTGGTTGGCGAGGTATTGGCCGAAAACGGAACTCCACCGCAATAAAAAAACCCGGACAATGCCGGGCTTTCAACTCTGGTCGCTCTGGCGACGCAATCAGGCGGCGTTGGAAATCCAGCTTGCCAGCGCAGACTTCGGTGCAGCACCAACCTTGATATCGGCAACTTCACCAGCCTTGAAGAGGGCGAGCGTCGGGATCGAGCGGACGCCAAACTTGGCGGCGAGTTCGGGATTTTCATCGATGTTAAGCTTGGCCACCTTGACCTTGCCGGCCATCTCAACGGAAATCTCTTCGAGGCTCGGAGCAATCATCTTGCACGGGCCACACCATTCAGCCCAGAAATCAACCACGACTGGTTCTGCAGAATCTAGAACTTCCGCTTGGAAGTTCGAGTTATCGACTTTCACGGTAGCCATAAAAATGCTCCTTCACCGGAATTAACTGTTGAACCACATGTGATGTTGCGGTGCCGAATTTCAAGCTTTGGTATTTCACTTTGTCATGAGTTCGGCAAGCGCCGATCTGAGAGCTGCCTCCGACAGCGTGTGGACAGTCGCGTTCTCGGAGTAGACCAGCACGCAATCGATGCGCTTGCCCGGATAGAGCGGCGCCAGGATCTCGCGGTATATCGCCAGCTGAGCCTTGTGCGCGAAGGGTATGGCTTCGGCTGTAGCCGGCGGCACGCGATTGGTCTTGTAGTCGAGGATCACCACGCGATCGTCCAGCACCGCCAGCCGGTCGATACGGCCGGAGACCGCATAGGTCTGACGGTCGAGTGCAAGCGTCCCCATAATGGAAACTTCGGCTTGTGCGTGGCTACTGAAAACCCCCAGCAGGTCCTTGTGCGCCATCAGCGCCAAAACTGAGGCGACCAGCGCCTGGCGCTCCGTTGCCGGCCAGAAGCGCGTCGTCCGTTCGGCGTAGCGCGCGGCGGCCTCAGCGCGTTCGGCTGGAGGCAGATCCGGCAGCATCTGCACCATACGGTGGACCAGTCGGCCCTTTTCCAGCGCACGATCGGATGCACCCTTGTCGCCGAACAGCGGGGAAGCGACCGCCAGATTCCCGGCTTCGTCATCGATGATGGTGCCTGCTCCCGACGGGCTCAGCGGACGCGGGAGATGGCGGGGGGACGGAAGCGGTTGCAGCAGGGCAGGCGGCAGCGCCGTTTTGTCCCTTCGTGCCTCCGTCGACACTGCGGTTTCGAGATCTTTTGCCATTCCCCCGACGCGCCAGCGCAGGCCGGTCCAATCGCCGTCAGGTCCGGTGAAAGTGGCCTCAGTACAACGCTCGGGATGTTGTGCGAGGGTGGTCGCGATCATGCTGTGCCAGATGTCGGGGTTCTGTCGCACGCCGCGATAGCCGCAGACGATCAGTCTGTCAGCGGCCCGCGTCATGCCGACATAGAGCAGCCGGCGATATTCCTCCTCTGCCTGGCCCTGGATACGGCTGGCATTGGCCTGGGTCAGCGTGTTGCCGAGCGAACTCAGCGGCAGCCAGGCCGGCATCGGCACTTCTTCGCCGCGCCCCTCCAGCAGCCGCAGCTTCGGCAGATGGCTGGAAGTGAAGGATTTCGAGCCGCCATCGACGAGAAAGACAATCGGCGCCTCCAGCCCCTTGGCGGCATGCACCGTCATGATCCGCACCTCGTTGCGGCCCTTGTCCTGTTCGCGCTTGACGACCGGTGCTTCCAGTTCCAGCGTCGAGACGAAGGATTGCAGGCCGGGCAGCCCGGATGTCTCATGGTCGAGCGCGAATGTCAGGAACTCGTCGAGGATATCGCTGACTTCGCTGCCAAGCCGAGCCAGGAACTGACGCCGACCGCCATGGCTGCCGAGAATTCGCGCAAAGAGATCGTGGACCGAGTAGGTCTTCGACAGTGCCATGAAGAGTTTCAGTCGCTCGACTGCATCGGCAAAGGTATCGTTGCCGTCGGCTGCAAAGGCTTGGAGATGCTGCCAGACGCTGGTGCCATCGCCGCGCAGCGCCGCCACCATGAACACGTCGTCCTCGGAGAGGTCGAAAAGCGGGCTTTTCAGCACCGCCGCCAGCGACAGGTCGTCCTCCGGCAATAGCAGGAAGCGGCCGAGCGCCAGCAGATCCTGGATGGCGATATGGCTGGTCAGCACCAGGCGGTCGGCGCCGGCGACGGCAATGTTGCCACGTTTCTTCAGCGCACGGGTGAGGGCATTGACGAAAGCATCGCGCTTGCGCACCAGCACGAGGATATCACCCGCCTCTATCAGCCGCGTCTTACCCTTGTCGATAATGCTCTCGCGGCCGACCAGTGTATCCATCACATGAGCCATACGCCGCGCGAGAACTGCGGCCGGCGCGCTTTCAGGCGTCGAATCGAAGGGCGCCGTCCAATCCTCTTCCTTGGCGGCAGGCTCCGGCGCGATCATGTGCCAAAGGTCCACTTCCCCCGGATGACCGATACGACTGGAGCGATGGACGACGGCCTCATCGGTGGCGCTGAGGCCCCTGGCATTGTCCGGCGTCGAAAAAACGTGATCGACGGCTGATAGCACGTCAGATGTCGAGCGGAACGACAGCGGCAGCCGCACCGGCGAAAACGCCTGGCCACTGGCAAGCACGCGACGCCGCGTACGGTCGCTCTCCTCGGAGAAACGCTCCGGTCGCGCGCCCTGGAAGGAATAGATCGACTGCTTCTCGTCTCCGACCGCAAACAGCGTCCGCAGCGTCGGCCGGGCGCTGGCGCCGGAGAAAAAATCTTCCGCCAGAGACTGGATGACACTCCACTGGATCGGGCTGGTATCCTGCGCCTCGTCGACGAGAATATGGTCGATGCCCTGGTCGAGCTTGTAGTGGATCCACGGGCCGACACCGCTGCGCATCAAAAGATCGGCCGTTTGGGTGATCAGGTCCTCGAAATCGAGCTGGCTGCGCTGTTTCTTGAGTTCGGCATAATCGGCGTTCAGCCGGTCGGCAAGCGTCAGCGCGGCGCGTGTAGCGCGGTACATCTGCATGCGTTTCAGCCTGTCCCGGCAGTCCACGACATGGGCGCGCGCCGTCACGATGGCATCCGTCAGCTCCGGCGCCTCGGCCAGCATTGCCTTGACAACGAACTGGCCATCGGATTTTGGCTCGCCCTTGGCGGTCAGCATGACCTTTTCAAGGATTTCCACACGCTCGTTGGGATCTAGCGCGCGCATGACCAGCCTCAGGCCGTAGGCGATCTCCTGGGCCTTGCTCCCACCCTTGCTGTCCGCGAGCTCAAGATAGCGGTCCAGCATCGCACCTGACAGTCCCCTCAGCGGCCAGAACTGCTGTGCGATGTCGGCTTCCGTCTCGGTCGCCGACAGCCCCAGCCGCTGGCGCATCACCTTATCGAGGCCGCCGCGCTGTTCCGCATCGAGCGCGAAGCGACGGATGGCGTTACGGTGGGCAATGATCTCGCCCAGCAGCGTCTCGAGACCGGCTTCGTCCCCGAGATCGAGCACATGAGCAAAGGCCTCCGCCAGAGCAGCATCGTCTTCAGGCGTCGTTGCGGTTAGCAAGGAGCGTCGGGCGTCCGCCAGTAGCGTCGTCGCAGCGCGGTCGTCGAGCACCGAAAAATGACCGGCGACATTGGCTTCGAGCGGAAACTGGTGCAGTAGCGCCTCGCAGAAGGCATGGATAGTCTGGATCTTCAGCCCGCCCGGCGTTTCCAAGGCCTTTGCAAAAAGCCGCCGCCCCTCTGCCAGCTTGAAGACGTCCGGCACAGCACCCTCGACATCGGTAATGCGCTTGATCAGTGCTTCGTCCAGCAGTGTTGCCCATTCGGCAAGCCGGTCGAAGACGCGGTTCGACATCTCAGATGCTGCTGCCTTGGTGTATGTCAGGCACAGGATCGCCGAAGGCCGCGCGCCGGCCAGCAGCAGCCGGATCACGCGCTGCGTCAGGACATGCGTCTTGCCGGAGCCGGCATTGGCCGAGACCCACGCAGACCGGGTCGGATCGGAAGCCAGCGATTGCTGGACGGTCGTCCAGCCGATCCAGCTGCCGGCATCGTCGCCTTCCGGAAGCTCTGCCAGTTCACTCATCGTCTGCAGCCTCTTCCGCTTCGGCTGTCGACCATTCCGACACCCGCGCCAGATGGTCGTAATCGCCGCCGAATTCCTGCTGCTGGGCCGGGATCAGCCGCGAGGCGAAACCTTTTTCGCCGGATCGCAGCAGCAAAACGAACTGGCTGAGCTGTTCGATCGATTCGTGGCCGAGATCGAGCGCCGATTTCGGCTGTGTCCGGGCGCTGGCCTTGGCGAGCTCGTTGTTGACCTGATCCTCCCTGAATCGATCGCCCGGCCGTAGGCGCACGTAAAGCAGGTTTTCCGGCGTCAAAGTCCCGACATCGCGAAAGGCACCGGCCTGCAGCGCGTAGGCCTCGAGTGCCAGCTGCGGATCGAGCAGCGCCCGGGCCTGCTGCGGCGTAGGATTGAAGCCGGTCTTGTAGTCGATGATATCGGCCGCCTTGCCGCCCTTCAGGTCGATCCGGTCGGCAACGCCGGTCAGCCGGATGCCGGCGGCTTCGAGATCGACGGCGGCGCGGACTTCGGTAAATGTCTGGCGGATCTGCGGCTGCCGGGCCTTTTCCCAGTTGAGAAAGGCACGTGCGACCTCGCGAAAGCGCGGGCGCCAGACTGCATCGATATGCGGCGGCAACTGCTCGGCGTCGAACAGCTCCGTCAGGATGCGCTCCATTGCCTTCAAGGCATCCGGCGCCGTTGCCAGATGGCCCTCGCGGGTGAAGCGATCGACAATCCGGTGATAGAGCGTGCCGCGCTCGGCAGCGCCGGGGTCGCTGTTGAAAGGATTGACCGGGTCGAGCCGGAGGACGCGGCGGGCATAGATCGCGTAGGGATCGCGCCTCAGGCGTCCGACCTCGCTGAACGAATAGCTTTTCGGCTGCATCGCTGCCGGTGGCTTGGGCGAGGGGCGCTGGGCGGGTGCCTGGCGGTCGCCGGCATCGATCAGTGCTGCCCAGTCGCGAAAACAGTCGCCGCGCACCTTCAGCTCTTCTGCAAATTCCTTGCCGCCCAGCGCCATCAGCCTCTGCAGCCAACGCGAGGCGACTGTGGGCGTAGAGCCCTGGCGCAACGCTCTAGAATAGATGAGGTCCGCCGTGCCGTTTGCCATCTCGAAGTCATGGGCCAGCTGGCCGATGCGTCGCTCCGGCGGCTCCAGGCCGATCTCCGTCTTCATCATCCGCGACACGAATGGATTGTTGGCCGTCTGTCCGGGCCACGAGCCCTCGTTCAGGCCGCCGAGGATGAGGGTGTCGACGCTCTGCAAGCGGGCTTCCAGCGTGCCGAAGATGAACAGCCTGGGATGGCTGAGCGCCCGGGGCTTGACGGCCTGGCCGGCGGAAAGCGCCATCATGATGTCGATCCACTGCGGGCCGTCGGCTTCCATCTGGCCATCGGTCGCCATCACTTCGCGCAGCACGGTCGCCAGCGCATCGCCCGCTTCGGAAGACCAGAGCGCCGCAAGGTCGCCCTTCTCGTCGGCAACCACCGCTTCCAGAGCTCGCCCGGTGCGTTCGGCCCATTCCGACAATGTGAAGCTGGTCGTCAGCCGCCGATCCTCAGGACGGCGTCGGAGCAGGGCGCCAGCCAGCGGTTCGGTCGCGAGCCGCACACGATTGGCAAGTAAGGCCGCAATGTCAGCCGCTTCCGGCGGCAGGCTGTCGCGCCATCTCGGCGCATGGCGATCGTTCTCCTGGTCCGCCAATCGCTGTTCCAGAAGAGGCTCCAGCGTATTGATGTCGACCTCGCCGACGCCTCCGCGCAGGGCCAGCAACTCCAGCGCGTCGACGGCATGATCCAGCACGGATCGTTCCAGCCCGAAGCTCGCAAGGGGGTGTTTGAGCAGGCTGACGATGGCAACGGGGTCGCCGGGCCTGAGCGTTGCCTCGAGCAGCAGCGTCAACAGGCTGCCTTGCGGGGTGGAGGACAGGGGCGTGCCTGCCGAATCATCGGCAACGATGCCGAAGCGGGCAAGTTCAGCCGTCACGCGACGCGCCAAGTTCCGGTCGGGCGTAATCAGCGCCGCCTGGCTTTCATTGCCGTTACGGCCAGGCTTTTCCAGCGCCAGCCGCAGGGCAACCGCGATGGCCGTCGCCTCTTCGCGCTCGTTCGCAGCCTCGATCAGCGAGACATCGGCGAACGCCGCGCGAAACGCGCCGGGCGGCAGCGTCTTTTGCCAATCTCCCCAGCCGCTCGTAGCCTTGGCTGGCGCCAGCGCACGGGACAGGATTTCGGCACGCCGCTGCAGATCGACCGGCGCCGTCTCTATGGTATCGACCTCGGCCCGCTCCGTTTTCAGTTGCCGCAACAGGTGCGCAAGGCCGTATTGTGGATGGCTGCGGCTGGCCGGATCGACCCGATCGGCAATGCCGGCAATCGGCGCGACCATGGCCCAGTCCTCATCGGACATCGTCTGGTCGAGACCCGGCAATACGATGACGCCTTGCGGCAGGGCAGCGACGGCGGCTATCAGCTCGGCGGTGGCCGGCACGGAACCGGTCGAACCGGCGATGATGATCGGCCCTGTGGGCTGCGCGGTCGCCAGTCGTTTGGCCTCGGCGCGCAGGATGGCATTGCGATGCCGGGCTGGCGAGGACCGGCCAAGTTCGTCCAGGCGGGCCGGCCAGAAGGCGCTGGCGATCTGCAGAAATTCGGCTGTCAATTGCCACCAGAGAGCATGATCCTGGGCATCCAGCGTCGCGAGATCAGCCCAGTCGCGGTCTTCCGTCTCGATCGAATCGATCAGTTCGGCAAGATTGCGCGCAAGCCAGATCGCATCGGCCGGGCTGGCAGGCGCCACGAGCGGTGAATCGGAGTGGATGTCACGGACGATCTGCGGCAGCTTGTTGCGCCAAGCGAGGATCAAGCGGGCCAACTCCAACAGCCGGGCGGTGTTCGAGAGTGGCTGCAGCAGGTCGGCGGTAGCTGGCAAGTCCTCGTCGAAATAGCCGCTATCTTCATCGGTTTCGCCAAGGGGCCGGATAACGGGGAGGATCGCCGATTGGCCGCCGAGCAGATCGACAAAAGCGGAGCGCAGCACGCGGGCTGCACGGCGTGTCGGCAAATAGATCGTTACCTTGGCAAGGGACAGCGGATCGGCAGGATCGTGGCGAAAGTGTTCGGTCAGCCGCCCGTCGCACAGCGCTGCTGCAAGCGTCGCAAGGAAGGGCAGTCCCGCCGGTATCGTCAGGATGCGCTGCCGGTGCTTCATGATAGCTCGCTTGTGCCGATGCGACGGAGCGTCTCTTCCGCAGCTTCTATTGCATCCGGCGTCCCGACCGTCAGCCATTCGCCCTCAAGTATCACGCCGTAAAGCCTGCCGCTCGCTATGG
The DNA here is from genome assembly GCF_019355735.1 of Rhizobium sp. B230/85. Taxonomy (NCBI): domain Bacteria; kingdom Pseudomonadati; phylum Pseudomonadota; class Alphaproteobacteria; order Hyphomicrobiales; family Rhizobiaceae; genus Rhizobium; species Rhizobium sp. B230/85. Next base: position 416,620 of record NZ_CP072156.1, read on the forward strand.
CCCGGTCGAAATAGAGGTTGAGGTTGAAGGCTTCGTCCGGCGCGTCGTCGAACAGTGCAGGATGCAAGGCAATTGCGCCGGCATAAACCACGGGATTGGGCATTCCCTCGCGGTAGCGCGTCAGGCAACCATCGGCAGCCATAGAGAAATCCTTCTTGCCGTCATGGCCGGTCGTCTTTTCCAGCGGGACGCAAAGCAAGGCCATGTCCATGGTGCCCGCATTGAAGAAGTCCGCCAATCGCTCGAGGTTCGTTGGCGCCCCAGGCGTTTCGCCGATCCAGAAAAGGTCGGCGTTCATGACCAGAACCGGGTCGCGGCCGAGCAGCTTCAGGCCTTTGGCAAGACCACCGCCGGAGTTCATCAGGCCTCCGGTCTCGTCGGATACCACGATCTCCAGTCCCTCACGAGCTTGGAGATAAGCTCGCATCTGATCAGGATGATGATGAATATTGATTGCGACCCTGTCGACCCCTGCGGCGACCAGAAGGTCGAGCACATAGTCGAGCATCGGCTTGCCACCAATCTTCACCAGCGGCTTCGGGGTGTGGTCGGTAATCGGGCGCATGCGGGTTCCAAGCCCCGCTGCGAGCACCATGGCCTGTTTAATGGTCATCTGATCCGGTATTTATGATTCGCCTGCGCCTATACCAGCCCTTGCGCACCAATCGCGCAAGGGGGCAAGCGTTTCGTGCTCAAATGCACCCTGCAGGTAGGTGAGGGTACGCGGCATATGCTGGAGATAGCCCGGCTTTCCATCCCGCTGCTTCAACCTGACCCACAGTCCGGCCAGCTTGCAGTTGCGCTGCGCCGACATGATAGCCCAGCTTTTCAGGAACAACGGCTCGTCGAAGCCTGGCTGGGCGCGACGGAGCGCCAGGTAGTCACCCATCAGTTGCTCGAACAGCGGCCGCTCGATGGTGACGCGGGCGTCCTGTACGAGAGATGCCAGGTCATAAGCCGTCGGCCCGATCATTGCGTCCTGGAAGTCGATCAGGCCGATGCGGCGAATACCGACGTCCTCGCCACGCCAGATGATGTTCGGGGAATGCAGGTCGCGCAGCAGCAGGCTCTTTTCCGAGGCGGCGAGCTGGTCGATGAGATCGTCCCAGATTGCCAGATATTCTGCGCGTTCCGTGGTGCTGGCAGCTTCGCCGCGTTTCCAGGGCAGGTACCAGTCGAGCAGCAGGCGGGCTTCCATGCCCATCGCCGTACGGTCGAAATCCGGAATATGGTGGACATGATCTGAAGTCACCACGATATCGCGAGGCAGGGTTAGCCCGTGCAACTGTGCCAGGCAGGCGATGCCGGCTTGATATCGCTCCGGGATGGGTCTTCCGTGCGTGTCGAGAATACCATCGGTGCCGAGGTCCTCGATCAGCAGAATGCCTTGCTCGTAGTCGACATGATAGATTTCCGGCGTGGCGAAACCGTTGTCCCGCAGCGTGCCCGCGATCGCCACGAAGGGATAAGCGTCTTCGGCAAGGTGCGCGATCTTGGGGTAAGGTTTGCCGTCCAGCACCGGGGGTCCCTCCGGACGGCGTGGCCAGTCCATGAGGATGATGCGCTTGCTTCCGTCGGCAGGGTAGATCGATTCATAAGCGCGCATCGACGCATCGCCTGTCAGGAAGCGACGTTCGGCGCCTGCAAGCCCGCTCTCGTCGAGAAACGAGCGGATATCCAACACGCGCCGGATGCGGGCTGCCTGGCCTGGCGGTGCCGATATAGTCGCGCGGCGCCCTTGGCCTTCGGTCTCGAGACGAAGTGTAATACGACTTGCGGGTAATTCCGTCTCCGCCATTTCAGGCCATTCGACCAGGCAGATACCGGTATCGAGCGCCTCGTCGAAACCCAGTTCCACGAGTTCCGTCGGATCGCCGAGACGATAGAGATCGAAATGCGAAACTGGAATGCGCAGCGCATAGCACTGGACAAGCGTGAACGTCGGGCTAGACACTTCCAGGCCCTCGTCGTCGGCCATCGCCCGCAGGAAGGCGCGTGCCAGCGCCGATTTGCCTGCGCCAAGATCGCCGCTCAGCGCCAGGCAGTCGCCCACCGTAAGCGCGAGCGCCAGATCTTCGCCGAGTTGGCGTGTCGCCGCGTCATCTTGCAGAAAGACCGAGATCGGGGCGTCCATGGACGTCACTCGGCAGCGGCAATCGATTGCGGCACGTCTGCAGACGGAATGCGGCAGCGCACGATGGTTCCCTTGCCGGGCTGGCTGTCGATGGAAACTTGGCCGTTATGCAGGCTGACGAAGCTTTCGACGATCGACAGCCCGAGACCGGCGCCGCTGCGCTTTCCGCCCTTGCCGTTGGACGCGAAGCGTTTGAATACCGTTCCCATTACGTCTTCCGGGATACCCGGGCCTTGATCGGCAACAGAAAACAGGAAGTCGGTGCCGTCACGGTGGCATTTCAGCGAAATGACCGAGCCTTCGGGCGCAAAATTGGCGGCATTGTTGAGAAGCTTCAGCAAAATCTGCTTCAGGCGCTGCTGGTCGGCAACGACGCTGCCAAGTTGTGCTGGGACAATGATTTCCAGCGTTACGCCACTCTCCTGCAGCCTGTCCGCGATTTGCAGCGAGACGTCATCCAAAAGGTCATCGAGCAGGATGTTACTGCAATTGAGCCGCATGATACCAGCATCGACGGTCGCCAGATCGAGAATGTCGTTGACGAGCGTCAGCAGCACCGAAGAAGATGTGGCGATATGGTCGATATACTCGGCCTGCCGCTCGCTGAGCGGTCCGATACCGGGCGTCTTCAGGAGGTCGGTAAATCCGATGATGTTGGTCAGCGGCGAGCGCAGTTCGTAGGATACGTGCTGGACGAAATCGTTCTTCAGCTCGTCTGCCTTGCGCAGCGCCTCGTTCTTTTCCGTCAAGGCGCGCTCGGCGCGGACGCTGTCCGTCATATTGACGAAAGTCAGCATCGTCTGGGCATTCGGCAGCGGTGTCACCGCATAATCGAGCACCAGCCCGGAGAATAGCTCGAGCGTCCCTTGCGAAGAAGGTCGCTCGTCGTTGAAGCTGGTGATCTGTTCGGCAAAGGATTTCCAGCCGTCCGGCTTGTCATAGGAGGCGAGGCAGGCATCGGCCACCATGCGGATATGGGTTCCGGGCTTGGCTTCAGTCTCGCTGATGCCCCATAGCGCGCGGAACGCCGGGTTGGACAGCCGCATGCGACCGTCGGGCCCGAACACCGCCACACCTTCCGAAAGGTGGTCGATGGTCTCGCCCTGGACTTTGACGAGCGTATTGTAGCGTGTTTCGAGATCCACCTGCTCGGTGAGGTTTTCGAACACCCAGGTGGCGCCACCCTGGGGATGCGCGGTCGCGAAAACGCGCAGGATCTGGCCGTTCGGCAGATGCCAGAGGTCGGATTGCGTATCCAGCGCCCGGTAGACGGAGAGCACGCTTTCCTTCCAGGTCTTCCAGTTCAGCGGTTCCGGCAGCTTCTTGGCAGCGCGCAGCCGGTCCAGCAGTTCGCTGTTGTCGGGCTTCGATTCCAGGAACGAGATATCGAGTTCCCAGAGCTGCACGAAGGCCTGGTTGTAGAATTGCAGACGACGGTTGCCGTCGAAGATGGCAACGGGTGTCGCGAGATGGTCGAGCGTCTCGGCATGGCTCTTCAGCGTGCGCTGTAGTTCGGCGCGTACAGCCTCTGTCTCCGACACGTCGATTGCCATGCCTGCCGAACCGCTGCGGGCGCGCACGTCGACCACGTCGAAAAACGTACGGTTGCCGCGGACGACAGTCGAAATCTTGTCGTGGAAAGGCGAGTCGGGCGTTGCGGAGGCGCGGATGCGTTCGCGGGCGATGGTGCTCAGGAACTCACGACCCTCGCGGATCGCTTCCTCCGGTGAAACGGCTTCCACGGCTTCGCCATAGGCATGATTGACCCATGTCAGCTTGCCGTCTGGATCACGCTGCCAGACGGGAAGGTCGATGGCATCGAGCAGGTTCTGAAAGGCCGAGATGGACGTCAGCAACCGGTCCCGCTCGATCTTGATTTCAGCCAGTTCGGCACGGAGGTTGTTCAGCGCGACAAATCGCACAAACGCTCGCCCGCCGGAGATCCGGCCCTGCGCTTCGAGAATTTCGTCGCGGTTGGTTTCGACGACCATGTCAAAGCCTTGGCCGCTGCTGCGCAGTTTGTCGATTGCCTTGTCGAGATCGCCGGCCGACCATGATTTCATCCAGCGCCCGAATGCCAGAAACTCGTTGTCTTGCGGCGCGCCGGTCTCGACAGGAAGCTGACCCAGCAGTTCCGGCCGTGTGTTGGGCCCGTCCCAGATGACGATGCGGCGGTTCTTGTCGGCGATCAGCGCCTGGTAGCGGGAGATGCGCTGGTTGGCGTCTGACAAGGCTGTGCGGATCTCGCGGCTTTCCGTCTCGAGGTTGCCACGCTGGCGGACGAGCCACAGCGTCGACAACAGGGCGGCAGAAACGACGCCGATCACTACAGAGAAGGTGACCATTTCCGACGATGTGAACAAGCGGGCGGCGGTCGGCATCTGCGCCTGGGCGAGCGCCGGGCCTGCGAGTGCCGCGATGGCGGTTCCGGAAGCAAGAAAGGAAAGGATGGCGAGGAAGCGCGACGATTTACGCGGCGCGCGCTGGCGATTGCAATCAGCCGCCTGTATTCCGTCTTGCCTTGGCAAGCCTGGACCGCAGGGTCGCGCGTCAGCCTGCTCTGGCAGGCTTTCGTTCATTTCCATCAGCGGTCTGTCTCCGTCCTGTAATGTGCCGTATCTCGACAAGACATCCCAATTTCGCAGGGTCCCGAAGCTCGGTTCAATGCGAATCAAGTCCCAAAAGGATACAGTTTTAACGATTCCGCGAAAAGACTCCTGCCCAAAAAAGAAGCCGCAGCATTTGTCAATGCTGCGGCCACAAGATGTTGTGGATATAGAGAGTAAAATTAGTACCTGTAGTGGTCAGCCTTGAAGGGGCCCTGAGCCGGGACGCCGATATAGGCAGCCTGCTCCGTCGAAAGTTCGGTCAGCTTGACGCCGAGCTTGGCGAGATGGAGGCGGGCAACCTTTTCGTCGAGGTGCTTCGGCAGAACGTAGACGTCGTTCTTGTATTCGCCAGGCTTGGTGAACAGTTCGATCTGGGCCAGCGTCTGGTTGGTGAACGATGCCGACATCACGAAGGAAGGATGACCGGTGGCGTTGCCGAGGTTCAGCAGGCGGCCTTCCGACAGCAGGATCATGCGGTTGCCCTTGGGGAACTCGATCATGTCGACCTGCGGCTTGATATTCGTCCACTTCAGGTTCTTCAGCGAAGCGACCTGGATTTCGTTATCGAAATGGCCGATGTTGCCGACGATTGCCATGTCCTTCATCTCGCGCATATGCTCGATGCGGATAACGTCCTTGTTGCCGGTGGTGGTGATGAAGATGTCGGCCGAAGAGACCACGTCTTCGAGCGTAACGACTTCAAAACCGTCCATGGCAGCCTGCAGGGCGCAGATCGGGTCGACTTCCGTGACCTTGACGCGGGCGCCAGCGCCGAGCAGCGAAGCGGCCGAACCCTTGCCGACGTCACCGTAACCGCAGACAACGGCAACCTTGCCGGCCATCATCACGTCGGTACCGCGGCGGATACCGTCGACGAGCGATTCCTTGCAGCCGTACTTGTTGTCGAACTTCGACTTGGTGACGCTGTCATTGACGTTGATTGCCGGGAATGGCAGCAGGCCCTTCTGGCTGAGTTCGTAGAGGCGATGAACGCCTGTGGTAGTTTCTTCGGTAACGCCCTTGATGGCATCGCGCTGCTTGGTGAACCAGCCGGGCGAAGCGGCCATGCGCTTCTTGATCTGTGCCATGAGGATGACTTCTTCCTCGGAGGTCGGCGTCGACAGCACATCTTCGCCGGCTTCGGCGCGGGCGCCGAGAAGGATGTACATGGTGGCATCGCCGCCATCGTCGAGGATCATGTTGGAAAAGCCACCGTCGGCCCACTGGAAGATCCGGTCGGTGTAGGTCCAGTAGTCCTCAAGGGATTCACCCTTGATGGCGAAGACCGGAATGCCCGAGGCGGCAATCGCGGCGGCAGCATGGTCCTGGGTCGAGAAGATGTTGCAGGAAGCCCAGCGAACTTCCGCACCCAGCTTGACCAGGGTTTCGATCAGCACGGCCGTCTGGATGGTCATGTGAAGCGAACCGGTGATGCGCGCGCCCTTAAGCGGCTGCGTCGGGCCGAATTCCTCACGGCAGGACATCAGTCCCGGCATTTCGGTTTCGGCAATATCGATTTCCTTGCGACCAAAGTCGGCAAGCGCGATATCGGCGACAACGTAGTCCTTGTCAGTGCTCATTGAATTCTCCAGCCTGGACAGGGCACCCGGACCACCGGCTTGCGGCGACGGAATGCGTGGGGGATTTTTGGGGCGCAGTCGCGCCGACAGAGACCCCGTCTAGCAGGCCGGACGGCAAAATGCAACCATCATATAAAGAAGTCTTTATGTCTTTATATGATTTACCGTTTACATTTCCTCGCCAAATTTATTGGCAATCAGGGCATCCAGGGCGTTCAGCGCCTCTTCCGCCTGGTTTCCGCTGGCGGTGACCAGCACGCTGCAGCCTGGGCTTGCAGCAAGCATCATCAGGCCCATGATCGAATTTCCCCCCACGGTCGTTCCATCCCTGGACACCGTGATAGCGGCATCGAAGGCTTCGACGGTCTGGACGAATTTTGCCGAGGCGCGAGCATGCAGGCCACGTTTATTGATGATGAGCAGTTCGCGGGAATGCGATGTCATGGGCGAGATAGCCGCTCCGTCACTTGCCGCTCAAGACGCGGCTGGCCACATTGATATATTTCCGTCCGGCTTCCGATGCTTCGACCAGCGCCCTTTCCATATTGTTTTCGCCGCGCACGCCAGCCAGCTTTATCAGCATCGGGAGGTTGACGCCGGCAATGACTTCCGTATGGCCGCTGTTCATCACCGAGATCGCCAGGTTGGAGGGCGTGCCGCCAAACATATCTGTGAGGATAATCACTCCGTGGCCGTCATCGGCACCGGCGACGGCCTGGATGATGTCCTGTCTCCGGCGATCCATATCGTCTTCCGGGCCGATGGAGACGGTTTCGATGAATTTCTGCGGACCAACGACATGCTCGACGGCATGACGAAACTCTTCAGCCAGCTTGCCATGTGTGACAAGCACAAGTCCGATCATGATATTACTGCTCCCATCGCATAAGCAAACAGGTGGCCCTTATCGCAACGCAGCAATCGCGTCCACCGGTGGGGGGACATCTTGGCCATGAAAAGCCGAAGTGCAAGCGTAAAATGCGGAGATTGGCCCTCATCCTTTGCTCGGGTTGCCGCCATCAGAAGCACTGCGGATGCATCGCCATGATGATGGCAAGCGGATTGATACTTGTTTTTGAAAGGTGGATCGCCGGCAGAACGATGCCCTCGGAGACCTCGATCTCGGCACCTTCCGGCGGAAGCCTTTCGGCGGTCGCAAGGTCGACAGGCAAGACTGCGAAATGCATCTGGTTGGAAAGGACGCTGCCGATCCGGAGGATCCCGGTGCCGCGGATCTCGATGAGCCCTGCGATGGACGGTGGACATTCGGCAATGACGCTGCCGTCGCGACGCGCGACAAGCACGCGATCGTCAGCTACGAGCGCCGACGACAGCCCCAACTGTCTGGCCGATGCGAGACAGGCAAAGGCGAGGGCCGATTTTCCGATGCCGGAGGGTCCGAGAAAGAGCAGCCCGGTCGCGCCGACCACGATAGCGGTGCCGTGGATGTTGATCGCCTCTCGCATCAGGCGCTGGCCTCGGCGGGGAGGGACAGGATAAAGCGAGCGCCGCGCGATTTTCCGGTGTCGGCATCGATGATGTTTTCCGCCCTCAGCGAACCGTTATGCGCCTCGGCAATCTGCCGGCTGATCGACAGGCCGAGCCCGGAATTCTGTCCGAATCCTTCGGCTTCAGGTCTGTCTGTGTAGAAACGCTCGAAAATCCTGTCGATGTCTTCCGCCTGGATGCCGGGACCGTTGTCTTCGATGTGCACCAGGCAACGTGTTCGCGTCCGTGACAGGCGCACGACGATCTTGCCGCCGTCGGCTGGGACGAAGGACCTGGCATTTTCGATCAGGTTGGTGATGATCTGGCTGATGCGCAGTTCGTGACCGTTAATGAGGAAGCGTGTTTTTGCTCCCGGCTTGCGGTCGACGACATAGTCGATCTCTACGGCTTTCTTGCTATGGCGTACCTGCTGCGACAGGTCGACCATGTCACGCAGCAGGACTTCCATGTCGATCTGCTCGGCATCGCTGCGCGCCAGTTCGGCATCCAGGCGCGACGCGTCGGAGATGTCGCTGATCAGGCGATCAAGCCGCCGGACATCGTGCTGGATGACATCCATCAACCGCTTTTTGGAATCGTCGTTGCGTGCGAGCGGCAGCGTTTCGACGGCGCTGCGCAGCGACGTCAGCGGGTTCTTGAGCTCGTGGCTGACATCGGCCGCGAAGCTTTCGATGGCGTCGATGCGGTCATAGAGGGCAGTCGTCATTTCCCTGAGCGCAATCGACAGATTGCCGATTTCGTCTTGGCGAGCGGAAAAATCGGGGATTTCCTCGCGCACTTTCGAGCCTCTGCGCACCCGGATGGCCGCAGCCGACAGTCGCCGTAGCGGATTGGCGATCGTCGATGACAGCAGCAGCGACAGCGCCACATTGACCAGCGTCGCGACGCCGAAGACGCGCATGATAGCCAGTCGTTCTGCGTGAACGATCTTGTCGATATCGCCGGCCTGGGTGGACAGAAGCAGGACGCCAAGCACGGCGCGGGCGCGCTGCACAGGGACGGCGACGGAAACGATCAGCTCGCCCTTTTCCGTGCTGCGGACAACTGCGCCACGCACACCGGTGAGTGCGTTCATCACCTCGGGATAGATGGAACCGTCGCCGCCAGGGGCTTCCTTGTAGACCGGCAGGTTGGCCGGTTGCAGCATCTTGTTGAGAAGCCCGCTGAACCAGTCCGACCAGCTCTGGACTTCGTCGTCGACCGGCGGCAGATCGTAACGCAATACTTGGCCGCGCGAATAGAGATGACGCGAATCCAGCAGCAGGTTGGCATCGGCATCGAAAATGCGAGCCCGGGTGCGGGTCGGCGAAATAAGCCTCCGTAGTACCGGTGCTACCTTTTCCGGATCGATCGGGAACTCCAGGTCATCGTCGTTGGGCGCCGGCGTGATGCTCTGGCCGGCCTGCAACTCGAGTAGCTTTTCCGGATCGATGGTGATCGAGTTGGTGTCGACCGAGGCGGATGCGGAGACTGCGCCGGCGATGATTTCGCCTTGCGTCAAAAGGCTTTCGACGCGGGCATCGATCAGGCCCTCGCGAAACTGGTTGAGATAGAGAATGCCGCCAACCAGCACGATGAGCGCCGCAAGGTTGAAGAAAAGGATGCGGCGCGTGAGACTGGAAAAAACGGCGTTGCCGAAAATGCGGCGGATCAGCGTGAACGGATGCGTCCAGCGGCTGCCGGCCTGTCCCTCCGCCTCTTCCGTATCCCTATGCTGCACAAGCTGTGCCACGCCGCGGCCCTTTCGAAGGGCGTGGCCGGTATTTCCGCCAGCTCACCCCATACGTATCCGCCATCGAAGCTTCAGCCTCAGGCAGCTTCGCGGAAGCGATATCCGACTCCGTAGAGCGTTTCAATCATATCGAAATCCGTATCGACCATCTTGAATTTCTTGCGCAGCCGCTTGATGTGGCTGTCGATCGTCCGGTCGTCGACATAGACCTGTTCGTCATAGGCAGCATCCATCAGTGCATCGCGACTTTTGACCACGCCGGGCCGCTGTGCAAGCGAGTGCAGGATCAAGAATTCCGTCACGGTCAGCGTGACCGGTTCACCCTTCCAGGTGCAGGTATGGCGTTCCTGGTCCATGACCAGCTGGCCGCGCTCGAGCGAGCGCGCCTGCAGCACGGCGCCGGCCTTCGGTGTGCCACCGCTATTACCGGCTGTCGCCGAAGCTTCGCGGTTGGAGGCGCGACGCAGGACCGCCTTGACGCGTTCCACGAGCAAGCGCTGCGAGAAAGGCTTGGTGATGAAGTCATCGGCGCCCATCTTCAACCCGAACAACTCATCGATTTCCTCGTCTTTCGAGGTGAGGAAGATGACCGGGATGTCGGATTTCTGACGAAGGCGACGAAGAAGCTCCATGCCGTCCATGCGCGGCATCTTGATATCGAAGATCGCCAGCTGCGGCGGCCGCGCCAGAAGCCCGTCAAGAGCGGAAGCCCCGTCCGTGTAGGTCTCGACCTTGTATCCTTCGGCTTCCAGAGCGATGGAGACCGAGGTGAGGATATTGCGGTCGTCGTCTACGAGCGCGATTGTCAGCATGCTGTTGGTCTCCGTCATCTAAGCGCATCTCCCGGAATTGGACCCCGACCCAGGCGGTCTGCCGAATTGATCGGCCTCAACCAGGCGCGCTTATGGAGGATAAAGGTGGAACAAATTGTGGCAAAGATAAAGGGTCGATATTTTCGAGGACATTCTCGGGTACCAAAAGTTGTGGCGATAAAATTACCAAACGACAAAATTCAAACGATTTAAATAATGTGACAGAAATTTAAATCGATTAAATATTTGAAAACATTGATTTTTTAAGATTTTTCTCTCTTGCGTCTCCAAGTTTTTGCTCTTAAGGCTGTCATCATTCAATGGCGATTGCCGGAACAGGGGATGAAATGGCGATGCAAGTTTTTGGAGACCACAACCCGGCAGTCGGTCTGGAAACAATCGGATTGGGCAGCGTCGCCAGCGTTCGATACAATCTGCCCGAAGCGCAGCTTTACGAAGAGGCGATTCGACGCGGCGAGGCCGAATTGACCGCCCACGGTGCGCTTCGTGCGCTGACAGGCCAGCACACCGGCCGTTCCCCAAAAGACAAGTTCGTGGTCCGCGACGAAACCACGGAGGACCAGATATGGTGGGACAACAACAAGCCCATGTCGCCGGCGCACTTTGCGCAATTGCACCAGGACATGCTTGCCCACGCCGGCGGGTTGTCCCTGTTCGTGCAGGACCTGGTCGGCGGTGCCGATGTCGACTACGCGCTGCCGTCGCGCGTGATCACGGAATTTGCCTGGCATTCGCTGTTCATTCGTAATCTGTTGATCCGGCCGGATAGGGCGACCTTGGCAAACTTCGTGCCCAGGCTGACGATCATCGACCTTCCCAGTTTTCGCGCAGATCCGGAACGCCATGGTTGCCGGACGGAAACCGTGATCGCCTGCGACTTCACCAGGGGCCTGGTGCTGATCGGCGGCACGTCCTACGCTGGCGAAATGAAGAAGGCCGTCTTCACGGTGCTGAACTACCTCTTGCCGGCCCGCAACGTCATGCCGATGCATTGCTCGGCAAATGTCGGTCCAGATGGAGACGCCGCTGTCTTCTTCGGGCTGTCGGGCACCGGCAAGACCACGTTATCTGCCGATCCCAGCCGTACGCTGATCGGCGATGACGAACATGGCTGGGGCGAAAATGGTATCTTCAATTTCGAAGGCGGCTGCTACGCCAAGACCATCCGATTGTCGGCAGAAGCAGAGCCTGAGATTTACGACACTACGCGCAGGTTTGGCACGGTTCTGGAAAATGTCGTGCTCGATGCAGAGGGCGTGCCCGACCTCGACGATGGCTCGCTGACGGAAAATACCCGCAGTGCCTATCCGCTGCACTTCATTCCGAATGCCTCGGAAAGCGGCATGACCGGCCACCCACAGACGATTATCATGCTAACCGCCGACGCATTTGGCGTCATGCCTCCGATTGCCCGGCTGACACCCGACCAGGCCATGTATCATTTCCTGTCCGGCTACACCGCCAAGGTCGCAGGAACCGAAAAGGGCGTCACCGAGCCGGAAGCTACTTTCTCGACCTGTTTTGGCGCCCCGTTCATGCCACGTCATCCGGCCGAATACGGCAATCTCCTGAAAGAGCTGATTGGCCGTCATGGCGTCGACTGCTGGTTGGTCAACACCGGCTGGACAGGTGGCGCCTATGGCACCGGCCGCCGCATGCCCATCAAGGCAACACGGGCACTGCTCGCTGCCGCACTGAAGGGCGACCTGGACAAGGCGGAGTTCCGCATCGATCCGAACTTCGGTTTTGCCGTGCCGGTTTCGGTCGCGGGCGTAGATGGCAATATCCTCGATCCGCGCTCCACCTGGGCCGATCCTGCAGCCTACGATGCCCAGGCCAGCAAGCTCGTGCAGATGTTCGTTACCAACTTCACGAAGTTCGAGCAACATGTCGATGGGGGAGTGCGCGACGCAGCACCGGGCATGCGGGTTGCCGCCGAATAGGCATCCGTATTTGGTGATTCACGTGAAACCCGGCGGTCTTTCCGCCGGGTTTAGCTTTTGCGCGCTCCCCTGTTTTCAAGCGTCCGGCAATATGGGATAGACGGGCCTGGAGAGACCAATGGCCAGCGACGCACTTTACATCAACGACCGGATCACCATCGCCGGCTGGGAACTGACGGAACAGTTCGTTCTTGCCGGTGGTCCCGGGGGCCAGAACGTCAACAAGGTGTCGACTGCTGTTCAGCTGTTCTTCACCCTCGTCAACTCGCCGTCGCTGAGTGAACGTGTCAAAGCCAATGCCATCAAGCTGGCTGGCCGGCGGCTGTCGAAGGACGGCGTGCTGATGATCGAGGCAAGCCGTTTCCGAAGCCAGGACCGTAACCGGGAGGATGCCCGCGACCGCCTGAAGGAACTGATCCTCGAGGCGGCGTTGCCGCCTCCGCCGCCCCGTCGTAAGACCCGGCCTACCAAGGGATCCGTCGAACGCCGGTTGAAGGCGAAGTCCGGGCGCTCCGAGGTAAAGAAATTGCGCGGAAAATCCGACGGCAGCGATTGAGCACTGTTTGTCGGCATTCGTCACCCCAAATCACTGTCAGGATGATCGCGGAGCACCGACCATGATGCTGTCGAACGGAATTCGTCACCTGCCGGGTTATCTCGATCGCACTGCGCAGGAGGCGCTGGTCGAGCAGATCCGCGCGGTTGTCGCCGAGGCGCCGCTATTCGTTCCGGCCATGCCCGGCACCGGCAAGCCGATGTCGGTGCGCATGACAAACTGCGGCCCGCTTGGCTGGGTCACGGACAAGCAGCGGGGCTATCGGTATCAATCGACCCATCCGGGCACCGAGCGGCCATGGCCGGCAATCCCGGAGTCTCTGCTGGCGCTTTGGGTCGAGGTGGCCGGCTATGAAAAGCCGCCGGAAGCCTGCCTCGTCAATTTTTACGACGACGACGCAAAGATGGGTCTTCATCAGGACAAGGACGAGCAGGATCTGGGCGCACCCGTCGTCTCCATCTCGCTCGGCAACAGCTGTCTCTTCCGCATCGGCGGGGCCTCCAGGACTGACAAGACATCGTCCATCAAGCTTGCCAGCGGCGATATCGTCGTGCTGGGAGGCGAAGGCAGGCTCTGCTTCCACGGTGTCGACCGCATCTACCCGTCAACCTCGACGCTGCTCAGGAGCGGCGGTCGCATAAACCTCACATTAAGACGCGTGAAGCCATAGTTTGCAGGAAACCCGGGGACCTCGACATGACTGACAGACATGCATTTGCGCGGGGACTCGCCGTGTATGTCGTGGTCTTAGGCCTGTATCTCGGTGTCCGACAACTTTTCCTTTTATGGACTTTAGACGCGCACGGCCTTTCCGAGGTTTCGCAGAAATTACCGTACTGGGATTTCACCAATCTCTGGGGCGGTGCCGTCTTGGCGCTCAGGGGACAGGTTGCCGATCTCTTCAATGTCGATATTTATAGGCATGACTTGAGGGCCTTGATATCACCGTTCATGCCGGACCAGGAATGGAGTTACCCGCCGTCCTTCCTGCTGTTGGGTCTGCCGCTTGCCGGTTTACCGCTGCTGCCCGCCTATCTCGTCTGGACATTTGCAACATTGTTGCCGCTGTTCGCCTCCCTGCAAATGCTCTCGCTTCCACTATGGGTGCGCCTTCTAGTCATCATATCTCCGGCCGCTGTGATGAACGTGATATTTGGTCAAAACGGCGCGCTAACCGCTGCCTTGCTGCTATCCGGACTGCTACTCGCGCCGTCTCGACCCGTCATTGCGGGCATTATCCTTGGTCTGCTGACAGTAAAACCACAGATAGGGCTATTGGTACCGTTCTGCCTGCTGGCAAGCGGAAACTACCGCTCCATCGTCGCCGCAGCCGTGACCGCCTCGTTTCTGGCCGTGATAGCAGGTGCCGTATTCGGCTGGGAAAGCTGGGTGCTGTTTTTCACCAAGACGCGGCCGATGATGACCGCAATCCTCGAGGCGCCATACCCGCAAGGCTATCAAAGCAACGGCATGACGTCCTTCCTCCTCTCCCGATCGCTGGGACTGGGGGTCGGCGCTGCCTATGCGGTACAAGCCGTCTTTTCCGCTGCCAGCATCGCGGCGGCATGTTGGCTTTGGCGGCCACGCCGCCGCGTCGATCATGCCACGCGCACCTGTCTCACGGCGGTTCTGGCGATCGTCGCCACCCCTTACGGCTATGTTTACGATGCAATACCGCTGAGTGTCGCGGCGGCGCTGTTCTTCTGTAAACGTCGGGAACCGACCATCTTGTTGGGGGTCGCCTGGTTTTACCCGCTGGTCAATCATATCCTCGTCCGGAGCCTGCCGCTGATTGGCGTCCTCGTGCCGACGATTGTTGCCGCCTGGACATGCTGGAATATCTGGCGGGACGAACGCCGGATTGGCGATTGTCTGGAAACCGCTAAAGCTTGCGGAGAGCCACCTGTTCGATCAGATGATCCTGACCCTTGCGCAGGATCAGGTCCGCCCGCGGTCGCGTCGGCAGGATATTCTGTCGCAGGTTCCGCAAATTGATGTTCTTCCAGAGGCCTTCGGCCGTCAGGAGAGCCTCTTCCTCGGTGATCGACGCATAGCGATGGAAAAACGAGTTCGGGTCACGGAAGGCCGTTTCACGCAATTTCATGAAGCGTCGCACGTACCATTTGCGGACCAGCTTCTCGTCCGCATCGATGTAGATCGAAAAGTCGAAAAAATCCGACACCATCGGCACGATCTTCCCATCGGCCGGCAGATGTCGGGACTGCAGCACGTTTATGCCTTCGAAGATGAGGATATCGGGACGGTCGACGATCTTGAATTCGTTGGGCAGCACATCGTAGACCAGATGCGAGTAGCAGGGAGCCGCCACATTGGGCCGGCCTGCCTTGATCGCCGACAGGAAGCGCAGCAGCGCCCCGGTGTCGTAGCTGTCGGGAAAGCCCTTGCGCTGCATCAGGTTGCGCCGCTGCAATTCCGCATTGGGGTGCAGAAATCCGTCCGTGGTGATCAGGTCGACCTTCGGGCTGGACGGCCAGCGGCCAAGCAGTTCCTTCAGGATACGGGCCGTTGTCGATTTGCCGACTGCGACCGATCCGGCGATGCCAATGACAAAAGGCGTCTTGGCGACATTTTCGAGGCTGAGAAAGCGATTGCGCTGTTCGAACAGGATTTGCGACGATTCGACGTGGGCCGAAAGCAGCCGGGATACGGACAAATAGATGCGCCGGACCTCATCGAGGTCGATCGGATCGCCCATCGACCGCAGTCTGTCGACTTCGTCGGCCGTCAGGGTCAACGGCGTATCGGCGCGAAACTTCGCCCACTCCCCGGACGAGAAGAAATGATAGGGCGAATAGGCGTTGGCCTGAAAATGGTCCAGCGGTTCGGGCGCAGATGCGGGCTTGCTGAGTGACGTCATGAGCTCTGCCGACCGGCCTTTTCAGTGAGGCCGGATTGCAGAGTGCGTCTTTCAAGCTCGGCTAGAACGTCATTGAGAGGGATCTCGGCGATGTTCAGCACCACCATCAGATGGTACAGGAGATCAGCGGCCTCATAGGTGAGGTTCTCGCGATCGTTGACAACGGCAGCCATCACCGCCTCGATCGCCTCTTCGCCGAGCTTTTTGGCAGCCTTGGCCTGGCCTCCCGCGACGAGCTTGGCAGTCCAGGATTCTTCGGCGCCCGCCCGAGAGCGGTGGTCGACGATCTTTTCCAGATCGGAAAGGGTAAATCCGCTCATTTCGCCTCGTTTCCCCCGGTCAGTCGAGCCGCATGGCTATGCCATGCTTCGACATATAGCGCTTTGCCTCGCCGATCGAATAGGTGCCGAAGTGAAAAATCGATGCTGCCAGAACGGCAGTGGCGTGACCTTCTGTGACGCCGGCAACAAGGTCGTCCAGCGTGCCGACGCCGCCGGATGCAATGACCGGCACGCGCACGGCATCGGCAATCGCCCGCGTCAGCTCCAGATCGTAGCCACTCTTCGTGCCGTCCCGATCCATAGACGTTACCAGCAGTTCGCCGGCGCCGCGTTCCACCATGCGCGCAGCAAATTCAACCGCATCGATGCCTGTCGCATTGCGCCCGCCATGGGTATAGATCTCCCAGGCGCTCACATTATCCTGGCCGACGCCCTGGCTGCGGCGACGCTTGGCATCGATCGAGACGACGATGCACTGGTTGCCGAATTTGTCTGCGGCTTGCGCGACGAAATCCGGATTTGCAACGGCGGCGGAGTTGATCGCCACCTTGTCGGCACCCGCCAGCAGTAGCCGGCGAATATCGGAGACGGCGCGGACGCCGCCGCCGACGGTGAGCGGCATGAAGCAATGCTCTGCCGTCTGGGCTACGACCTCGAAAATGGTATCGCGACCGTCGGAAGAGGCTGTGATGTCGAGGAAGCAAAGTTCGTCGGCACCGGCCGCGTCATAGGCCTTGGCGGCTTCGACGGGGTCACCGGCATCGATCAGGTCGACGAAATTGACACCCTTGACGACGCGTCCGTCCTTGACGTCGAGGCATGGGATGATGCGCGCCTTGAGGGTCAAAGTGCCACCTCCGTAGTGCGAGCATCCTTGATCAGCCTGAGCGCTTCGGTCGGATCTATCCGTCCATCGTAAAGCGCTCGGCCGGAAATCGCGCCTTCGAGCTTGGCTGCGTCTGGTTGCAGCATGCGCCGGATGTCGTCGATCGACGCCAGGCCGCCGGAGGCAATCACGGGGATGGAAACTGCCCCGGCCAGTTCTAATGTCGATGGCCAGTTGATGCCGGCGAGAATGCCGTCGCGGTCGATGTCCGTGTAGATGATCGCGGCGACGCCAGCGCCTTCAAATTTCCGGGCGAGGTCTATGACGCCGAGTTCCGAGGCTTCGGCCCAGCCCTCGACAGCCACCTTGCCACCCTTGGCGTCGATGCCGACCGCGACTTGGCCCGGAAAGTTGCGGCAAGCTTCGATGACCAGCGCCGGATCGCGCACTGCAACGGTTCCAAGAATGACGCGGGCTAGACCGCGCGAAAGCCAGCTTTCGATATGCTCCAGCGTCCGAATGCCGCCGCCGAGTTGCACCGGATTACTGGTTGCCTTGAGAATGTCATCGACAGCGTTGCCGTTGACGCTCTTGCCTGCAAACGCACCATTGAGATCGACCACGTGCAACCACTCGAAACCCTGGTCCTGGAAGGTCTTTGCCTGTGCTGCCGGGTCCGGATTATAGACAGTGGCCTGGTCCATGTCGCCGAGCTTCAGCCGCACGCACTGGCCGTCCTTGAGGTCGATGGCGGGAAAAAGGATCATCGTATCGGTCCGTTCAGGGCGCGCGCCATCAGGGCTGCCAGCGCAGGAAATTGGAAATCAGGGTAAGGCCGAGCGTCTGGCTCTTCTCAGGGTGGAACTGGGCCCCCACCATATTGTCCCGCCCGACGAAAGCCGTCATCGCGCCGCCGTAGTTCGTGGTGGCGATGATGTCACCGTCGTCAGCCGCTGCCAGGTGATAAGAATGCACGAAATAGGCATGCAGGCCGTCCTGCCCCGTCTTTATGCCGTCGAACAGCGCATGCGGACGACGCAGGTCGAGCGTGTTCCAGCCGATCTGCGGGATTTTCAGCGACGGATCGGATGGCGTCATTTCCACGACGTCGCCCTTGATCCAGCCGAGACCTTGCGTGGTGGTCTTCTCCAGCCCGCGCGACGACATCAGCTGCATGCCGACGCAAATGCCGAAGAAAGGCCGAGCCTTATGCTCGACGGCTTCCGCCAGCGCCTCGGACATGCCGTCCACGGCGCCAAGCCCGCGGCGACAATCGGCGTAGGCGCCAACGCCCGGCAGCACGATCCTGTCGGCAGAGGCGACGCGCTCGGCCTTGTCGGTCAGCTCGATGTCGGCGTCGATGCCAATTTCTCGGGCAGCGCGCTCGAAGGCCTTGGTGGCCGAGCGCAGGTTGCCCGAGCCGTAGTCGATAATGACAACGCGCATTGCTCAGCGTCCTCCGTCGTAGCCGATGAGGCCGAGGGCAGCACCCTTGTGTGGGTTGCCAGCAGAGTTTTCTCGAATATCCCAGCGTGCAGCGCGGATATCCTCCGGCACTTCCTCCGAAAGGCCACTGAAATAGATATCTTCGGCCTCGGCGAGATTGCGCGTCGACACCAGGCCACCGGCAACGAAGCCGTTGGCCAAAAGGCGGCTGGCAAACAGCATTCGCCCTTCAACTGCAGAGAGGACACTGACCGCAAGCAGCAGCGACACTCCGGCAGCCCAGAGAGCGGGCGTCCGCATCAATTCCATCCCGATGCCTTGGAGAAGCAAGGCGCCTATCCCGAGCAGCCAGAAACGATGGCAGAGCAGCCAGATGCCGGGAAAGAAGAATGCGGTCAGCGAAAAGCCATCGCGTACGAAGCGCGTTTTCTCGTGATCTCTGCCCGGTCCGCTCTCGGGTGTCAGAACTATAAAACTCGCCATCGGGGCGCTCCGCTAAAAATTCCGGTTCAGGCGAGGGTGCCCTTGGTCGATGGCACGCGACCCGCCTGGCGGGGATCGATCTCGGTGGCCGTCCGCAATGCACGGGCCACGGCCTTGAAGCAGGTTTCAGCGATATGATGGTTGTTGGCGCCATAGTGGTTGAGAATATGCAACGTGATGCCGGCGTTCTGTGCCAGTGCCTGGAAAAACTCGCGCACTAGCTCTGTGTCGAAGCTACCGATCTTCGGCGCACTGAACTGCACGTTCCAGACGAGGAAGGGCCGGCCGGAGAGATCGACGGCGGCCATGGTCATCGTCTCGTCCATGGCAAGATCAATCGAGGCGTAGCGGGTGATACCCCGCCGGTCGCCCAGCGCCTTGGAGATCGCCTGGCCGATGGCAATACCGGTGTCCTCGACAGCATGATGATCGTCAACGTGGAGATCGCCTTTGGTCTCGATTTCCATGTCGATTAGCGAATGGCGCGATAGCTGGTCGAGCATATGGTCGAAGAACCCGACGCCTGTCGAGATTTTCGAAGCGCCGGTGCCGTCGAGGTTGACGGTAACCGAAACCGAGGTCTCGTTGGTCGCGCGGGAAATGCTCGCCGTGCGTTTGGCTGCGGTGTCTGCCATGGCCTGCTCCATCGGATAATGGCCGTCCATATCAGCCACATGCGAAAATATCCAGAAGTTCCCGCACAACGGGCGCGCCTTTGCGCCGTGAGGCGAACCGGAACCGAAAAGAGTGATATTTGCAATCGCCGGAAGCCCACTTACATAGGCTTCAACAGGGCCGATGCGCGGCTCACTGAAACCGCCCGATCATCGGGCAGACAGGTGCTTTATGACAACGATTATTACCGTCCGGAAGGGCAACCAGGTGGTCATGGCAGGCGACGGACAGGTCAGCCTCGGCCAGACCGTAATGAAAGGCAACGCTCGCAAGGTCCGTCGCATTGGCAAGGACGGCGAGGTCATCGCCGGTTTTGCCGGCGCCACAGCCGATGCCTTCACGCTGCTGGACCGCCTTGAGAAGAAGCTCGAACAATATCCGGGCCAGCTGATGCGCGCTGCCGTCGAACTTGCCAAGGATTGGCGGACAGACAAGTACCTGCGCAATCTCGAAGCGATGATGCTTGTCGCCGACAAGACCACTACCCTGGCGCTGACCGGCAACGGCGACGTGCTGGAGCCGGAACATGGCACCGTCGCTATCGGCTCCGGTGGCAACTATGCCTTTGCCGCCGCCCGCGCGCTGATGGACACGGATAGATCGGCCGAGGAGATCGCCCGCCGCGCGCTCGATATCGCCGCCGACATCTGCGTCTACACCAACCACAGCATCGTCATCGAATCGATCAATTCTGACTCCTGAGTTTTCTCTCCTGATCGTTTCCAGCCCCGATGGGAAAGCAGTATAATGACCAATTTCTCCCCCCGCGAGATCGTCTCCGAACTCGACCGTTACATTATTGGCCAGCATGAGGCCAAGCGCGCCGTCGCAATCGCGCTCCGCAATCGCTGGCGTCGCCAGCAGCTGGAGCCCGACCTGCGCGATGAAGTCATGCCGAAGAACATCCTGATGATCGGACCGACCGGTGTCGGCAAGACGGAAATCTCCCGTCGCCTCGCCAAGCTTGCCGGTGCGCCCTTCATCAAGGTGGAAGCCACGAAGTTCACCGAAGTCGGCTATGTTGGCCGCGACGTCGAGCAGATCATCCGTGACCTCGTCGAGGTCGGCATCGGCCTGGTGCGCGAGAAGATGCGTGCCGAGGTGGAATCGAAGGCCCACATGAGCGCCGAGGAACGTGTGCTCGACGCTCTCGTCGGCGCCACTGCCTCGCCGGCCACCCGCGAAAGCTTCCGCAAGAAGCTGCGGGACGGTGAACTCGACGACAAGGAAATCGACATCGAAATCGCCGATACTGCTTCCGCCGGTTCGGGTTTCGAGATCCCCGGCATGCCTGGCGCCAATATCGGCGTTCTCAACCTGTCTGAAATGTTCGGCAAGGCCATGGGCAACAAGACCAAGAAGGTCCGCACCACGGTCAAGGCTTCCTACGCCGATCTGATACGGGATGAATCTGACAAGCTGGTCGATAATGAAGTTGTCCAGCGAGAAGCGGTACGCTCGGCCGAGAACGACGGTATCGTTTTCCTCGACGAGATCGACAAGATCGCTACCCGTGAGGGCGGCATCGGCGCGGGGGTGTCCCGCGAAGGCGTCCAGCGCGACCTGCTGCCGCTGGTCGAGGGCACCACCGTGTCGACGAAATATGGACCTGTTAAAACGGACCATATTCTGTTCATCGCATCGGGCGCCTTCCATGTCTCCAAACCATCGGACCTGCTGCCCGAACTCCAGGGCCGCCTGCCGATCCGCGTCGAGCTTAAGCCGCTCAGCAAGGATGACATGCGCCGCATCCTGACCGAGACGGAGGCAAGCCTCATCCGCCAGTACAAGGCGCTGATGGACACCGAAGGCTTCTCACTCGATTTCACCGATGACGCGCTCGACGCGTTGGCGGATGTCGCCGTACACCTGAACTCTTCGGTCGAGAATATCGGTGCCCGTCGCCTTCAGACGGTGATGGAGCGCGTGCTGGACGACATCTCCTACAATGCACCTGATCGCGGCGGTGCGTCGCTCACCATCGACGCGGCCTATGTTCAGAAACACGTCGGCGATCTCGCCGCCAACACCGATCTGTCGCGTTACATCCTTTAGCGCCAGCGCTGCCCTCGGTCCCCTCCTTGTGTCGGGACTGGGGGCCCACGATGAACGCGGCATTCATCGGCCATTAAGCTAAATGAAATATATTAGTCACTATGAGTTGGCTTCGATTCGTTGGGTTCAGGCCCAGTTCCCGAGCCTTCGTGGAGGTGGCAATGTTTAAGAAGACCGTTCTATCAATGCTGATCCTGGCGTCGGTCGCCGGAGGCGCGCTTAGCACCGCAAGCACTGCCGAAGCCCAATACCGCCGTCCTCCGCAGGACGATGGCTGGGACCGTGGCCCGCCACCCCCGCAGCGGCGCCATCACCACAATAACAATGGCGGCATCATTGCCGGTGGCATCGCCGCCGGCGTACTTGGCGGCCTGATCGGCGGCGCTTTGGCCAATGGCAACGACGGTGGCTATGGTTACGCACCGCCGCCCCCACCTCCGCCGCCCCGCTGCTGGTTCGAGGATCGCCCGGTTCAGAACCAATATGACGACGGCTGGCACCGGGAACAGATCCGCGTCTGTAACTAAGGTCGCGCTTTCGCAGCGCAGCGCCGACGCATCGATATCCAGTTTGTAGCAAACGACAGACGCGACCTGACACGCTGCAGGTCGCGTCCTTTCTGTTTGACAGACTTTCGACCTCTGCAGTCAGCGCCCGACGTTATTCCTGGTTTTTCAACCATAACCTCTCGACACCGGGCCGTTAACTTTTTAGGTGATGGTCAGTTTCCTTGGGGCGTCGGCGTCGGGTTGGCATTATTCGGCCAAGATTGTGATCCACGCCTCCGGAAAGACCGATAAACCTTCGACGGGGCAGCCAATCGTGCGACGCATTCTCATTTCCCTCCTGGTTGCCGTCCTGAGCCTTGGCTCGATCCCTGCAAATGCTGCCGGTATCCTGACTGTACCCCCCGGTAACCGCAATGCCGAGCAACCTGACATCCCGGGCGCCTCTGTTCGCCGCACCAAGGGCACCAATTCCAGTTTCGATCGCAAGTACCAGAAGGTCCGCCAGTTGCTGGCAACCGACAGCAAGCTGATGTCGAAGATCAAAGCTGTGTCGCGCGCCTATGGCATCGATCCCATCCATGTCGTCGGGGCACTCGTCGGCGAGCATACCTATAATGTCGATGCCTATGACGGCCTGCAGTCCTATTACGTCAAGGCTGCTTCCTACGCCGGCGAAAGCTTCAAGTTCGCCTACAATGGCGAGAACGTCGATGATTTCGTCGCCCGTCCACAGTTTGCCAAGTGCAACGGAAAAAGCGATTCCTACAGCCTCTGGACATGCCGCGAGGATGTCTGGAACGACGCCTTCAAGGGAAAAACCGTCGACGGAAAATCTTTTCCCAACAATCGCTTCAGCGCCGTATTCTTCCAGCCCTTCTACGCTGGCCAGACCTTTGGCCTCGGCCAGATCAATCCACTGACGGCACTGATGCTGTCTGACATGGTGTCGCGAACATCAGGCATCCCGAAGCTCGACGAGCGCAAGGCCGGCGATGTCTATCACGCCATCATGGATCCGGATATCTCGCTCGCCTTCGTTGCCGCCGCTGCCCGCCGCTCGATAGACGACTACCGCTCGATCGCCGGCATGGATATTTCCGGCAACCCGGGCCTCACCGCCACCCTCTATAATGTCGGAAATTCCCGTCAGCGCGCCACGGCCCTTGCCGCGCGCAACAGGGGCGCCAGCCAGCCTGTCTGGCCTGAAGAGAATTATTACGGCTGGCTGATCAATGACAAGCTGGATGATCTGAAGTCGCTGCTTTAATCTCTGCGCGACCCCGCACGCAAATCAGCGAGTTGAGCCAGCGGCGTTTTTCCCTGAGCGTCGATCTTTGCGAGGCCAGTGACACTGGCTGCGAAAAGGGAACAGTCATACTGCCCCCGCGACCCGATCCATACCAATAAAAAAGGCTGCCGGAAGTTATCCGGCAGCCGCTGATGTCGATGAGATGTGAAATCTACTGGATGACGACGACTTTGGTCGTATGGCCCGGGAGGACGCGGCTGTAGAGATCGATGACGTCCTGGTTGATCAGGCGAATGCAGCCCGAAGATGCTGCCGTACCGATGGATGCCCATTCCGGCGTTCCGTGCAGGCGGAACAAGGTGTCCTGGCCCTTGTCGTTGTAGAGATACATTGCACGGGCGCCGAGCGGGTTTTCGAGGCCTGGATTCATGCCGCCTTCAACAAACTTGGCGATTTCCGGCCGGCGCTCTGCCATTTCCTTCGGCGGGTGCCAATTTGGCCATTCCTGCTTCCAGGCAACGTAGGCGTTGCCCGACCAGGCAAAGCCAGCCTTACCGACGCTGATGCCGTAGCGCATGGCCTGGCCATCCGGCAGGATGTAATAGAGATGACGTTCGCGGGTGTTAACGATGATCGTGCCCGGCGATTCCGTTGTCTGATAGCTGATGATCTGGCGGCGGAACTCCGGCTTGACCTTCTGGATCGGGATAGCAGGAAGCGAGAAGCCAGAATCCTGGGTGACCCCGTAGTCGCCGTCAAACGTCTTCAGCGTTTCGACCGAAGAGCTAGGCGCGGTAATCGGCGCAGCCATCGCTGTGGAAGAATAGCCGGCCGCGGCAAACGCCGCGACAAGGCCCAATACAGTCATTGCATTGCTGAAGCGCATGGGGTCTCTCGATTTTGTGTCCGGAATTCAGGGTTTTGCCAACCATCTCTGGGAAGGTTTATTTTCGATATCACCGCATTGCAAGCAAACGCGTCGCACAAATAATCGTGTGAGCCGCGATTTGGGAACCCATGGTTTTTTTGCAACAAAACTTGGTCTAGACTGGTTAAATCATGACGATTCTCAGCCTATACAATAACAATCCGTTAATAGATGGTCGCCAGTCCGAGCGGGCGATGCTGGTGCGCAAGGGCGCCCAGCGCCTGCTCCACGAGATGAGGCATGCAGTCCTGCCGGAGTTGACGCTCGCCGGCGGCAGGCGGGCCGATCTCATCAGCCTCAGCGAAAAGGGCGAGATCTGGATCATCGAGATCAAGTCGTCCGTGGAGGACTTTCGCGTCGATCGGAAATGGCCGGACTACCGGCTGCAATGCGACCGCCTGTTCTTTGCCACGCACAAGGACGTGCCGCTCGATATCTTTCCGCAAGAATGCGGCCTGATCCTGTCCGACGGCTACGGCGCCCACATGGTGCGTGAGGCGCCTGAGCACAGGTTGCCGCCAACCACCCGCCGCGCCGTCACGCTCAATTTCTCGCGCGTCGCCGCTCAACGACTGCTCGCGGCAGAATGGGCAATCGGCAAACCGCTTCCGATCGAATAGCCCGCTATTTAGGCGCCCGCTTGGCCAGGATCCGCTGTAGCGTACGCCGATGCATATTGAGACGCCGCGCCGTCTCCGAAACGTTGCGCTCGCACATCTCGTAGACCCGCTGGATGTGTTCCCAGCGCACCCGGTCGGCTGACATCGGGTTTTCCGGCACGTCGGCCTTTCCGCCTGGCCTCTGCGTCAGCGCTGCATAAACATCGTCGGCGTCAGCCGGCTTGGAGAGATAGTCCACCGCACCAAGCTTCACGGCGGTGACGGCGGTAGCGATGTTGCCGTAGCCGGTTAGGACGATCACTCGGGTGTCGCCGCGGCGCTGCCGAATGGCTTCGATGACGTCGAGGCCGTTACCGTCGCCCAGCCGCAGGTCGATGACCGCATATTTCGGCGGGTGGGCCTTCGATTTCGTCACGCCTTCCGCAACGCTGTCGGCCGTTTCGACGAGAAAGCCGCGTGCTTCCATAGCCCGGGCGAGCCGCCTCAGAAACGGGCCGTCGTCGTCGACGATCAGCAGGCTCGGATCCGGGCCGATATCACCGTCGCTGGAGGCAAGTGTCTCGATGTCGTGGTCTAGATCTGTCATTCCGTGATCCCGGCGGTTTTCCGCCTGCATATATCCTGCGTGTATATATATAGCGTCGTGAGCACTGGTCATAAGCCCGTCGGCTCAGTTTGTCGAATTGCTGTCTATCAAGACACGAGGCCATTCGATGCGGATCCGTGCCCCTGAAGTCTCCGCCTCGCGGTTTCCAAATGTCAGGGTTGCGCCGGAGCGCTCCAGCAGTGTCTTCGCAATAAACAGGCCAAGCCCGAGACCGCCTGCGGCATCGTCACGCTGCCGTGTCGTTACATAGGGCTCACCGATGCGGGTCAAGATATCGGGCGCATAGCCGACCCCGTCGTCTTCAATGGTGATCGCCAGAGTTTCGGCATCGAACGCTACCGTGACAGTCACCATCTCGCGGGCATAGTCGACAGCATTTTCCACCAGGTTGCCGAGCCCGTACATGATCCCGGCATTCCGGTTGAGCACCGGCTCGCCGGCCCTGGGGGTCTCCTCGACCAGCGTCAGCTTGATTCCGAATTCGCGATGCGGGGCGAGAATTTCCTCCATCATCGATGACAGCGTCAGATAGCGCATATGCGCCTCGTTTTCCGCTGACAACGTCGTAATCCGCCGCAGGATGTCGCGGCAGCGCTCGCTCTGGCTGCGCAGCAGCGCCACGTCCTCCCGGTAACGCTCGTCGTGACCGAGTTCCCGCTCCATCTCCTTGGCAACGATGCTGATCGTCGCCAGCGGCGTTCCGAGCTCGTGTGCCGCTGCCGCCGCCAGTCCGTCCAGCTGCGATAGATGCTTCTCCCGCTGCAGCACCAGCTCGGTCGCCGCCAGCGCATCGGCCAGCTGGCTCGCCTCCATGGAGACGCGATAGGCATAGAAGGCGGCGAAGGCCATCGTCGATGCGATGGAACACCAGACGCCGAGCTGCATGACCTCATTGATGGAGACGATGCCCCCGGCATACCAAGGGAGCGGGAAAGGCGAAAAGGCAAGCGACGTGATCGCCACCATCGCCGCAAGGATCAGCGTCATGCTGTAGCGGATGGGCTGGGAAGCGAAGGAGATGATGACGGGCACGCAGACCAGGATCGAAAACGGATTGGCAAGGCCGCCGGTGATGAACAGCAGGCCGCACAGCTGCAGCAGATCCAGTCCCAGAAGGGCGAAGGTGGCCGGCGCATCCAGCCGGTGCGTCGGCGGATAGCGCAAGGTCAGGAACAGGTTGATCCAGGCAAGGCAGGCGATCAGCACGCAGCAGGGCAGTAAGGGTAGTGGAAACTGCAGCCAGAAGGCGACGATGGCCACCGTCGCGGCCTGGCCACCGACGGCAAGCCAGCGTAGGCGGACCAGCGTCTGCAGCCGCACGCGCCGGCTGGTGTGGTGATTGCCCGGCAAGAGGCTTTCATTTTCGGCAATCATGCTGCTCACTCCTTCACGGCGGATGCACTCAAGTGCCGCGCGGCTTCACGCGGGTGGTCGGCGCGGCGGCTGCCGGATCCTCGGGCCAGGGGTGGCGAGGATAGCGACCGCGCATGTCGGCGCGCACGTCCTTCCAGGTTCCGGCCCAGAAGCCCGGCAGATCGCGCGTCGTCTGGATCGGCCGGTGCGCCGGCGAGGTCAATTCCAGCACCAGCGGCAAACGTCCGCCGCCGATGGAGGGATGCTGGCGAAGCCCGAACAGCTCCTGCACCCGAATGGTCAGCAGCGGCTCCGTCCCATCGTAATGGATGGGGTGGCGCTGCCCCGTCGGCGCCTCGAAATGCGTCGGTGCCATCCGGCCGAGTTCCCGTTGTAAATCATGCGGCAGCAACGACATCAGCCCGTTCGATAGTCCGCCGGTGGAAATATCGGATAGCCCCCGCGCGTCGCCCTGATACGGTACGAACCAATCGTCGAGCCGGATGAGCAGGGCCTCGTCGCTCATATCTGGCCAAGGCTCCCCGATCGTTCGGTGCAGAAAGCCGATCCGGTCGCGCAGCTGGGCGGCTTCCTTGGAGAAGGTGAGTACGCCAAGCCCGAGTTCGCGGATCCCCTCTGCCAGCGCCGCAGCTACCTCGCGCCCGGAGGGACGCGGCAGGGGCGTCTCATCGAGGACAATGGCCCCGAGCCGCGTCACCCGCCGGGCCCGGACTTGCCGGCTCGTCTTGTCGAATAGGCATTGATCTTCAGTCACGATGCTATCCGGCAGCTCGGTTTCGACATCGCCGCGCGTAATCTCGGCAGCACTGAGAATCCGGCCCTGCGCGGCACGACCGGTAAGGTCCGCGACGACAAGCATCGTTGCACCCGACAGCCGCTCCGTCTCCGGCAGCTCGGCACCACGGCCATTGGCCATGACGAACCGGCCGCGACCGCCCCGCTGCAGGGCGATACGATCGGGAAAGGCGTGCAGCAGCAGCGTTCCGGCCATCACCGGTTCGCCGCCGCCTTTGCTGCCCCCGGCAGTTGCCACCAGTCTTGCCACCAGTCGTCGCGCTGCCTCGGCCCGCTCGCTTTTTTCGCCCCGAAACCGCCGCAGCCGTTCCTCCAAGTCGATGCTTTGCCCTCCCAACCCCTGTTCGGTCAAAAGCACGGCCAGCATCGCCGCCTCGCGTGCCTGGCCGTTTCCGGCGGCTGAGATCACCATCGCCGCCAGGCGGGGTGGAAGTGCCATCGCCCGCATCGTCCGGCCGCGTGTGGTAAGCCCGTTAGCGTGATCGAGCCCTCCCAGTTGCCTGAGCAAGCTCCGCGCCTCGAAAAGCGTCCCGGCCGGCGGCTGATCGACGAAGGCGAGACTGCCGGGATCCTCGACGCCCCAGTGGGCAAGGTCGAGCGCCAGACTTGAAAGATCGCTGGAGAGTATCTGCGGCGGTGTAAACGCCGGCAGCGCCGCCGTCTGGCCGGGATGCCAGAGCCGGATTGCAATACCCGGCTCCGTCCGTCCGGCGCGTCCCGCTCGCTGGTCTGCCGAAGCGCGAGACACCCGCACCGTTT
>NZ_CP072156.1:450000-467500 GCF_019355735.1 Rhizobium sp. B230/85
CGATTTTAGGATCGTCTCTGACGGGATCGACTGGATTGGTGTTGCCTGACCGCGCATCATCGGACTTATCTCGAGAAGCTGGTCTTAAAGATATGACCCTGCTGTGCACCGGCGTGCCAGCGGAGAGGGTCGTATCGAACACGTTTATGGCATCGTTCAACGGCACTGTTGTAAAAGGTAACAGTGTCAAGCTGGTCCGGAACCCGAGAGGGCGCCGGATGGTCGTTTTGGCACCCCCTTGAGCGCAAGCGAAAGGGACAAGGTTTGCCAAAACCGGCAAAGATGATGAGCATAGGCAATGAGAACGATTAAGTGATATAAGGGCATTTGGTGGATGCCTTGGCATGCACAGGCGATGAAGGACGTGATACGCTGCGATAAGCCGTGGGGAGCTGCGAATAAGCTTTGATCCATGGACCTCCGAATGGGGAAACCCACCTTAAATGCTTGGGAAATCTGTTCTGCTGGCTTTTGGTTTGTCGACATCGGAAGATGTCGCAAGGCCAGAGGCCGTCGGCCATTGTTGGCCGCGCCGTCCGCAGCGCAGCGATCCGCAAGGATCGCGACAGCGTGAGGACAAAAGACCCCCGGGCTTTGGCCACGAGGGATCGGCAGCACAGGTTTCCAAGCATTGTAAATAAGGTATCTAACTCTGAATACATAGGGGTTAGAAGCGAACGCAGGGAACTGAAACATCTAAGTACCTGCAGGAAAGGACATCAACCGAGACTCCGCAAGTAGTGGCGAGCGAACGCGGACCAGGCCAGTGGCATTGATTGTTAAAGTGGAACAAGCTGGAAAGCTTGGCCGTAGCGGGTGACAGCCCCTTACACGTAGATACATTCAATGTCCTAGAGTAGGGCGGGACACGAGAAATCCTGTCTGAACATGGGTCGACCACGATCCAAGCCTAAGTACTCGTGCATGACCGATAGCGAACAAGTACCGTGAGGGAAAGGTGAAAAGCACCCCGACAAGGGGAGTGAAATAGAACCTGAAACCGGATGCCTACAAACAGTGGGAGCCCGAGCCTTTTAGTAGGTTGGGTGACCGCGTACCTTTTGTATAATGGGTCAACGACTTAGTGTAACTAGCAAGCTTAAGCCGGTAGGTGTAGGCGAAGCGAAAGCGAGTCTGAATAGGGCGATATAGTTAGTTGCATTAGACCCGAAACCGAGTGATCTAGCCATGAGCAGGTTGAAGGTTGGGTAACACCAACTGGAGGACCGAACCCGCATCTGTTGCAATAGATTGGGATGACTTGTGGCTAGGGGTGAAAGGCCAATCAAACTCGGAAATAGCTGGTTCTCCGCGAAATCTATTTAGGTAGAGCGTCTGACGAATACCCCCGGGGGTAGAGCACTGGATGGGCTATGGGGACTCACCGTCTTACTGATCCTAACCAAACTCCGAATACCGGGGAGTACTATCAGGCAGACACACGGCGGGTGCTAACGTCCGTCGTGAAAAGGGCAACAACCCTAACCTCCAGCTAAGGTCCCCAAGTCATGGCTAAGTGGGAAAGGATGTGAGGATCCCAAAACAACCAGGATGTTGGCTTAGAAGCAGCCATCATTTAAAGAAAGCGTAACAGCTCACTGGTCTAGTCAAGGGTCTTTGCGCCGAAAATGTAACGGGGCTGAAGCCATGCACCGAAGCTGAGGATTGGCAAAACTCTAGCGAGTTTGCCAGTGGTAGCGGAGCGTTCCGTAAGCCTGTGAAGGGAGACCCGTGAGGGCTCCTGGAGGTATCGGAAGTGCGAATGTTGACATGAGTAACGATAAAGGGGGTGAGAGACCCCCTCGCCGAAAGACCAAGGGTTCCTGCTTAAAGTTAATCTGAGCAGGGTTAGCCGGCCCCTAAGACGAGGCGGACACGCGTAGTCGATGGGAACCACGTTAATAATCGTGGGCCTGGTGGTAGTGACGGATTGCGTAACTTGTACGATCTTATTGGATTGATCGTGCAGGGAAGCGGTTCCAGGAAATAGCTCCACCGTATAGACCGTACCCGAAACCGACACAGGTGGTCAGGTAGAGCATACCAAGGCGCTTGAGAGAACTATGTTGAAGGAACTCGGCAAATTGCACGCGTAACTTCGGAAGAAGCGTGGCCCCGCTCAAGGCAACTTTTGCGGGGTGGCACAGACCAGGGGGTAGCGACTGTTTACCAAAAACACAGGGCTCTGCGAAGTCGCAAGACGACGTATAGGGTCTGACGCCTGCCCGGTGCTGGAAGGTTAAAGGGAGGGGTGCAAGCTCTGAACTGAAGCCCCAGTAAACGGCGGCCGTAACTATAACGGTCCTAAGGTAGCGAAATTCCTTGTCGGGTAAGTTCCGACCTGCACGAATGGCGTAACGACTTCCCCGCTGTCTCCAACATAGACTCAGTGAAATTGAATTCCCCGTGAAGATGCGGGGTTCCTGCGGTCAGACGGAAAGACCCCGTGCACCTTTACTATAGCTTTACACTGGCATTCGTGTCGGCATGTGTAGGATAGGTGGTAGGCTTTGAAGCAGGGACGCCAGTTTCTGTGGAGCCATCCTTGAAATACCACCCTTATCGTCATGGATGTCTAACCGCGGTCCGTTATCCGGATCCGGGACAGTGTATGGTGGGTAGTTTGACTGGGGCGGTCGCCTCCGAAAGAGTAACGGAGGCGCGCGATGGTGGGCTCAGACCGGTCGGAAATCGGTCGTCGAGTGCAATGGCATAAGCCCGCCTGACTGCGAGACTGACAAGTCGAGCAGAGACGAAAGTCGGTCATAGTGATCCGGTGGTCCCGCGTGGAAGGGCCATCGCTCAACGGATAAAAGGTACGCCGGGGATAACAGGCTGATGACCCCCAAGAGTCCATATCGACGGGGTTGTTTGGCACCTCGATGTCGGCTCATCGCATCCTGGGGCTGGAGCAGGTCCCAAGGGTTTGGCTGTTCGCCAATTAAAGCGGTACGTGAGCTGGGTTCAGAACGTCGTGAGACAGTTCGGTCCCTATCTGCCGTGGGTGTAGGAATATTGACAGGATCTGTCCCTAGTACGAGAGGACCGGGATGGACATATCTCTGGTGGACCTGTTGTCCTGCCAAGGGCATAGCAGGGTAGCTAAATATGGAATGGATAACCGCTGAAAGCATCTAAGCGGGAAACCAACCTGAAAACGAGTGTTCCCTATCAGAGCCGTGGAAGACGACCACGTTGATAGGCCGGGTGTGGACGTGCAGCAATGCATGAAGCTTACCGGTACTAATAGCTCGACTGGCTTGATCGTTCTCATTGCTCATGTTCATCAAACTGCGTTTGATGCACATGATCTTCTTGTCCTCACGCGCCAAAGGCGCTGCGGATCCTCGGGTCTAGCCCGAGGACAGGCTTGCGCCAGACGCCTGGCGGCACGATGAAATCGTGCTGCTGGAGTGATCCGGACAGTGCTGAAAACAGAAGATCGAAATAAACGTGTTCACCTGGACGACGGCAAGTCGTTCTGGGTTAAAAAAGATTCAAGTGGCGATGCCACCCAGCTTCTCAAATGTTGCGCTTTGCCGACCTGGTGGTCATGGCGGGGCACCTGCACCCGTTCCCATTCCGAACACGGCCGTGAAATGCCCCTGCGCCTATGGTACTCCGTCTTAAGACGCGGGAGAGTCGGTCGCTGCCAGGTCTGCAAAACGCAACATAATTCTCATTCACATGCACAGACAAACATCGACACAAAGTCGTTCAAAACCAACAACCCAAACGCAAACAACATCACTTTCCGCGGGGTGGAGCAGCCCGGTAGCTCGTCAGGCTCATAACCTGAAGGCCGCAGGTTCAAATCCTGCCCCCGCAACCAAATCCCAAACCAAACATCAATGCACCAGTCCAGCACTACAAAGCCCGCGTCATAATGACTGCGGGCCGTTTCGCGTTCGGGGTTCGCCACTACATCAGCGCTTCGCGCTTTGTCACCCGTGGGGAGCCGGTATCATCGGCCAGATATCTTTGCGCGCGCGCCGATAGGGCGTTTGCGCCGGATTGTTCGGATAGGGTGTGCCGGCTGAGCAGTATATGATCTCGGACGCGATCTTTGAGAACGAGGCGAAAAAATGGTTGGTCGATTTGATCGCGAGGATCTTCCGTTCTGTCGGATCAATGCCCATGACAGAAAATACACTCGGGTCGAAGGTCTGTGCCCGCGTTGAATTCAGAATGATATCGATGCCATCGAGAACGATATGAGCGGCATCGCCGAACGGTACAAAGCTTTCGCCAAAGCGCATCTCCGCATTGGCGACAAGTTTAACGACAGAAATAATACCGTCCACCGGATTGCCGGTGCCGGGAGCAGATTTGGCTCCGAAGCGCAGCGGAATTTCGGCACCTTCGCCAGCTGCCATGCAGATCTGGACTGCCATCGGAGCCCAGATAGTGCCAATCGCGGTGTTTGTGGCGCCCTTGTCGAGCAGTTCCCGCAGGAGCACGGTCGCGTCACCTGCAGTTCCGCCGCCGGGATTGTCCCATATGTCGGCGATCACCACTGGCCAGGATGTGGCGGCAAGCGCAGAGGCTACCGCCTGCTTCTCGTCCACCTGCGGCATGATGAAGGTCCCGCGGCTGGCAAACAACTCGAGCCCCAGCCTGCGGGCAAGCATCTCCCCCTTTTCCCTGTTATCGTTGGTCACCACAAGCACCTTCGTGCCCATCTCAGGCACGTCTCCCGCCATGAAGCCGTGGACGACCGAAATGGAGAGAATGTCCGCGTCATCCCGCTCGATCTTCATGATCCTGTCGATGAAGGAGCGCATCGGATCACGAGAGGTGGGAAAAACATCGATCATTCGGCAATCGAAGACCGACATGACCGGCTTCACGCGGCCCTCGAGCATATCGACGGTGATCCGCCAGAGATCCTCGGCACGATCGACGAAATCCGTGTGCGGAAATTCCTTGAAGCAGACGAAGAGATCCGCGGCCGACAGCCGCTTGTCCGTCAGATGGCTGTGGGGATCAAGTTCGGCGCAGATCGGGACATCGGCCCCAACCAGTTCACGGATGCGGGTGAGAATGTCGCCCTCGGCATCCTCATAGCCGGCGGCAACCATGGCGCCATGCAATCCGAGCACAACAGCATCGACCGGCATTGCCGCATGCAACTGGCCGAGCACCTCGTCACGCAGTGCTTCATAGGTCGAGCGATTAAGCAACCCTGCCGGATCGGCCCAGGCGGCAGTGCCCTCGATCAGTTCCCAGCCCTTTTCACCCGTGACCCGTCGGCCGACGGTGATTGGTGCAGTGCAGAGCGTCGGCGTTTCTGGATGCTCGCCGGGCGGCGCATAGAGGGAGGCCTCGAAGGCACGGCGGTCGACACAGATCGGCGAGAAGGTATTTGTTTCCGTCGCCAGAGCTGCCGTGAAGATGCGCAAATGAAATCGCCCCTGTTTGCCGTCCGCTCAGCCCATCGGATTCGGCAGATATCCCGTAAATCCGGCGATCTTCCAGCGACCGCCATGAATGCGGCAATAGTATAAGGTCTGCCACTGCATCACATCGCGGCTACCATCCGCCCTGGCCAGTCCACCATCGAACTTCTTGCGCACCAGCGCCATATCGCCCGCGATTTCGATGTCTTCCAGTATCGTAGTGGTGAAAATCGCCGTCCGTGCATCCTCGGCGAATGACTGCGCGGCAAAGTCCTTGGCCTGTTTCAGCCATTCGTTGCGGTAAGCAGAAAGGGTCGGGAAAGCGAGCCGCCAGCCGTCCGGACTGATCTCCTTTTTACAATCGATCCCGATGAATCCTTCTTCGACGAAATCGTCTTCTACCATGGACCAGTCAGTAGCCAGGAAAGCATCGATGTCACGCGCCACAAGCATTTCCCAGATAAAGTGTCGGTCGCGATCCGAGGATGGAAATGGGTTTTGAAAAGGATCCCGCATGCTTCCCCACAATTAAAATTATTTTCATAAAAGCAGTTTTTCTGGCAAAAATCTGCTTTGCATGTCGCGTTGTCAACCTGATAAGCAAATAATTTGCAAGAGAGCTGTAATGCACCAAGCCTGGTGGCACGGTTGATCGCGGCATCCGCTGCAAGCCACTGGCCTTCATGAGAGCGTGGGGACGGACTGGCGCGAAAGGCTGTGGGGGGGCGGGACATGGATATTTTCTCGACATTGCAGGAGGAGAAGGGCAGATTTTCCCGATCGGAAAATCGCATCGCGGACATCGTTCTGGATGACTTCGAATTCGCCGTTAACGCCTCCATTATCGCGCTTGCTGAGAGGGCGGATGTCTCACCGCCCACTGTGACACGCTTCTGCCGGCATATCGGCTGCGACAGCTTTGCCGACTTCAAGGTTCAACTGGCGCGCTCCGCCCATGTCGGCGTCCGTTACCTGAAGCCGGAATCGAAAAGTACAGATCCGGCCGATGTCGCGGCCGATATCATCAACAAGGCACAAAACGCCCTATTCCTGCTGCATCGCTCGCTCGACATGTCAGCGCTGTCGCAAGCTGCCGAGAAACTTTCCACGGCAGGGATGATCTACGCTTTTGGCTCCGGCGGCAATTCGTCGATGATTGCCGGCGAATTGCAGAACCGGCTCTTTCGCTTCGGCCTGCATGTGACGGCCAGTTCAGACCACAGCATGCAACTGATGATGGCAGCCGCTGCCAAACCGACCGACGTGCTGATTGGCTCCTCCTTTTCCGGGCGCAATGCCGAACTCGCCCGGGCCTCCACATTGGCGCGCGAGGCCGGTGTGCCGACCATCGCCCTGACGCAAAGCGGTAGTGCCGTCGCACAGGCCGCCGATATCGTCGTGGCCGTCGATCTGCCTGAAGGCAATAATATCTATCGGCCGACCTCCACGCGCATAGCCTATCTTGCCGTCGTCGATATTATCGCCAGTCTGGTGGCCTATGCCATTAAGCCAGAGGCAACTGTGACACTGCGGCGCATCAAGCAACACCTGGTTGCCCATCGGGACGGTGACGACCGCCAGCTCTTGGGAGACTGACCGACTGCCGCTAAAGGAAATGCACCCCGCCGACTGCATCAGGTACATACTTTTAATTGACTGACTGATCACTCTCCGATAGAGGCGTGTCTGCGGAGACGGATGATGGCAAGACCCAGAAGCGACGAGAAGCGTAGTGCGATCATGAAGGCGGCGATTGCGATTATCGCCGCGCAAGGGACGAGTGCGCCTACCGCGATGATAGCAAAAGAGGCAGGGGTTTCGAATGGAGCATTGTTTACGTATTTCGAAACCAAAGCCGAGCTTTTGAACCAACTGTACAAGGAATTAAAAACGGAAATGGCCCTATCGACGACGGTAGGGCTTCCGACTCATGCCGATATGCATGACCAGGTCCTTCACGTTTGGAATGGCTGGTTGAACTGGGCAGTCGCAAACCCGCAAAAGCGCTGCGTGCTTGCCCATCTCGGCGTCTCCAATGAAGTCACGACAGCCAGCCGTCAGGCAGTAGGCGAGGTTTACGCCGACGTCGAAGCTCTTCTGGATCGAAGCAGAGCCAACGGTCCGTTGCGAGACGCACCGCTGATGTTCGTCGCCACGCTCGTCACTGGCATGCTGGATGCAACGGTCGATTACATCGCACGCGATCCTGCCGGGGCGGATTCGCATGCTGCTGCAGGGTTCAGGGCGCTTTTGCGCATCCTGGGCTGATTTATTTCATTAATTAAAGAGAGACTGGACAGTCATTATGAATAGTGGTTCGGCAGGAAAAGAACGCCGGCAGGAGATCGTCGTGGTAACCGGAGCTTCAACCGGCATCGGCGCCGCCACAGCCCGCGCGCTTGCCGCGCGTGGCTTCCACGTGCTGGCCGGCATTCGTCGCGAAATGGATGGCGACGCAATCCGAGCCGACAACATCGAACCTATCATGCTCGACATAACAGACGCGGATGCGATCACTGCACTCGTGCAGCACATCACCGAGGATCCGCAGCGCCGAACTTTGCGCGCCCTGGTGAACAATGCCGGGGTTGCGGTCAATGCGCCGCTTGAGACCTATGCTCTGCCCGAGTGGCGTCGCTTGTTCGAGGTCAATCTTTTCGGTCATGTCGCGATGATGCAGGCCCTGCTCCCATTGCTTATCCAAAGCAGGGGTACGATCGTCAACATATCCTCCGTCGGGGGCAGGGTAGCGATGGCAACTTACGGCCCTTACGCCGCGACGAAATTCGCTCTGGAAGCCGTCAGCGATTCATTGCGCCGCGAGGTCGGGTCCCTTGGCGTGAAGGTCGTCGTGATCGAACCGGGTGCAGTCACCACCGGAATGCTCGGGCGGGTCGACGCGACCGGGCAGCGGGTCGTCAGCGAAATGACGACCGAGCAACGCGGCCGATACGGTGCACTGATGCAAGCCGTTGTCGCGCAGGCCCAGGCATCCGTGTCGGGAGGCGCTACCGCCGAAAATGTCGCGACAATCATCGCCGACGCAATTGTCAGCAAGCAGCCTCGCACCCGCTATACCGTCGGACGTAGCACCGCGATGATCGCTCGGCTTATCAGGATCCTGCCCGACCGGATGCTTGACAAGCTTCTCGCCCAGGGTTTGAAGCCGTATCTTCCGAAGTGAGTGCCCACTCACCCAAGTAGCGCCGGGCTGAAGGCTGTCGGTCAGCCAGCTTCCAAGTTTCTACTCATTCCGTCATTACTGCGAGGCTTGCGTTCTTTGCTGTTCAAAGCATCGCGCTCGGCGAAAACGCGAGCGACCTCGGCCATGTTCTCCGTCCCCCACGAGCAGAGGGGGACAAGGGCCTCAGCCAGGCTGCGACCCAAGGGAGTCAGACCATAGTCCACTCTTGGCGGGATTTCCTTGTAGTCGGTACGCTTTACCAGACCGTCGGCTTCAAGCTCCTTGAGCTGCTGGATCAGCATCTTGTCGCTGACATCTCTCACGGCACGCCGCAGCGCTCCGTATCTGGTGGGGCCACCCTGCGCGACGAAGTACAGGATCAGCGGCTTCCACTTGCCGGCAATCACTCGCAACGTCGCATCGAGGCCGCAGGTAAACCCAGACAGCGTCGTTGCGATAGTCTCGCCCGGCGGTAAATCATTTTCGCGTGGTCCGGCTTTATCGACATTATCGTATGACATTATTAGTACTTACCAAAAGGTGCATACTTGTCAATAGGGATGCGCGTCGCCAGTTTCTTTCTCGTGTCAACCAAGGAGCACAACATGAAAAGATTACAAGGCAAGACGGCTGTGGTGACTGGCGGTGGAAGCGGGATCGGGCTCGGGGCTGCCAAGCGGTTCATTGAGGAAGGCGCATTCGTCTACATTTTTGGAAGACGGCAGGAGGCGCTTGATGCGGCCTTGGCAGAGTTGGGTTCAGAGGCACGTGCCGTAAAGGGGTCTGTCACCAGCTTCGCCGATCTCGATCGTCTGTATGAGACGGTGAGGAGCGAACGTGGAACGCTTGACATCCTGCTGGCAAACGCAGGGACCGGTTCGTTCGCACCCCTTGGCGAAATCACGCCAGAGCACTTCGACCAGACCTTCGATCTCAATGTGAAGGGCCTGGTGTTTACGGTGCAGAAGGCGCTTCCGCTCATGACGAAAGGCGCGTCGATCATCCTGACCGGTTCGAGCGCGGGGGTCATGGGCACGCCGGCATTCAGCATCTACAGCGCCACCAAGGCAGCTGTTCGCAACCTGGCCCGCAGCTGGGCACTCGACCTTCGCGGCACCGGCATCCGCGTCAATGTGATGTCTCCGGGCCCGATCACGACTGAGCTTGCGCTTGAGGTTCTGGGGGATGAAGGAATGGCCGCGATGGGCGAGACGACGGCGCTCAGTCGTATGGGAGATCCCTCGGAGACAGGTGCGGTAGCAGCCTTCCTCGCCTCCTCCGACAGCAGCTTCATGACCGGCAGCGAAGTCTTCGTCGACGGAGGCCTGGCACAGGTCTGACACCCCAGGCCTCGGCATGTGGGCTCCGTTGCAAAGCGGGGCCCTGAACGAAGAACATCATTCGTCAACGCGCACACTGGTACCGGCGCTGTCGGTATATAGGTCAGCACGGGGCGCTGCGTGGATGGAGAGGCTGTCCATCATTGCACGAAGAATAATGGCAGCGGAGGCGGCGCCGGGGTCTATGTGACCGAGCGATCGCTGACCGAGCCGTGCGGCCCTGCCGCGAGCAGCGACCATGGAACTCGTCGCGTTCGCACCAGCCTCTGCTGCTTCCGTCACCCGTCGCCACATGTCTGATGGCGTGGTCCCCTCCGCCTTGGCCGCAATAGCTGCTTCCATGGCTGGAATCCACGCGTCGAGCATGGTCTTGTCGCCGCGCTGGCCTTTTCCACGTTGCTGGATGCCAAGCGTCAGGGCTTCGATGATAGCCACCTGGTTAGCCAGCGACAACGACGCGTCCGTCTCGAGCACCTTTGCGGCCTTGAGGAAGGCACTGGCATAGAGGGGGCCGGTGGACGCTCCGACGGCGTCGAGGAAAGCCGATGCTGCCGTCGCAAAGACGGTCGAGGCGGCGGCAGTGTCGAAGTCCAGGCGCGCCAGTTCCATCGTCACGGCATGGAAGCCAAGCGACATGGTAATGCCGTGGTCGGCGTCGCCGATGGCGCCGTCAAGCGATGTCAGCCGATCTTTCTGCCGATCGATTGCTGCAGAAATATCATGAAACATCCGCCCGAGGCTTCTTGCCGCGCTCTCAGTCATCGCTATCCTCCATCGATCGGGCCATCTCCTCCCCGATTGCCGTTTCACGTCATTTTCAGAACGACACCGTCGCAGGGATGTTTCAAAAGTGCGGTCAGGTCTTCGTCCAGATGCAGTATCGATATGGATGCGCCGACCATGTCGAGGGATGTGAAATAGTGGCCGACCCAGTTGGCGTCTATGGCGATCCCCTTCGCTGCCAGTCGCTGCTCCACCCGCCTGAAGAGAATATACAGCTCCATCAGCGGTGTTGCGCCGAACGAATTGACCAGTACGGCAACGCGATCCCCCGCCACCGGTTTCATCTCCGAAAAAATACGGTCGATGACTTTGTCGACTATCGCGTCAGCGGGCATCATCTTCTCGCGGGCGACGCCGGGCTCGCCGTGGATCCCCATGCCGAACTCGATATCGTCGGGCCCAATTGCAAAATTGTATCGCCGGGTCTGCGGCATGGAGCAGGGTTCGAGAGCGACGCCGACAGTGTAGGTGCGGGCATTGGCCCTGCGTGTCAGTGCCTCGCATTTCTCGAGCGGGAAACCGATGTCGCAAGCTGCCCCAGCTGCCTTGAAGACGAAGAAGTTGCCGGCAACCCCCCGTCGCCCATCGCGGTCCTCGACTGGCGACGAGGCGATATCGTCAGTCGTCAGCACCGTTCTAACCGAGATACCCTTCGCCTCGGCCATTTCTGCGGCCATTTCGAAATTCATCACGTCGCCGGCATAGTTGCCGTAGACGAAGAGGACCCCTTCACCGCCCGAGGCGGCTTCGGCACCTTGCAGGATGGGACCCGGCGGCGGCGACGAGAAAATATTGCCGATGGCCACGGCGTCTGCCAGGCCTTTGCCGACATAGCCGTAAAAACCAGGTTCATGCCCGGCACCGCCGCCGATCACGAGACCGACTTTCCCCGGCCTGGGACCGTCCCGCGCAATGAGGACGCGATGGGATCTGTCGATCGGTCGAAGGTGGCTGGCATGGGCCTTGACCATGCCGGAAAGCATCTCCTCGACGACGTGGTCCGGATTGTTGAGAAACTTCTTGGTATAGAGGCGTTGGTTGACTTGGGGCACCGGCTGGCCGATGTCCGTCTTCGCCCGCTGCGAGATCCTGCGATCCACATCTGCGACACCGTCGGCATTGAGGATGCCGCGCGCAGTTGCGGCATCGGTGATCAGCACATTGACATAGCCGCCGCGCAGTGCGGCAAGAATAGCCGGAACCTTGTCAAAGCCACCGGCAATGGCAACGCGCAAGTCGATGGCCTTCAGCATGTCCAGCGAAATACCGACGGTGCGCTCGTCGAGCGGGCCGGTGATAGGTCGCCCATGGCCGTCTATGAAGCGACCGGCGACGACTCCAACGGCATTTCTGGCGAGGTAATCCTGCAGCGACACGGACTCGAAAAAGCCGCTGGTATGGATGGTCGAGTTGGGGCGCAGCGACGATATGCCGAACAGGGCCTTGTTGGCGCGCGCAAGGGTCTGGAACTGGTTCTCGATTAACGGCTCGCGCAACAGCAGGTCGCGCATTTCAGGGCTGGTGACGATTGCCGGCGCGGAAATGTTGATTAGCCTTGCGCCGACCGCGTCGGCAATCGAGGCCGCGCAGAGTTCGGGCGTGTAGGCGAAGCTGGCCCGCGTTCCACCTGTCGCCTGGACGACGGTGACATCCTGAAGGCCGGTCGCCGATGCCCGCTCTCCGACGGCAAGCACTGTCCGGCCCCAGGAAACCGCGAGCGTATCGCCTGATTGCAGCAGGCGTTGCAAGGCCTGCGCGCCTGCCATTCCCAACCGCTCGATCAGGGGCTTGGCATTGTCGTCGCTCGGCACGACAAGACAGTCCGCCAGGCCGAAGTGGTGCTTTATCTCCCGGGCGACGGTCAGCGACGACAAGCGGCCGGGCTCGATGGAAATGCTGACGATGCCTCGCTCGCGCGCTTCGGCGAGGTAGCTGTTGACCGTTGCGCGCGAGATGCCCATGGCATCGGCGATGTCGCCCTGCGTCATGCCGTCTTCGTAATAGAGCCAGCACGCCCAGACATAGGGATCGTCGCCGTAGCGCAGCGGCATTCCCTCGAGCGCTTCGGACGCGCTGGCCTTGCCGGCGGTGGACTTTCGCGGCTGGGATAATTTGATCGTCATCTAAACGCGCCGTCTCCCGTGTTTTCGACTGCAAGGATGAAAGCACGGCAAGCGCTTTTGCAAGGGACCTGGAGCGAAAGTCACGCCAGACCGGCCGGCGGACGCGCCTTTCTACCGCGTCAGGATCAGCGCAGGCGTTCCTGCGCAGATAGGCTGAGCTGTTTCAGGATAATCGCGCAAGAGGTGGCGCCAGCATCAAGGACACCGAGAGAACGATCCCCCAGGCGGCTCGACCGGCCAATTTTTGCGACAAGATCGATTGTTGAGTCGCGACCGGCCTCGGCCGCCTGAACCAGTTTCTGAAGCGCAGTTTCGAAGGGCTCGCCCGATGCGACGGCGTCGTCGAAAGCCTCGATGGCGGGTACGAGTGCATCGAGCAGCGTCTTGTCGCCCACCTTGGCGGAGCCGATGGACTGTATGCCGTCAAGCCCGGCATGCAGCATCGCGCTGAATGTTTTAGGATCGATATCTTCGCGACCTTCGAGCTGCTCGGCGAATTCGGTAAACATCACGCCGTAGAGCGGTCCCATCGAGCCACCAATTTCGTTCATCAGCACGGAGCCGAGTATCTCGAAGGACTGGCCGAGGCTAGCATCCTGCCCCTTCAACCGTTCCGCCGCCATGCCGAAACCTTTTGCCATATTGACGCCGTGGTCGCCGTCGCCGATCTTCCCGTCGATCTCGCTGAGATAGGCCCGATTTTCGACGATGCGATCGGCAATGGACAATACGATCGGCGCGGCGGAGGTGTTCTTGAACGTCTGCATGTGGGTTTTCCTCAAAGCTTCATGGTGCAGTCGACATCGACCGCGAGCAGCGCCTTGGTTTCGTCGTCGAGCGCCATGACGGTCAGCGTCGCCCCGACCATCTCCAGCGACGTGAAGTAGTTGCCGACATAGGTCTTGTTAATGACCAGGCCTCGGGCGGTGATTTCCGTCTCGATCGTGTCGTTGAGAATATACAACTCGTTCAGCGGCGTGGCACCCAGACCCGACACCAGAACGGCAACCTCTGTTCCCGTCGGAAGATTATGGTCGTCCAGCACGATCTTGCACATGTCGCGTGCAATCTCCTGTGCCGTCTTCAGTGGTTCGACGCGGACGCCGGGTTCGCCATGGTGGCCGATGCCCACTTCCATGGTCCCGGGTTCGATCTGAAAGTTCGGGTGACCGACTGCCGGCAACGTACAGGGACCAAGGCCGACACCGATCGAGCGGCAATTGTCGATTGCCTTCTGGGCCGCAATACGGACCTCCTCGAGGCTTCCGCCCTGCGATGCCCGGGCGCTGCCGATCTTCCACATGAAGATCTCGCCCGCCACGCCACGCCTTTTCTCCCGCTCATGCGGTGGCGCGGAGCACACGTCGTCATTGGCAACGACGGTTGCGACCTCGATACCCTCCTTGGCCGCGAGCCGGATCGCCATTTTTACATTCATGTTGTCGCCGGCATAATTGCCATAGAGGCACACCACGCCGGCGCCGCCATTGGCCTCGCGGAAGGCATCCTGAAAGCTCTTTGCGGTCGGTGAGGAAAAAAGCTCGCCAACGGCCACCGCATCCAACATGTTCCGGCCGGTATAGCCCATGAACCCCGGCTCATGGCCGGAGCCGCCACCGGTGACGACACCGACCTTGCCGGCAACAGGGGCATCCTTGGCGACGATGACGCGCGGGTTCTGCCCGACGCGAAGGATGTCGGAATGAGCCTTGACGAAGCCCTTGACGGTATCTTCGACGACCTGGTCCGGATCATTGATAAATCTCTGCATAATGTCTCCTTGAAATTCCAGGCTGTCGCTCAGAGAATGGTGTAGCCGCCATCGATCAGAAGATCGGCCCCGTTGATCATGTCGGCGCCGTTCGAAACCAGGAACACTGCTGCGGCAGCCACTTCTTCCGGATAAGCAAAGCGCCCGTTCGGTATTCTTTTCTTGGCAGCTTCGCCCTTCTCACCGGCCCAGGCCTTCTTGCCGAGTTCCGTCAGCACCACGGTCGGGGAAATCGTGTTGACGCAAATTCCATGCTTGCCCCATTCTGCTGCAAAGGTCTTCGACATGCCGATAACGCCGAATTTCGAAGCGCAATAGGCCACATGCTCCTCGATCGCAACCGTTCCCGCTTGGGAGGCCATGTTGACGATCTTGCCGCCCTTGCCGGCGGCGATCATCGCCCGCCCGACCGCCTGGGTCACGAGAAAGCTGCCCTTCAGATTGATGTTGATGGTTCTGTCCCAATGGTCGAGCGACAGGTCTTCGGCCGGCGCGAGATAGACGACGCCGGCGCTGTTGACCGCGATGTCGATGCCGCCAAAGGCAGCCAGAACGTCGGCAACTGCCTTTTCGACCGATTGCGGGCTCGATACGTCGCAGACGAACGGTCTTGCGCCATGTCCGAGCGATCTGGCTTTTTCAGCAGCGACATCGGCATTGATGTCGAGCACGGCAACTGTAGCGCCCTTGGAAGAAAATGCGTCGGCAATGGCCGCACCGATGCCGGAGGCGCCGCCGGTCACCAGCGCAATCTTGCCGGTCAGCGGGAAATTAAGGTCTATCTGCAAAGCGGTATCGGTCATTGTGCTCCACTCTCGTCTATCGGGATCGGGGCGGCGTGGCCGCCCCTTTCACCCATTTCCTACTTGCGCGATTCCAGCAGCTTGTCGGCATTCTCCGGCGTAACCTTGGTCCACGGAACCAGGTAATCCTTCTCCTTGCCGTCATTCCACTTCATGTCGGGATACTGGGTCCAGACCGTTGATACCGGCT
Source organism: Rhizobium sp. B230/85 (assembly GCF_019355735.1). Taxonomy (NCBI): domain Bacteria; kingdom Pseudomonadati; phylum Pseudomonadota; class Alphaproteobacteria; order Hyphomicrobiales; family Rhizobiaceae; genus Rhizobium; species Rhizobium sp. B230/85. The sequence goes on from NZ_CP072156.1 coordinate 465,594, forward strand.
TGTAGTCCGGCCGGGCTGCCTTTATGGCGACGTCGAGCGCGCCCTGTGCCTGGGCGCTGCCGTCCTGCAGGATCGATGCCATCTGGCCTGCCTTGACGGCGTTGATTGCATCCGTCACCCCATCGACGCCGGCAATGGCGAAGTCGGAGACCTTCAGCTTGGCTGCCTTGATCGCCTCGATGGCGCCCAATGCCATTTCGTCGTTCTGGCCGATGATACCCTGGATCTGACCAGGGTGGGAGGTCAGCCAGTTCTCCATCAGCGTCTGGGCTTCGGCGCGCGACCAGTTGGCCGTCTGCGTTTCCAGAACCTTGACATCGGGGCAGGCTTTCAGCGCCTTCTGGTTGCCTTCGAGGCGCTGGATCTGGCCGGATTGACCGATCGGTCCCTCGAGAATGACGAGATTGCCCTTGCAGCCCATCTTGTCGAGCACGGCCTTGGCTTCCATCTCGCCGGCCAGCACGTCGTTCGAGCCGACATAGGATGTCAACAGGTCCGAATTGACGCGAGCGTTCGAGCCGACGACGGGGATGCCGGCGTCGTGGGCCGCCTGAACGGCCGCAGCACCGGCTTCGACATCCATCGGCACGAAGATGATCGCATCGAACTTCTGCGTGATCATCGTGTTGAACTGTTCCTGCTGCACGAGCGCGTCATAGCGGCCGTCAAAGACGGTCAGTTCGACGTCGCCGCTCTTGACGGCGGGATGCTGTTTCAGCGCCGCCGACCAGAGCTGCATGAATTCGGCGTTGAGGCCGTAGGTCGTCGCCCCGATTTTGAGTTTCTTGTCCTGCGCCATGGCCGGCGCCGCAAGAATGGCGACGCTGGCGATAAGTCCAATCAACAGTCTCTTCATCTCTTTCTCCTCCATAGAGAATCCCGGCTGCCATCTGGCATGCCGTTTTGTTGCGGGCAGCGGTTGCCGCCCGAATTGCTGCGGTCACTGACCGTGATTTCGTTTCTGGTCGAGCATCACGGCGCCAACGATAAGGGCGCCCTTGAGGACCTGTTGGTAATAGGACTGGATGCCGAGCAGATCGAGACCGTTGTTCATCACCCCGATGATCAGCGCGCCGATCAGCGTGCCGGTGACGCGCCCGACGCCGCCAGACAGGCTCGTCCCGCCGATGACGACGGCAGCGATGGCGTCGAGTTCATAGGCAACGCCCGCCTGGGGCAGGGCCGAGCCGGTGCGCGCCGACAGCATCATGCCGGCGAGACCCGAAAGGGCGCCCGAGATGGTATAGACAACGAAGCGGATACGGGTGACGTTGATGCCGGACGTCTTTGCCGCATGCGGGTTGCCACCGACGGCATAGATGTAGCGGCCGAACCGCGTCCGGTTCAACACCCACCAGGACACCAGAAAGACCACCGCCAGGATGACGACCGGCATCGGAATGCCGATGATATTGCCGGTGCCGATCCAGCGAAACTCCGGCGTCAGGCCCGGAACAGGTTTCCCACCGCCATAGATGAGGGTCATGCCACGAGCCGCAGACAGCATGCCGAGAGTGGCGACAAAGGCGGGGACCGAAAAGCGCGAAACGATGATGCCGACGATGGTGCCGCAGGCAAGACCGACAAGGATCCCGGCGGCAAGGGCCACATAGGCCGGGTAGGGCGCGCCGGATACGCCGGCCGTCGCCGATGTCGTCGCCAGGCTGGCGCTGACGATGCCGGTCAGGGCCACTACCGAGCCCACCGACAGGTCGATGCCGCGCGTCAGGATCACGAAGGTCATGCCGATCGCCAGCACGCCGTTGATCGAGGTCTGCAGCAGGATGTTCGAGATATTCCCGGACGTCAGGAAGTATTCGTTCGACACGGAAAGGATGAGCGACAGCAGCAGGAAGGCAAGGAAGATCCCGTACTCCTGCAGCAGCAATCTGCGACGGTCTGCATTG